>NZ_JBFBMD010000002.1:0-398254 GCF_040686915.1 Rhodococcus sp. NPDC077669 | reverse complement strand
CCCGCGGGGCCCCGGCGGTCGGGGGCCGTTGCTACCAGCTTCGGGGCGGCTACCCCGGGGGTGGTCTTTGGGCAACCCGGGGGCCCAAAAACCCCCCCACGACGGAAGTTGTCGTACCCACTGGGCAGGATGGCCGGCCATGGAACATGGTCGGGGGGACGGTCGAGAACTTCAGGTTCTGATCGACACGCAGTGGGGGCTGTTCACGCAGTCGCAGGTCACGAAGTTGGGGTACAGCCGAAATCGAGTCCGCAAGCTAGTGGAGAGTGGCGCGTGGATCGTTGTTCTGCGCGGCGTCTACTCGATCTTCACCGGGCCGTTGACTCGGGATCGGATCCTGATGGCAGCGCTTCTGTACGGAGGTGGGCACGCAATGCTGAGCCACCGCTCCGCAGCCGAAGAATGGGGATTGCGACGGCCCGATCCCGATTCGGCCGTCCACGTCACCGTGCCGTACGGAAAGTCTGCATGCAATCAGCGCCCGACGCTGCGCTCGGTCCCCAGGGTCGGAACGAGGCTGGTGGCGGGCATCGGACTATCGCTGCATCCCGGAGTGGTGGTGCACCGATCTCGTGCGCACCGGCACATCGGCGTAACAGGGGATATGCCGCGAACGACGCTGGTGGACACTGCACTCGATCTGGCGGTGTCGGAACCTACGCCGAGGCAGGCTTTCCACAGCTTGGTGTCGTCGGTGACTCAGCGGCGAATTCGATTGACGGACGTTCGGAAGCAGATCGCTGTCCGCAGGCCGTACCGGTATCTCACAGCGCTGACCGAAGCCGTCGACTTGCTCGCGAACGGCGTTCAGTCTGTTCTCGAACTCGAATATGCGACCAACGTCGAAGAGGCTCACGGGCTCCCTGCTACCGAACGGCAGAGCGAGATAAAGGTCGACGGGCGGACACTCTACGAGGACGTCGTGTACCGAGTTGGATCTCGTACGCTGACCGTGCGCCTGGACGGTCGTCGGTTCCATTCGATGCAAGAGGTCGCATTCCGCGATCGGCGACGTGACAATGCTTCGGAACTCGCCGGGCGTGCGCGACTCGTTTTCGGGTACGAGGAGGTCAGCAGCGATCCGTGCGGCGTCGCAGGAGACGTGGCGCAGGTTCTTCGACGTGAGGGCTGGGAGGGCGAACTCACGTCGTGCGCGTTGTGCGCCCCTCCAGGTACGCAGAACGCGCACGACACAGATCTTGTGTTAGCTATTGATGTCGGACACAACGGGTAGTGTTCAAGCAAGCCAATATTCGGCAGATTCTCTCGGTAGATAGGACACATGGTGAAGCTGATCGATCGCGTTTCCGCAATCAACTGGAATCGGGTCCAGGACGACAAGGACTCCGAAGTCTGGGAGCGTCTCACCAGTAATTTCTGGCTGCCCGAGAAGGTGCCGGTGTCCAACGACATCCCGTCGTGGGCCACTCTGACCGCCGTCGAGAAGCAGCTGACGATGCGCGTGTTCACCGGACTGACCCTGCTGGACACGATTCAGGGGACGGTCGGTGCCGTCAGCCTCATTCCCGACGCCATCACTCCGCACGAGGAGGCGGTGTACACCAACATCGCGTTCATGGAGTCGGTGCACGCGAAGAGCTACAGCTCCATCTTCTCCACCCTCAGCTCCACCCGCGACATCGACGATGCGTTCCGCTGGTCCGAGGAGAACGTCAACCTTCAGCGCAAGGCCGAGATCGTGCTGAACTTCTATCACGGTGACGACCCGCTCAAGCGCAAGGTGGCGTCGACTCTGCTCGAGTCGTTCCTCTTCTACTCCGGCTTCTACCTGCCGATGTACTGGTCCTCGCGGGCCAAGCTCACCAACACGGCAGACCTCATCCGGCTGATCATTCGTGACGAGGCTGTGCACGGGTACTACATCGGATACAAGTACCAGAAGGGCCTCGAGAAGGTCAGCGAGGAGCGGCGTGAGGAACTGAAGAACTACACCTTCGAGTTGCTGTTCGAGCTGTACGACAACGAGGTCGAGTACACCCAGGATCTGTACGACGAGATCGGTCTGACCGAGGACGTCAAGAAGTTCCTGCGCTACAACGCCAACAAAGCACTGAACAACCTCGGCTACGAGGGCCTGTTCCCCAAGGACGAGACGGATGTGAACCCGGCAATTCTGTCGGCTCTGTCACCCAACGCCGACGAGAATCACGACTTCTTCTCCGGGTCGGGCTCCTCGTACGTCATCGGAAAGGCCGTCAACACCGAAGACGAGGACTGGGACTTCTAGAAACCCATCCTCGCGCCGTGCCGCTCACTCCTTCGGTGGGCGGCCCGGCGCGCGAATGTCTTTGGCCTCCTTCGGCATTCGGCCCTGCTCGCTCAGTGCTCGACGCAGTAAAAACTCGATCTGAGCGTTGGTGCTTCGGAGCTCGTCGGAGGCCCAGCGGGCAAGAGCGTCGTGCACCGCTGGGTCCAGCCGAAGCAGAATTTTCTTACGCTCGACGGCCATGGCTCACTGGTACAGCGATCCGGTGTTGACGACGGGCTGGGTATCGCGATCGCTGCACAACACGACGAGCAGGTTCGACACCATCGCCGCTTTCCGCTCCTCGTCGAGTTCCACGACGTGCTTCTCCTCGAGCTTCGAGAGTGCCATCTCCACCATTCCCACCGCACCTTCGACGATCTGCTGACGCGCCGCGATGACAGCTCCGGCCTGCTGGCGTCGCAGCATGGCCTGCGCGATCTCCGGAGCATAGGCAAGACGGTTGATGCGGGTCTCGATCACCTCGACGCCTGCCGATCTCACCCGCGCGTGTACTTCCTCAGACATGGCGGCGGTGATCTCGTCGGCGTTCTCGCGCAACGACATTCGTCCTTCGGCGTCGTACGGGTAGCTGCCGGCGATATGACGGACGGCCGATTCGGTCTGGACGGCGACGAACTCCTCGTAATCGTCGACCTGGAACGACGCCAGGGCGGTATCGGCGACCTGCCAGACGACGATGGCAGAGATCTCGATCGGATTGCCGTCGGCGTCGTTGACCTTCGACTGGCCGGTCTCGTGGTTGCGAATTCGCGTCGAGATGGCCCTGCGGTACGTCAACGGATTGGTCCAGCGTAGCCCCGGTGTGCGCAGCGTTCCGCTGTACGAACTGCCGAGTAGCTGCAGAACACGAGCTTGATTCGGTTGCACCAGAGTCAATCCCATGAGTGCCGGCAACGACAGCACGAACAGCGCGACTCCGACGGCCATCAGCGCCACGACGGAGAAGGCGAGTCCGAGAACGAACGTGGCGATTCCGCCGAGGAACAACACGAGACCGACGCCGAGCATCGACCAGCCGGGTAGATCCCAGCCGGTGCGCTCGGCGATGGTGGTGGTCGGAGTACCCGTCGGCTTCTCGGCGACGGTAGTGGGTACGGACATCGGAACCTCCCTCTCGTGAGTGATACTAAAGTGATATCACATTATCGACCGAGTGGGGGACGATTCGACGGAGCTGCGGTCTCGGGATGGTGGGGGAGTCAGCGTCGGAACCACGCCGACGGGTCGTCGGCGATGGCCTTCTCGATCCGCAATCGTGATGTGGCCGTCAGGTTTTCGGGTAGGCCATCGAGCTCGAACCAGGCCACGTCGAGGTTCTCGTCGTCGGCGACATGAGGAGTGCCGCCGGTGTAGCGAGCCAGGAACGTGATGTCCAGATACTGCGCGACGTCGCCGTTGGGGTACGTGATGGGCTCCGTCACGTCGACGCTCGTCAGGCGCACGATCGTGGCGTCCACACCGGTCTCCTCACCGATCTCACGCAGCGCGGCGGGTGCAGGTTCCTCGCCGGGTTCGAGGATTCCGGACACCACGGCCCAGGTGTTGTTGTCTGCCCGCAGAGTCAGCAGCACGCGCCGATCGTCGTCGAGAACGACTGCGCTGACGCCGGACAGCCACAGCGGGGACGTGCCGACGACGCTGCGCAGCGCCTGAACGAAGTCCGGGATAGGCATCGCGTCAGGACACGTAGGCGTTCAGAGAAGCGGACAGGTCGGCCAGAACGGCCCGCGCCGCGACGACCCCGCTGCCCGACCAGACCGTGTCGTTCACCGCGAACACCCGCCCGTCGGTGACCGAGCCGAGAGCGTGCCACGCGTCGCCGTCCATCACCTCACGGCCGAAGGTCTCGCCGTCCGGACCCGCGAATCGCACGTAGACGATGTCGCCCTCGACGGGCTCCAGGTTGCCGGGCTCGACCGAGAAACCGGTGTCACGCTGATTCTGTGGCCGTGCCACGCCGACCTCGGCGAGCACCTGGCCGGCGAACGAATCTTGGCCGTCGACCTCGACGGAATCGGCATCGAATCGGACGACCGACGCCTGCGTCTGGGTTGCATCGATCTCGCGACCGACGCGTTCGGCATCCGCGGAGAACGACGCGAGCTGGTCGAATCCTGCCTGGCCTCGACCCAAGGCGGCTGCGGACTGCAGAAAAGTGTCTTTCCATCCCTGTCCGGTCGCGGTGAACACGGTCGGCGCGATGGCAGTCAGCGAATCGTAGGTATCGGATCCGAGAGAATCGGCCCCCAGGATCAGGTCCGGGGCGAGGGCGGCGATCGCATCGAGGTCGGGGGCACCGACCGGGCCGACCGACGGAACCGACGCCAGGCCGGTACCCAGGTACAGCGGCTGGTCTCCGTCTCCCCGGAAGTCGGGGTCGAGCGTGGCCGCGCCGACGACGCGTTCCCAGATCCCGACCGCGCAGCTGGCGTCGAGGCCTGCAGCGTCGAGGACGACGATGCGCTGTGGATCGGCCGGGATGGCACTGATGCCCTCGGCGTGCCCGACGGGGCGCGTATCGCCCTCGACTCCAGTCGGGTCGAGTGGGGCAAGTGCGGGACACAGTCCGACGGTGTCCCGGTTGTTACCGACCACCCCCGCTCCGGCAATGTTCGTCGTACTGCGAACGATGGTGGATGCGTCGTCCTCGGTCGCGGAGTCGGAGCATCCGGTCAACGCCACGGCTGCCATCAGACAGACAGCGGCCGCCGTGCCCGTGGTGTGTGGCGCGAACCGGCGGGGGAGTCGTGGTCGAAGTGGCAACGCGGAACTTCTTTCTGCGGGTCGGGTGGTCTCACACAGTAACGGAAATCGCCTCGCGCAGAGCACTGCCGCGGACCCTTCTCGGCCATCTGCTCGCACGGTGTTCCGGGGTGTGTCGGAGGGCTCGTAAAGGCCGACGGCGCAGGCAGATCGCACCCCGAACCATGGTTCGATCGAATCCAATACGACACACGGTAGGACCGGTTCGGCAAGCGTCGGTCCGACGGTCTACGATTCGAGTAGCGCACGACTAGTGACGTCGCCTCGTGATTCGGGGTCGGACGCGCAATCAGGAGGATCTGTGACTGCCCTAGCGCCTAGGCCCGCTCCCGCGGTGGATGCTGCTCGGCCTTTCCCGCCGCGGATGGGACCGAAGGGTTCGTTCATCCACAAGGCGGTGACCACAACCGATCCCAAGGTTCTCGGGATCATGTACATCGCGACGTCGTTCGCCTTCTTCCTCGTCGGTGGACTGATGGCGCTGTTGATGCGCGCCGAGTTGGCCGTGCCGGGGATGCAGTTCCTGTCCAACGAGCAGTACAACCAGCTGTTCACGATGCACGGCACCATCATGTTGCTGCTGTACGCAACACCGATCGTGTTCGGCTTCGCCAACTACATTCTTCCGCTGCAGATCGGTGCGCCGGACGTGGCGTTCCCGCGTCTCAACGCGTTCTCCTACTGGCTGTACCTGTTCGGTGCGCTGATCACCACGGCCGGCTTCATCACCCCGGGTGGCGCGGCCGACTTCGGATGGACGGCGTACACGCCGCTCACCTCTGCTCTGCACTCGCCCGGTGTCGGTGCCGACCTGTGGATCATGGGCCTCGCCGTCGCCGGTCTGGGAACCATCCTCGGTGGCGTCAACATGATCACCACTGTGATCTGCCTCCGCGCACCCGGTATGACGATGTTCCGGATGCCCATCTTCACCTGGAACATCCTGGTCACGTCGATTCTGATCCTGCTGGCGTTCCCGCTGCTGACCGCCGCACTGCTCGGCCTTGCCGCCGACCGCCACCTGGGCGCGCATCTCTTCGACCCGGCAACGGGCGGAGTGCTGCTGTGGCAGCACCTGTTCTGGTTCTTCGGGCACCCCGAGGTCTACATCATCGCGTTGCCGTTCTTCGGAATCGTGTCCGAGGTGTTCCCGGTGTTCTCCCGCAAGCCGATCTTCGGTTACTCGGGTCTGATCTACGCGACGATCGCCATCGCCGCACTGTCGATCGCCGTGTGGGCCCACCACATGTACGCCACCGGCGCGGTACTGCTGCCGTTCTTCTCGTTCATGACATTCCTCATCGCTGTTCCGACCGGTGTGAAGATCTTCAACTGGGTCGGCACTATGTGGCGCGGACAGGTCACGCTGGAAACGCCGATGCTGTTCTCGATCGGCTTCCTGATCACGTTCGTGTTCGGCGGACTGACCGGTGTGCTGTTGGCTTCGCCTCCCATCGACTTCCAGGTCACCGACACGTACTTCGTCGTCGCCCACTTCCACTACGTGGTGTTCGGCACCGTGGTGTTCGCGACGTACGCAGGCATCTACTTCTGGTTCCCGAAGATGACGGGCCGGATGATGGACGAGGCTCTGGGCAAGTGGCACTTCTGGCTGACGTTCTTCGGATTCCACGCCACGTTCCTGGTGCAGCACTGGCTCGGTAACGAAGGCATGCCACGTCGCTACGCCGACTACCTGCCGTCCGACGGATTCACCGAACTGAACATCATCTCGACCATCGGTGCGTTCATTCTCGGTGCCTCGACGCTGCCGTTCGTCTGGAACGTGTTCAAGTCGTACCGATACGGTGAGGTCGTCACCGTCGACGATCCGTGGGGTTACGGAAACTCGCTGGAGTGGGCCACCTCGTGCCCGCCCCCGAGGCACAACTTCACCGAGCTGCCTCGGATTCGTTCCGAGCGCCCGGCGTTCGAGCTGCACTACCCGCACATGGTCGAGCGGATGCGGTCCGAAGCGCACGTCGGTCCTGGTGCTCACGGTGGCAAGACCACCGCGGTACTCGAACAGGCCCGCCGGGCTCCGATCGCCACCAGCGATCACGAAGGTTCGGGCGACCCGGATCCCCGGTAGTCCACAGCACAGCGAGAGCCCCTCCCGGCTACCGGGCGGGGCTCTTCGCTTGCGACAATCTTCCCTGCGCGTCCGGCCCGTTCGGCGGCGGTCGCGGGACACGAGCAGGGCACACCAGTAATTGGGGGGACAGTGCGAAAGGGAGATTCGGTGAGATCGAGCGACACTGCGGTGTTGGTAACGGTGACGGGACCCGACAAACCAGGTGTCACATCGGTGCTGTTCGCGGCCCTGTCACGGCACGACGTCAGTCTGCTCGACGTGGAGCAGGTGGTC
Organism: Rhodococcus sp. NPDC077669; assembly: GCF_040686915.1. Taxonomy (NCBI): domain Bacteria; kingdom Bacillati; phylum Actinomycetota; class Actinomycetes; order Mycobacteriales; family Nocardiaceae; genus Rhodococcus; species Rhodococcus sp. NPDC077669. The sequence goes on along the minus strand of NZ_JBFBMD010000002.1, from coordinate 390,833 downwards.
ATCCGCAAGAGGCTGACCCTGGGAGTGTTGCTGACCTGTCCACGCGATCCCGAGGCGCTCCAGGAAGAACTCGAAGACGCCATGGCCACCGTGGGTGTCCATGTCGATGTCGAGATCGACGCGGCTCAGAACGGTGGACGCACGCTGGCCACGCATGTCGTCGTCGTGCTCGGCCGTCCGGTGACTGCGCGAGCGTTCAGCACCATCTCGAGAGAATTGGCCCGGCAGGGGACCAACATCGATTCCATCCGTGGGATCGCGGACTACCCGGTGACGGGCCTCGAACTTCAGGTCACCGCCACCGACACCTCGCCTGAGGCAGACCTCCAGCTACGCACCGGCCTCGCCGCGATCGCAGCGGGAATCGGCGTCGACATCGCAGTGGAGCGAGCCGGCATCGCACGGAGGTCGAAACGACTCATCGTGTTCGACGTGGACTCGACGTTGGTCCAGGGCGAGGTCATCGAGATGCTTGCCGCCCGGGCCGGGCGCGAAGACGAGGTACGTGCCGTCACCGAGGCGGCGATGCGCGGGGAGATCGACTTCGCCGAGTCGTTGGAACAGCGTGTCGCAGCGCTGGCCGGCCTCGACGCATCCGTCATCGACGACGTCGCCGACAGCTTGGAGCTGACGGCAGGGGCTCGAACGACCATCCGGACGCTTCGGCGTCTCGGTTTCGCCTGCGGTGTCGTATCGGGTGGGTTCCGCCAGGTGATCGAGGGATTGGCTCACGAACTCGAACTCGACTATGTGAAAGCCAACACACTCGAGATCGTCGACGGGAAGTTGACCGGTCGCGTCATCGGCGACGTCGTCGACCGTGCTGCGAAGGCGACCGCACTGCGGGAGTTCGCCGCCCAAGCCGGAGTGCCGATGGAGCAGACGGTCGCGGTCGGCGACGGTGCCAACGACATCGACATGCTCACCGCGGCCGGGCTCGGCGTTGCGTTCAACGCCAAGCCCGCGCTACGCGAGATCGCCGACACTGCGATCTCGCACCCGTACTTGGACGCCGTCCTGTTCATTCTCGGGGTCACCCGAAACGAGATCGAAGCCGCGGATGCCGTCGACGGGGGAGTCCGCCGCGTCCCGATCCCATGACCGACGCCCCCGCCGTCGGCGACTCCGTCGATCGGGACCGTGCCGGGTCGACGTCCGATACGGCTGAACCCGAGCAGTTCTCGGACGCCAACACCTTCGCCTCGCGTCACGCCGAGTTGGCCCGCGGCTACGGCGGTGCCGAGGATCCCGAGGACCCGTCTGAGGTTCTGGCCATGCCCATGGTGCTGCACATACCCAAGGCCGACCCGCCGGTGCGCAACGACCTACTCGAAGCCGCCGCCCGAGCCGTCGTGGCGCTGTGCCTCGACCCACGGGTCGGTGTCGACGCCTCGTGGCACGAGCCTTTCGTTGCGTGGACCTCGGCGCGGATCAGGAAGGTGGCCCGCCGTGCCCGCGGCGCGCAATGGACTGCAGCGCAGGAAGTTCCGGGTGTCACGGTCGAGGTCGGGAACGCTTCGGCCCGTGCTTTCGTGCCGGGCCGCGTCGGCGATCTGGATCCGCGCATCAAGCGTCTTCAGATCGGCGGCACCGACGTACCGGCCGAAGAAGAGTCACCGCCGAGCGCCGGGCCGGTGCTGTGGATCGACGCGTCCCTGTCGATGACGGTGGGCAAGGCCGCGGCGCAGGTGGGTCATGCGTCGATGTTGCTGGCCGGTGCGATGAGCCTCGACGACTGTCGAGCCTGGGCCGATTCCGGTTTCGCCTGTTCGGTTCGATCGGCGGATCCGGAGCAGTGGACGCACGCGCTGGACGAGGTCCGCGCGGGTCGCGCCGTCGCAGTCCGAGATGCTGGTTTCACCGAAGTGGCTCCCGGTTCGACGACCGTGATCGCTGTCCGGATGTAACGCAGCATCGGCCGGGGGTCCACTGTCGCGCAACTGGCTATCGAACGAGGTATCCAGTGGCCGGACACTGACACCATGCCTTTCTCACCGCTACGCGTCGCCGGCCGTCGTCTCCCGTCTCGCCTGACGGCGCTCTACGTCGGCCTGTGGCTGTACGGCGCGTCCATGTCGCTGATGATCGCCGGTGGGCTCGGCGTCAACCCCTGGGATGTGTTCCACCAAGGTCTGTCGCGGCACCTGTCACTCAGCTTCGGAACCATCACTGCCATCACCGGCGTGGCGGTGCTCCTGATGTGGATACCGCTGCGGCAGCGTCCGGGTTTGGGGACCGTGAGCAACGTGATCGTCATCGCTGTCGCCGTGGATACGACGTCGGCGATCCTGCCCCATCTGGACGGGCCGATCGTTCGGACACTGGCAATGGTGTCGGGCATCGTCGTCAATGCCTTCGCCACGGCGCTCTACATCGGTGCGGGAATGGGCCCGGGCCCCCGAGACGGTTTGATGACCGGGTTGGTGGCGCGCACCGGATGGTCGATTCGCCTCACTCGCACGGGAATCGAACTGACAGTGGTACTCACCGGCTGGCTGCTCGGCGGAACTCTCGGTGTGGGTACGGTGCTCTACGCGCTCGGGGTAGGACCGCTCGTGCAGCTGTTCATGACTCACCTACCGGCGCTGCGGAACACGAGAACGGTGGAGCCGGTCACCGAAATCTTCGAACCTGCCTCCAGTGCAGTGGTATCGGGTGGGACGCCGTCCACGCGAGAGGAATCGAGGACGGGCACGAATCGAGACGACGACCAACTGGGGCAGGCCAGCGTGATCTCCGCGGGACCGCCGGAATGCAAGATCAGCAACGAACTCGCGTCGTCCACCTGCCCGCCGTCGGAGGCGTAGGAACGCACGTCGGACCCGTCGACCCAGGCGGAGATCGTGCGCACCGAATCGTCGTTCCATCTGTCGTGATCGAATTCGATTCCGGCGGAATCGAACCAGACGAGGTCCGGTCGACCGGTCGGCGTCGCCCGGCCGGTGAAGAACTCCTGCTGACGCAGTGTCGGGGCGCTCGCACGTACGCGCAGCAGGCGCGCCACGAATCGAATCATGTTCTGATCCGCGCTGTCCCAGTCGACTGCCCAGGCGTCGGATGCCGGTGCATCGTGAGATACGCAGTACGCGTTGTTGTTTCCGCCCTGGCTGTGGCCGAGTTCGTCACCTGCGAGCAGCATCGGTGTTCCGGTCGACAGCGTCAGGGTGGCAAGCAGAGCACGGACGTGTCGCCCACGGTCGTCGAGGACGGAGGGATCGTCGGTCGGACCCTCGACGCCGTAGTTGACCGAGGAGTTGTTGTCGGTGCCGTCTCTGTTCTCTTCGCCGTTGGCTTCGTTGTGCTTTCGTTCGTACGAGACCAGATCGTGTGCGGTGAATCCGTCGTGTGCGGTGACGAAATTGATCGACGCCCACGGCAGTCGACCGCTGCCGGCATAGAGGTCCTCGGAACCGGCTAGGCGGGAAGCCAATTCGCGCACTCCGTGATGGCCGGCCCAGAATCCTCGCACGGTATCTCGGTAGCGGTCGTTCCACTCGGACCACATGACCCCGAAGTTGCCCACCTGATATCCGGCACCGGTCGCATCCCAGGGTTCGGCGATCAACTTGACGCCCGACAGCACCGGATCGGTACCGATCGCCGTCAACAGCGGTGCACGAGAATCGAATCGCCAACCGCCCGGTCGGCCGAGCGTACTGGCCAGGTCGAATCGGAATCCGTCCACGCCCATGTCCTGCACCCAGTACCGCAGGCTGTCGCACACCATGCGGACCACGGCGGGAGACGCCGAATCGAGTGTGTTGCCGCAACCGGTCAGGTCGACGTCGGATCCGCGACCGTCGAGCAGGTAGTACCCCGGCGCGTCGAGACCCCGCCAACTGATCGACGGCCCGTCGACCGCGGATTCGCACGTGTGGTTGTAGACCACGTCGAGGATCACTTCGATCCCTGCGCTGTGCAACGCGTCGACCATCGTCCGGAACTCGTCCACTTCGTTGCCTCGTACGGCGGCGAAACGCGGATCGGGAGCGAAATACGCGCCCGTGGAGTAGCCCCAATGGTTTCGCATCCCTCGAGCGCGTACCCCGGGTTCGGTGAACGTGGTGTGGACCGGCAGCAATTCGACCGACGTGATGCCCGTTCGAGCCAGGTGTTCGAGTACGGCCGGTTGCGCGAGCCCGAGGTAGGTGCCACGGAGGTGTTCGGGTACGCCGTTGTGGCGCGCGGTGAACGACCCGACGTGCAATTCGTAGAGCACGGTTCTGTCCCAGGGAACGGCAGGCCTCAGCGGCCGGTCGCCGTTGTCCGACGGTCCGCGGACGACGCCGAGCGGGAGGTGGCCGAGGGAATCGCGACTGCTGGGGGCTCCGAACGGGTCGTCCTCGTAGGCCAACAGGGCCGCGGGATCCCCGAAGTCACCGGACACCTGGCGGGCGGACGGGTCGAGCAGGATCTTGGCCCCGTTGAATCGTCGGCCCGAGTGGGGATCCCAGGTGCCGTGCGCGCGAAAGCCGTACCGCACGCCTGGCCCGACGTCAGGGACGAAGGCATGTCTGATGCCGAATGTCCGGTTGGTCAACTCCACGCGCCGCTCGCCGCCGTCCGGGTCGATCAGACATACCTCGACGCCATCCGCACCGGGAGCGTGGACTGCGAATTGCGTACCAGTGGGATGCGCAGTGGCACCCAGTGGGAACGGCTGCCCGGGCGGGTTCACGCGAGTGACCCCGTCGACGGGACGGCGGGAGGTGCGAGGTACATCGTCAATGGGCGACACGCGTGCACATCCTGCCGTGTCTGCGCGGGGAGTGTGCGGGAGGATAGGAGCCGTGTCTGAACCGGATCCCGACCTGCTCGTAGATTTCACCGATGTCGTAGTTCGCCGAGGTGGCGTGACGTTGGTGGGTCCCGTCACCTGGAAGGTGGAACTGGACGAACGGTGGGTCGTACTCGGGCCCAACGGTGCAGGTAAGACGTCGCTGCTCCGTATCGCTGCCGCCGAGATCCATCCCACGTCCGGTGTCGCTCACGTCCTCGGTGAGGTGATGGGCAGAACCGATGTCTCGGAACTGCGTCCTCGAATCGGCTTGTCGTCGTCCTCGTTGGCGCACCGAATCCCTGCCGACGAACTCGTCTCCGATCTGGTCGTATCCGCCGGCTATTCCGTGCTGGGGCGCTGGCGGGAGAAGTACGACGCGATCGACACCGAACGGGCCGTCGAGATGCTCGAGAGCCTCGGGGCCGAACATCTGGCGACCCGGACCTACGGCACCCTGTCGGAGGGTGAGCGCAAGCGTGTACTGATCGCCCGTGCCCTGATGACCGACCCCGAACTGCTGTTGCTGGACGAGCCCGCTGCCGGCCTCGATCTCGGCGGCCGCGAGGAACTGGTAGCCCGGTTGGCCGATCTGGCCGCCGACCCCGACGCTCCCGCGACCGTGCTGATCACCCACCACGTGGAAGAAATCCCGCCCGGCTTCAGCCACGCACTACTCCTCAAGGAGGGCGGTGTGGTTGCGCAAGGCCTGGTCGACGACGTCATCACGGCGGAGAACCTGACCGAGGCATTCAGCCAGTCGATCACCCTCGATCGCGTCGACGGTCGCTACTTCGCGCGGCGCACGCGCGCTGCCGGGGCGCACCGCCGCTAGAGCGGACCCCGTGCTCGGGCGCACCGGCTCAGCGGTACGTTGCGGAGATGAGCTCGAGCACCGCCGCCGATCCCGTTCCAGCACGTGATGCGTCGACCGTCATCCTGATCCGTGACGGCCGATCACAACCCGGCATCGAGGTGTTCCTTCTCGAACGCGTCGGCGGGATGGCGTTCGCGGGCGGCATGACGGTATTTCCCGGTGGCGGTGTGGATCCGTCGGATGCGGCCGCGGACATCGAGTGGGCAGGTCCGCCGCCGTCGTGGTGGGCCGACCGGTTCGGTACCGACGAGGGGAAGGCGCAGGCGCTGGTGTGCGCAGCGGCACGCGAGACGTTCGAGGAGTGTGGCGTGTTGTTGGCCGGTCCGACGGCGGATTCGGTGGTCGCCGACACCGCCCCGTTCTCTGCGGAACGCGGTCGACTGGAACGCCGGGAGCTGTCGTTCGCCCAGTTTCTCGCCGACCACGATCTGGTTCTGCGAGCAGATCTGCTGCGGCCGTGGTCGCACTGGATCACCCCGATCGGTGAAGCCCGACGGTACGACACGAGGTTCTTCGTTGCCGTGCTCCCCGAGGGGCAGAATGCCGACGGGGAGACCAGCGAGGCGGCGTCGGTGAGCTGGCGTTCGGCCGAGGACGCGTTGACGGACTGGCGTTCGGGGACCACCGTCCTGCTGCCACCGACGTGGAGCCAGCTCGATGCGCTCGGCCGATTCGACACGGTGGCCGACGTTCTCGATCACGAGCAGACGATCGCGACGGTCCTGCCCGTCCTGACCCGGGAGAACGGCACCGTCCGAGTGGAGTTCGACGGCGAGGACGCGTACTACGCGGGCACGGTCCATCCCTGGTCGGATCGCTGAACTCGGGCGCGGTAGCCTTCGGCCATGGCTGAGTTCGTGACTCTCGAAGTATCCGACGGTATCGGCACCATTCGCTTGGATCGCCCACCGATGAACGCGCTCAATCGTCAGGTGCAGGAGGAGATCCGGGCTGCGGCACGCGAAGCCGCCGTGAACTCCGACGTCAGAGCGGTCATCGTCTACGGCGGCGAAAAGGTGTTCGCGGCCGGTGCCGACATCAAGGAAATGGCGGCAATGTCCGTCGTCGAGATGACCGATATCGCGGCGGAACTGCAGTCCGCCCTCGGCTCGCTCAGCACGATTCCCAAACCGGTCGTGGCCGCAGTGACCGGATACGCACTGGGCGGTGGACTCGAGGTCGCGCTCGGCGCAGACCGACGCATCGCCGGAGACAATGCCAAGCTGGGCGTTCCCGAGGTGCTGCTCGGAGTCATTCCCGGGGGCGGCGGCACGCAGCGCCTGGCCCGTCTGATCGGGCCCAGTCGCGCCAAGGACATGGTCTTCACCGGCCGTTTCGTCGGAGCCGAGGAGGCCCTGCGCATCGGTTTGGTGGACGAGGTGGTTGCGCCGGACGAGGTGTACAACGCGGCACGCGCATGGGCGGGGCAGTTCACGACCGGAGCGTCACGCGCTCTGGCTGCGGCCAAGGCGTCCATAGATCAGGGGTTGGACGTCGACCTGACCAACGGACTGCGCGTCGAGGCACAGCAGTTCGCGGCCCTGTTCGCCACCGAGGACCGCACCGTCGGGATGGAATCCTTCATCGCGAACGGACCGGGTAAGGCCGCTTTCACCGGGCGTTGAGCATCGAGGTCGGTGGACGAACTTGTTCCATGGCTACCGGATAGTAGGCTCGCCTCATGACTGCAAGCCCCCACGACGGTGCGAATCGACCGACTGCTTCTGTGACGCCTCTCGTCTCGGCCGAGGCGCGAGACCGCGAGGTCGATCCGGCACCGAATCCGCACGCCACGGCCGAGCAGGTCGAGGCAGCGCGGTCGGACACCAAACTGGCGCAGGTGCTCTACCACGACTGGGAAGCCGAGACCTACGACGACAAGTGGTCGATCTCCTACGACGAGCGCTGCATCGATTACGCCCGAGGCAGGTTCGATCAGGCGGTGTCCGGTGACGCATCGGCCCGAGCGGCTCTGCCGTACGGTCGTGCGCTCGAATTGGGTTGTGGCACAGGTTTCTTCTTGCTCAACCTGATGCAGGCCGGGATTGCCGACAAGGGCTCGGTCACCGACCTCTCACCCGGAATGGTCAAGGTCGCGCTGCGCAACGCCGAGCACCTCGGACTCGATGTGGACGGCCGGGTGGCCGACGCAGAAACGATTCCGTACGACGACGACACCTTCGATCTGGTGGTCGGTCACGCCGTGCTTCACCACATCCCGGACGTCGAGCAGTCTCTTCGAGAAGTTCTGCGCGTTCTCAAGCCGGGTGGACGCTTCGTCTTCGCAGGCGAGCCGACCACGGTGGGCAACTTCTACGCTCGCTGGCTGGGCCGTATCACCTGGGAAGCGACCACTCGTGCCACCAAGCTGCCGTTCCTGGCGGACTGGCGCAAACCACAGGAAGAACTCGACGAGTCCTCGCGAGCTGCAGCACTCGAGGCCGTCGTGGACCTGCACACGTTCGATCCGACCGACCTCGAGAACATCGCGTTGTCGGCAGGTGCCGAGGCCGTTCAGGCGAACACCGAAGAATTCGCTGCCGCTCTGCTCGGGTGGCCGGTGCGCACGTTCGAGGCTGCCGTTCCGGCAGGCAAGCTCGGCTGGAACTGGGCCAAGTTCGCGTTCAACGGGTGGAAGACACTGAGCTGGGTCGACGAGAAGGTCTTGCAGCACGTGGTACCGCGAGGCATGTTCTACAACGTGATGATCACCGGAACCAAGCCCGCGCCCCGCGCTTGATTCGTTCCACCACCGTCGGCCGTACGGCCGACGCTGCATCGATCGGTCCCAACCGTGGGCTATGACTTCACCGGCACCGACCTCGACTTCCTGCGAAGCGAGGCCGGTGCCGAGGCACTCGGTGCAGTCGACCGACTCGAGCTCGACGCGCGAACTTCGCTGCGCGATATCGCCTCGGTACGTGCCCGCTACCCCGAGCACGTTGCGGCCCTCGTCGAGACGGTGACGGTGCGGCGGAAAGCGCGGGCGAAGCTGCTGGGGTCCGACGGCTGGCTCGTCACCGACGACGCGGTGCAGCAGGCGACGCCGACGATCGTCGCTCGCAGGCGCGCGGACCGCCTGGCCGGACGGCGGGTGCACGATGTCACCTGCTCCATCGGCAGCGAGCTGGCGGCGTTGGTCGACACGACCGAACTTGCGGTGGGAAGTGACCTGGACCCGATTCGGGTGCGCATGGCTGCCCACAACGTGCCCTCCGCGACGGTGCTGCGCGCCGACGCACTGACCCCGACGACACGGGGGACCGTGATCGTGGCCGATCCCGGACGACGCGTCGGTGGTCGTCGACGGCACGATCCCGCAGCGCTCGAACCTCCGTTGCCGGATCTCCTCGACGCGTATCGGGGGCGAGATCTGGTCGTCAAATGCGCTCCCGGGCTGGATTTCGATGCCCTCGATTGGCCCGGTGAGATCGAGGTGGTCTCCCTCGACGGGGGAGTACGCGAGGCGTGCCTATGGTCGGAAGGTCTCGGCGACAGCGGAATTCGGCGACGTGCCGCGGTCCTGCGATCCGACGGAAGTGCGCTCGAGATCACCGACGCCGAGTCGGACGAGATTCCCGTTCGGCCGCCCGGTGAATACATCGTGGATCCGGACGGTGCGGTCGTGCGGGCCGGACTGGTGCGGCACTACGGTGCCAAATTCGGCCTCTGGCAATTGGATCCGAGGATCGCGTACCTGACTGGCGACGCCGTACCCGTCGGAGTGCGTGGTTTCCGAATCCTCGAGCAGTCGAAGTTCTCGGAGAAAGTGCTTCGGCAGCAACTGAATCGACTGGGGTGTGGCGCGGTGGAGATCCTGGTGCGCGGAGTCGACGTGGATCCCGCGTTGCTCAGGCCCAAACTCAAGCTGCGGGGCCGGGTCTCGCTGTCGGTCGTCATCACTCGCATCGAGCGCTCGGCCGTGGCGTTCGTCTGCGAGCCGGGCGCGGTCCGTCAGCCGGTGTAGGTGAAGATCTCGCCCAGGTAGCTCGCCGTGACGACCTGCCCGTCGGGACCGACGGACGTGCCCACGGTGGTGCCGACGACATCGGGTAAGGGCTGCGAATCGATGCTGTCGCCCGTCGCCGCGTCGAACGTGAGCAGAGCCAGCCCGTCGCCGTCGCGAACGACGGTGTGGCCGCGCCCGTCCGCGGATTGTGCTGCTGCCCCGGCCTGTTCGACGTCGTCGCGAACCCACACGCGCTCGGCCGAGTCGCCGTTGTCTCGAAGTCCCATCAGGGTGCCGTCGCCGCCGGCCGGGACGATGGTGCCGTCCGAGGCGATCGATGGACTGCCTCCGATTCCGAGTCCCGTGCCCTCGGTCCACTTCTGTTTCCCGTCCGAGGTGTCGAATGCGGTCAGTCGCCCGTCGACGTCGGCGATGTAGACCGTCGATCCGTCCTCGGAGAGCACCGGGCTCGATGCGACGCCGGCAGGGAGGAGGTCCGAGGACCACCGTTCGACGAGTCCAGGTGCGCCGTCGCGGGAGTACTGCAGCGAGACGAGTTGCGGCGCAATCGAACCCGGTCGCCACAGGGTCAGGTAGATGGCGTCGCTGGCGCGGTCCACCGCGGGCGCGGCAGGCACAGCGCATTCGGATTCACCCGAACTGCACTGGGCGAGTCCGGTGTCCATCGGCTCGAAGTCCGCATCGGGGTCGGTCAAGAAGTCCGGGGCCGGAACGAGATCGAGAATGGGTACTCGCAGTTGGCCGTTCTGGGAATCGAGGACACTGACCTGACCCATCTGGGTGATCGACAGCACGCTGCCGTCGCCCAAGAACTGGGCGGATTTCGGAACACCGTATACCGGTGTACGCCAACGTAATTGCCCGTGATCGTTGTATGAGTTCAGCCCGCCTTCGTCGCCGATGTAGACGTTGATCGCAGAATCGACGGTGGGGGTGGCGGTCACCACGGAAGGGCCGATCCGGTTGCACCAGCGTTTGCGGGCGGACTCGATCTCGAACGAGAACAGATTGCAACCCGATTCCGTTGCGGCAGTGACGAACATCTGACCGTTCGAGCCGATCGATACCGGTGACGTCACGGTGCCGCCGGTGGGTCGAGTCCAGTCCCGCGTCAGTGGAGCACCGACCGATACGTCCGTCGAGCCACTGTTGCGGAGGTTCGCGTGCGCCGCGGGCCAGGAGTCGGGCGAGAGCGGTTCGATGGCAGCAGGTTCCGTGCTGCACCCGGCAAGGGTCAACAGGACCGTCGCAGCCACTGCAGTCAGACCCTTGCCTGCTCCGGACGTCGAACCTGCACCGAACCCGACACGCATTCGAGCACTCCCCATGATGTCCGTTGTGCCCTTTCGATCGGCGGTCACTCGGCCTGCTGCGCCGATGCCCGGGCATCGGTCGAGAGACAACACTAGCCCGCTGACGGGTGCCGGCAGAGAGCGGGCGAGCGAGAAACTAGGGTGAACGTCCATGACGAGTATGTGGAACGCGCCGCTGCGAACACGCTGGCGCGGGTCGAGACGACGCGACAGCGAGCAAGCGCGGTTTCTCACGCGGGCGTCCCTCGACTGGGTGCTCGCCAACAAGGCCTACACCCCCTGGTACCTGGTTCGGTACTACCGTCTGGCCAAGTTCAAGCTCGCGAACCCGCACGTGATCCTGCGGGGCATGGTCTTCCTCGGCAAGAACGTCGAGATTCACTCCACCCCTGAACTGTCTCGCCTCGAGATCGGTCGGTGGGTCCACATCGGCGACGGCAATGCCATCCGGTGCCACGAGGGTTCGCTCCGCATCGGAGACAAAGTGGTGTTCGGCAAGGACAACGTCGTCAACACCTACCTCGACATCGAGATCGGCGCGTCGACGCTCGTGGCCGACTGGTGCTACATCTGCGATTTCGACCACCGGATGGACGACGTGAACATGCCCATCAAGGACCAGGGAATCGTCAAGGGCCCGGTACGAATCGGACCCGACACCTGGATCGCCGCCAAGGTGACGATCCTGCGGGAAACCAGAATCGGGCGAGGCTGCGTCCTCGGTGCCCATGCCGTCGTCAAGGGTGAGATTCCGGACTACAGCATCGCCGTCGGTGCCCCGGCCAAAGTCGTCCGCAATCGCAAGACGGCCTGGGAGGCCGGCGCAGCCGAGCGAGCGAAGTACATCGCGGCCCTCGAAGACATTGCGCGCAAGAAGGCTCTCGGTCAGGCCGAAGCGGCGCGGGAGAGCTGAGACCCATGTGAGTGGAACCTCGTAGTCCACTACGAGGTTCCACTCACATGGGGTCAGCTGCGATCGGGCAGGGCGCGTTCGACGATGTGCGGGCGACCCAGCGGATGGCGAACCTTGCGCTTGGCTTCGAGGTACACCCGAGCCGTCGACTCCGCGACGTGCTTCCAGTCGAAGTCGACGGTGAGACGTTCCCGAGCGGCGACGGCTCTCTCCTGCGCCGCATCGGCGTTGTCCAACACCCGCCGCACCGCCGCCGTCAGCGCGGCCACATCACCCGGCGGAAAGGACAGCCCGGTGACGCCGTCGACGATCGCCTCGCCGAGTCCGCCGGCCGTCGATGCCACCAACGGAATGCCTGCTGCCGCGGCCTCGAGGGCGATGATGCCGAAGGGTTCGTACCGGCTGGGAAGGACGATGGCGTCGGCGCCGTGCAGCCATCCGAGCAGATCGGAGTGGTTCAGGTTGCCGAGGAACGACACCGACCTGGCGACGCGGTGGGTGCGTGCCAGACCTGCCAGCCACCCGAACTGAGTGCCTTCGCCGGCGATGTGCAGCGTGGTGCCGGGGTGACTTCGTCTGACGCGTGGCAGAGCGGCTATGGCGTCCTGGATGCCCTTCTCGTATTCCAGACGACCGACGAACAGCAATTTCGCGGGCTCGGAGCGGGGCTGTCGGCGTCGGAAACTCCACGCGGATCCGTCGATGCCGTTGTGAATGACCGAGACCGTCGACTCGGCGACGTCGAACAGGGCTGTGACCTCGTCCTTCATCGACGCCGAGCACGCGATGATCGCGTCGGAATCGTTCGCGAGCCACCGTTCGATCGAATGGACCTGGCGGTTGACGGTGCCCGAGATCCAGCCGCTGTGGCGTCCGGCCTCGGTGGCATGGATGGTCGAGACCAGCGGCACGTCGTAGAACTCCGCCAGAGCGATGGCCGGGTGCGCGACCAGCCAGTCGTGGGCGTGGACGACATCGGGCTGCCAGCCGTCGCCGAGGCCGGGTTTACCGAGGGCGACCCCTGCCCGCACCATGGCGTGCCCCATCGCCAGAGTCCACGCGAGCATGTCCTCTCCGAACACGAAGTGCGCCGGATCCTCGGCGACGGCGACCACCAGTACGCCGTCCTCGATGTGGTGGGAGGTGGGATGGGTGGACGCGTCGGTGCCGGTGGGTCGGCGAGAGAGAACGACGACCTCGTGCCCGCAGCGCACCAGCTCGGTCGCCAGGTGATGAACGTGGCGACCCAGCCCGCCGACCACGACGGGTGGGTACTCCCACGACACCATCAGAACTCTCATCTACGCCCCCCCTGGGCCTTCTCGGCGTGCACCGGGCAGTCTGCGTGCGTCCAGCGCCGCGAACAGTCCGTCTGCGTGATTCCATTGCCGTGCCAATTCTTCGGCTCGGGCCGGGTGCTGCTGCGCGGCAGCGATTTCACGTAGCGCATGTGCGTGGACGTGAGCTCGCTCTCGGGCGTATCCGGCCGCGGAGTCCTTGCTGACCATGAACGCCCAGTCGCTGGCCACGGCCATGAGTGTCTCACGCAGAATCTGATCGTCGACTCGATTGCGCAGTTCGGGGCCACCCGCCCGGCTTCGGACGGCACGGGAGGCGTCGACGGCATCGAGCGCGGTCCGGGACACCTCGGCGTTGAGCTTCACCAGGTCGGCGACGTCGTCGCCCGCCCACACGCGCCAGTCCTTGCCCGATCCCCAGGAAGAATCCTGCAGTTCGAGTGGGGCTCCGACGTATCCCCGTTCCCGGGCATCGTTCAGCGTTCCGACGGTGACTCCCGCGGCGGGCAGGGCGCGCATCAACTTTTCGAGCCACTGTGGCCCCTCGTGCCACCAGTGTCCGAACAGTTCGGTGTCGAACGCGGCCACCACCACGGCATCGCGGCCGATCCGCTCGGATTCGGAGATCAAGCGCCGACGCACCACGTCGACGAAGTCGGCGACGTGACGATCCACTGCTGCCGTGGCACGCTCGGGTTCGTAGGGAGCCTTGTCGTTCGAGTCGACGGTGCGGCCGGTCACCCGGGCCGGTTTGAGTCCGGTCGCGTGGTCGTAGGTGTGGAAATCCCGGTAGGCACCGTGGCCCGGGTAGCCGGACTTCGGTGACCAGACGCGGTAGCTGACCGGGAGATCGCGCCCGAACGCGACGACGTCCGAATCCCACACGGGCCGGCCGAGGGAGGTGTCGCCCCGCATGGCGGGGCCGTCGACCATGAAGTGCGAGACGCCTGCGGCCGCGTATTCGGTTTCCATACCGGGGGTGAATCCGCATTCCGGTGCCCAGATGCCGCGGGGAGTGGTGCCCCATCGGGCGGCGGCGTCGCGTAGGCCCTCGCTCAGGGAGAACCGCCGCAGTCTTTCGTCGAGCAACGGTTGGAACGGGTGCGCGAGCGGCCCACCCAGCAGTTCGACGATGCCCGTGTCGATCAGCGGACGAAGTACTGCCGAGCCGCCGTGTCGCCATCGCGTCTCGAAGCGGTCCAGAGCTGCGGCGGATGCCCGGTGTTCACGTATCGAGAGCGCGGGGTCGGTTGCCTCGTGCGCGCGTAGCTGCCAGTTTCCGAGCCAATGGTGCATGCCGGCCAGGCAATGTGGATCGTCGAGCTGGGCCGCGAGTACCGGGGTGACGCCGAGCGAGAGGACGTCGGCGTAACCGTCGTCGGCCAGCCGTTCCAGTGCCGCGGTCAGTGGGAGGTAGCAGTCGGCCCAGGACTGGTACAGCCATTCCTCGCCGACGGGCCACCTGCCGTGATTGGCCAACCAGGGCAGGTGGGAGTGCAGCACGAGGGAGAACATGCCCGGCACGGTGGCACCGGATGTCACCCGATCACCGCAGCCGAGCTCTTTCGGGCGACGGCGACCAGGTCGAGGCTGTCGTCGATTCGATCGGCCGCGATGTCGAAGTCGGCGATGGTGATCGCGGCGACGTCCTCGGCGAGTTCGGCAGGCCAGGGTTCACCGGCGAGTGCTCGTTCGATCTGTGCGTCGATGAAGGATCCGCCGTGTTTGGCGTCGAGGGCGGCCAGCGTGCTGCCGTGCCGGACTCCGGTGAGCTCGGTGACCTCGAGGCGGGCGGCGACGAGCAACTCGGTCAGTTCTGCCGCGTCGAGTTCGCGGGTGTGGAAGGGGTTGAGGGGAGTGTCGCGTCCGGGCGAGAAGGTGATGCGGTTCGGTGTGCTGATCAACAGCGTGCCGCCGGGCTCGAGGACGCGGTGCACTTCGGCCAGGAACGCTCCTTGATCCCAGAGGTGTTCGATGACCTGGAAGTTGACGACGACGCCGACCGAGGAATCCGCGAACGGAAGGCGGTCGAGATTGCCGCGCACCATCGTCACCGCGGGGTAGCGCGCGTGGACGTGCGTCGCGGCCGAGACGTCGTAGTCGAGGCCGACGACGCAGGCCGCAACCTCGGCAATCATGTTGGCTCCGTAGCCTTCTCCCGATCCGGCTTCGAGCACCGTGCGGTCGCGGCACCGCTCTGCGAGGGCACGGTAGACCACCTCGTGACGGCGGAACCAGTAGTTCTCCTCGGCGATGCCGGGCACAGTCCGCTCGCCGGTGAGGGGGAGTGGTTCCGGTGCCGGTGTCCGAGCCGATGAATCGTTCACCGACGGAAGGTTAGTGCCTCCGGCGATGAGGTAAGCCAACGTGGTCTCCATAACAGTCGGGGTGCGGATGTATGGTCGACCGGGCAGGGAGGTAAGTTACCCACCAGTAACTACGGTGGGGTAACCTCGTAGCGGAACGTAGAACTGCACCAACCGTTCGACTTGCAGCAATCGTTAGAACACTCACGATCAGCAGAACATGACCAGGAGGTCGACGCAGACCCATGACGAACATCGTTGTTTTGATCAAGCAGGTTCCAGACACATGGTCCGAGCGCAAGCTCAGCGACGGTGACTACACCCTCGATCGCGAGGCTGCAGACGCCGTTCTCGACGAGATCAACGAGCGGGCCGTCGAAGAAGCCCTGCTCATCAAGGAAGCTCAGGGCGGTGAGGTCAAGGTTCTGTCCGCAGGCCCCGATCGCGCCACCGACGCGATCCGCAAGGCTCTGTCGATGGGCGCGGACAGCGCGGTACACCTCAACGACCCGAGCCTGCACGGCTCCGACGCCATCCAGACCGGGTACGCCCTGGCTGCGGCACTGGGCAACGTCGCGTTCGAGAACGACGAGCCTGCCGATCTCATCATCGCGGGTAACGAGGCCACCGACGGCCGCACCGGCGCAGTTCCGGCGATCATCGCCGAATACCTGCAGATCCCGGCCTTGACGCAGCTGCGCAAGCTGTCCGTCGCAGACGGCAAGGTCACCGGCGAGCGCGAGACCGACGAGGGCATCTTCGGACTCGAAGCCACGCTGCCCGCCATCGTGAGCGTCACCGAGAAGATCAACGAGCCGCGGTTCCCGTCGTTCAAGGGAATCATGGCCGCCAAGAAGAAGACGGTGCAGACCATCACTCTGGCCGACATCGGTGTCGAGGACGGCATCGTCGGCGTCGACAACGCCGGAACGACGGTCACCTCGTCCACCCCCAAGCCTCCCAAGACTGCCGGCGAGCGGCTCACCGACGAGGGCGACGGCGGCGACAAGATCGCCACCTACCTCGTAGGCCAGAAGATCATCTGATCCCGCCCCACCGAGCAATCGAAGACCAACGAGGAGCAAAGTCATGGCAGAAGTACTCGTGCTCGTGGAGCACGTCGAAGGAACACTGAAGAAGGTCAGCTCCGAGCTGATCACCGCGGCCCGCGCACTGGGTGAGCCGTCCGCGGTCGTCACCGGCCCGGTCGGTACCGCCGACAAGGTCGCCGACGCGTTGACCGAGGCCGGTGCCGAGAAGATCTACGTCGCCGAGTCCGACGACGTCGACGGTTTTCTCGTCACGCCGAAGGTCGACGTCCTGTCGTCCCTGGCCGAGTCGGTCTCGCCTGCGGCGATCATCACCGCAGCGACGATCGAGGGCAAGGAAGTTGCCGGCCGCCTCGCCGCCCGTCTGGGCTCGGGCTACCACAACGACGTCGTCGCTATCAACGGCGACGGCAGTGCCGTCTACTCCATCTTCGGTGGTGCGTTCACCGTCGAGGCCAAGGCCAACGGCGACGTCCCCGTCCTCTCGCTGCGCCCCGGCGCAGTCGAGGCAGAGCCGAAGGCCGGAGCGGGAACCCGCGAGACCGTCGACGTCCCGGCGCAGGAAGAGGGCACCGTCAAGGTCACCTCGCGTGACCCGATCGTCGGCGGCGACCGTCCGGAACTGACCGAAGCAACGGTCGTCGTCTCCGGTGGACGTGGCGTCGGCAGCGCCGACAAGTTCACCGTCGTCGAGGATCTGGCAGATTCGCTGGGTGCCGCAGTGGGTGCCTCGCGTGCCGCCGTGGACTCCGGTTACTACCCGGGCCAGTTCCAGGTGGGCCAGACGGGCAAGACCGTCTCCCCGCAGCTGTACGTTGCACTCGGCATTTCCGGAGCCATCCAGCACCGTGCCGGCATGCAGACCTCGAAGACCATCGTCGCGGTGAACAAGGACGAGGAAGCACCCATCTTCGAGATCGCCGACTACGGCATCGTCGGTGACCTGTTCAACGTCGCGCCTCAGCTGACCGAGGCCGTCAAGAAGCACAAGGGATAGCCTCTCGGCGAAAATCTCTGCTCGACGGGCCCTCATCGCGATTGCGGTGGGGGCCCGTCGCGTTTCGACGGGCGCAATCGTGTTCATGCAAACTCTTCCGACACTTCTCCTCGGCGATGCCCGGTAGTCTTCCCCGCTCGTTAGACACACCTCATGACCACTTCCGTCATGAGCTCGACCGCATCGATCGTCCCGGCCACCGACCGCTATTCGCTCGTGTTGTCCACCGACCCCGAACACCGACTCGCGGCGCAGCGCCTGCGCTACGACGTGTTCGCCTCCGAGCCCGGCTTTGCCATACCCACCGACACGGACGGTCTGGACGCCGACCGGTTCGACGATTTCTGCGACCACCTTCTCGTTCGCGACCAGTGGACCGACACGTTCGTCGGTTGCTATCGCATGTTGCCGCCGCAGGCCGCGGTGTCGGCAGGCGGCTATTACACCGCAACCGAATTCGACATCTCCGCGCTCGATCCGGTCGGAACGAACATCGTCGAAATGGGCAGGGCTGCTGTGCATCCCGACCACCGATCGGGGTCGGTCCTCGGCCTGATGTGGGCGGGAATCCTGCACTACCTCGACGTGACGGGATACGAGTGGGTGATGGGTTGCGTGTCGGTTCCGATGCAATCGGCTCCCGGGGAAGCGGTCGGGGCCAACGTGCGTGGTGTTCGCGACCGGCTGTTGGATCGACACGCGACAGCGGTCGACAGGCGGGTCGTGCCCTACAACCCCGTGGTCGTCGACGGCGTCGATCTCCTCGACATTCCGGCGGCGAAGCGAACGTCCATGCCGCCGTTGATGAACGGTTACCTCCGGCTCGGTGCCTCCATCTGCGGTGAGCCCGCCCACGACCCGGAATTCGGAGTGGCGGATTTCGTCGCGCTCCTCGGCCTGCACGAGGCCAACACCAGGTATCTGGACCGTCTTCGTTCTGCAGCAACGACATTCGAGTCGGGTGCCCGATGACGCAACCCCTGGTTCGCGCACACGCCTGGATGCCGTCCTCGCCGTGCAGTGACGGGTGTCTGCCGAAGAATCCGCCCACGGTGCGTCGAATCGTCCTCGTTCTGCGCATCGCTGCGGCAATCGCGGCCTTCGCGCTGTTGCCGCTGTTGGTCGTCCTGGGGGTGCCCTTTCCCCGGGTTCGGCACGCGTTGACGCGGCTGGGCGCTCGGATGCTGCTATCGGCCATCGGCATCGATCTCACCGTGCTCGATACACGCTCGGAGCGAGAGCGGTCGCGTACGGCAGGTGGTGCCCTGCACGTCTCCGGACACATTTCGTGGACCGACGTCGTCGTCCTCACGGCAGTGCGCCCGTCGACGTTCGTTGCGCGAGCCGATCTGGTGGACTGGCCGCTGCTCGGGCGACTGGCCCGGGCGATGAAGGTGCTCCCCATCGATCGCGCACGACTGCGTGAGCTCCCGGCCGTTGTCGACCAGGTTGCCGACCGAATCCGCGCGGGCGCTTCGGTCGTGGTGTTCCCCGAGGCCACCACCTGGTGTGGGTTGGCCTACGGATCGCTTCGCCCGGCTCTGTTGCAGGCTGCCATCGATTCCGAGACGTGGGTGCAGCCCATCCGGCTGCGCTATCTCGATCGACACGGCGAACCGACCACCGCGACGTGCTTCGTCGGAGACGAGACGATCGGAGCGTCGATCGGCCGCATCTTCCGGCTCGCCGGACTGCGCGCCGAGGTCGAGTTCACCGCCCCGGAAGCGCCCGGCGGCGATCGACACGACCTCGCGCGGCGCTGCGAGGTGGCGATTCGACGCGACGACGGAGTGGAGCCTGCGGAACGACCCCGGAAGGACGTCTACGACCCGGCGGTGCACGAAGTGATGGCCGAAGCCGAGCGAAGCCCCAGCGCGCCGACGGTTGCAGCCGCCTGATTCGCAGCTGACCCGGGCGACCGTGGACCCACCTCGCGCAGGTAGGTCCGCGGTCGCTCGACCGGGTATCGTCGAGCGCGTTATGCCTTCTGTGCGCAGTACGCCTGCCCCCACCCCGCCGCAGCCATCGGTGTACCTCGATCACGCCGCGACCACTCCCATGTTGCCGTGTGCGATCGAGGCGATGAACTCCGTGTTCGGCACCGTCGGGAACGCATCGTCGCTGCACACCTCGGGCCGGTCCGCCCGTCGCCGGGTCGAGGAATCTCGCGAGTCGATCGCCGCGGACCTCGGTGCGCGCCCGTCCGAGGTGATCTTCACCTCCGGTGGTACCGAAAGCGACAATCTCGCCGTCAAGGGCATCTTCTCGGCCCGTCGAGACTCGAACGCCGCACTGACCAGGATCATCGCCAGCTCGGTGGAGCATCACGCCGTGCTCGACGCGGTGGAGTGGCTCGTCGCGCACAAAGGGGCGACTGTCACCTGGCTCCCGGTCGACGACGAGGGCCGGGTCACCCCCGATGTGCTGCGCGCCGAGCTGGCTCTGCACGCAGACGAGACCGCGCTGGTGACGGTCATGTGGGCCAACAACGAGATCGGCACCGTCATGCCGATCGTCGAACTCGCAGCGGTGGCCGCGGAGTACGGCGTTCCGATGCACAGCGACGCCGTGCAGGCCGTACCGCACCTACCAGTGGGATTCGCCGACAGCGGTCTTTCCGCCCTGAGTATCGCCGCGCACAAGTTCGGGGGCCCGCAGGGCGTCGGAGCCCTGTTGCTGGGCCGTCAGGTCCCGTGCGTGCCGCTGTTCCACGGTGGTGGTCACGAACGTGACGTCCGGTCCGGCACGCCCGACACGGCCGGCGTCGTCGCGATGGCGGCCGCACTGCGCTCGACGGTGCAGAATCTGTCGCTGCACGGGGAACGAACTCGCGCGTTGCGTGATCGACTCATCACCGGGGTTCGCGAGGTGGTGCCCGACGCCATCCTCAACGGCCCGGAGGGCGACGGGCGGCTCGCCGGAAACGTGCACTTCACCTTCCCCGGGTGCGAGGGGGATTCGCTGTTGATGCTTCTCGACGCCGCGGGCATAGAATGCTCGACGGGATCCGCCTGCACGGCGGGTGTGGCGAGCGCGAGCCATGTTCTGATCGCGCTCGGGTGCGATCCGGGCGTGGCCCGCGGATCCCTTCGGTTCTCTTTGGGAACCGGCTCGTCCGATTCGGACATCACCACTGTGCTTGCGGCCCTGCCGCAGGTCGTCGAACGTGCTCGTGCCGCCGGACTCGCCGGCGTCGGAGCTCGAGGAGGAAATCGCTGATGCGTGTTCTTGCTGCCATGAGCGGGGGAGTCGACTCCGCAGTCGCCGCGGCTCGAGCCGTCGACGAGGGGCACGACGTCGTGGGCGTTCATCTGGCGCTGTCCACCGCTCCCGGGGCGCTGCGGACCGGCTCTCGCGGGTGCTGCTCGAAAGAAGACGCCGGGGATGCACGCCGAGCTGCCGACGTCCTCGGAATACCGTTCTACGTCTGGGACTTCGCGGATCGGTTCAAAGAAGACGTCATCGACGACTTCGTCGCCTCGTACGCCGCGGGGGAGACTCCCAACCCGTGCCTGCGGTGCAACGAGAAGATCAAGTTCTCCGCGCTCGCGGACCGCGCGTTGGCACTGGGCTTCGACGCCGTCGCGACCGGGCACTACGCGCAACTGCACGACGGAGTTCTGCGGCGTGCGGTGGACGCCGACAAGGATCAGTCCTACGTGCTGGCCGTCCTGAACCGCGGGCAGCTCTCGCGTGCGATGTTCCCCATCGGCGACACCCCCAAGTCCGAGATCCGCGAGGAAGCAGCCGAGCGGGGTCTCGCCGTCGCCGACAAGCCGGACAGTCACGACATCTGCTTCATTCCCTCGGGCGACACCCGGGCCTTCCTCGGCGCACACATCGGCGTTCGTCCCGGCAAGGTCGTCGACTCCGAGACCGGAGCCGAGTTGGCGGACCACGACGGTGTGCACGGCTTCACCATCGGCCAGCGTAAGGGTCTCGGGGTGGAAGGACCGGCCGTGGACGGCCGTCCGCGCTACGTCACCTCGATCGAACCGGACACCGGCACCGTCATGGTCGGTTCGGCGCAGAAGCTGGACGTCTGGTCCATCACCGGAGACCGCGCAGTGTGGACCGAGGGCACCGCGCCCACCGGGCCCATCGAATGCGTCGTACAGGTTCGGGCGCACGGCGGGCTGACCGACGCGGTTGCCGAGGCCGTCGGCGACGGGATGGAGATCCAGCTCCGGGCACCCTTGACCGGTGTCGCCAAAGGGCAGGCAGCGGTGTTGTACCGCAAGGACATTCACGGTGACATCGTGATCGGCAGCTCGACCATCTCGGGCACCCGATCCGAGCGCGAGTGACCCCGAGCACGTTCGGAGGGCTGGCGACCGGCATAGGTTCGTGGCCCGGCACCGACGTTCGTGAGGCCGTCGCCATCGTCCTCGGCGAGCTGGGTGAACTGCCACACGTGGTCGAACTGCCAGGGCGCGGGCTCGGTGCCGACATGATCGGCCGCACCGGAGCCATCATGGTCGACGTCGAACTCGACGTCCGGACGTCGGGCTACCGCGTCGTACCGCGTCCGATGCTGGCCGGTCGCCGTGCGACCGACTTTCTCACCGAGGATCTGGACGTGCTCGAGGAACTGTGGGAGGTCGCGGGACTACGCGGTGCCGGCCGGACCATCAAGGTGCAGGCTGCAGGACCGTTCACCATGGCCGCGCAGGTCGAATTGCGGCACGGACACCGCGCGCTGACCGACCGCGGCGCTCTACGGCACTTCGCGGAATCCCTCGGCGAAGGGCTGCGCCTGCACTGCGCAGAAGTGGCACGCAGACTCTCGGCGAACGTGGTGGTCCAACTCGACGAACCCAGTCTCGCCGCCGTTCTCGCGGGCAGTCTGACCGGGATCACCGGTATCGACTCGGTGCGCGCGATCCCGGAACCGGAGGTTCTGGACCTGCTCGACTCACTGATCGACACCATCGCGTTACCGGTCGCTGTGCACTGCTGTGACGGGGGAGCTCCCGTCGATCTGCTGCGCCGAACCCGAGCCGTCGCGGTGGCCGTGGATGCACACGAGCTGCGCCGAACCGACCTCGATGCGCTGGGAGAGCTGCTCCAGGCCGGCAAGACCCTCGTACTGGGATCGGTGCCGTCGGCAACCCCGGACCGACCACCCTTGTGGCGCGAGTGCGCCGAGCCCGGTGTGAAGTTGGTCGACAGCCTCGGCTTCGATCGTTCGATACTCGCTTCGCAGGTGTCGGTGACGCCGTCCTGCGGCTTGGCCGGAAGCACGCCCGAGTGGGCTCGTCGAGCAACGGCTCTCACCCACGAGGTTGTCGCGGCTTATCGGGACGCACCCGAATCGTTGTGACCACGGACCGGGACATTGTGACGAAACACAGTGTGCCGAGTCGGAATGCCTGGAGCGTCCTGCGGCTCCGTCCCGGGTCGTTCGGGACGTACAACAGGTGTGACATCATTCACACGGCCGTCGGGGGTCTGCTTTGAATCGGTGGGAGTTCGTACATGGCATCAGGTGGTCGCGGCTTCGATGAAGTCGCCTCCCTCCGACGTTCCGGCCGGCATCGACGCGGAGTTATGGCCAAACTCGCCGCCGCCACGTCGGATTGGTACCGGGCTCCGCACGACTTCGAATGGATCCTCAACCACCGGTCCACTCGTCCACTGACGGGAATCATCCGGGTCGTCTTCGGCACCGCCGTCCTGATGTATGCCCTCACGTCGATTCTCATGTTGTTCAGCGATCTCGGCCCCACCGGCTCGCTGGCAATCGGGTGGGTCTTCTTCGTCCTGTTCACGCAGGTACTCGTTGCCGCACGGTGCGTGTTCGGCCCGATCCCCGGGAAGAAGTTCTTCGTCGGGTTCCTGGCGTTCGGCGACATTCTGACGACCTCGGTGCTGGTGTTGTACGCGCCGGTCGCGTCCTTGATCGGAACGGTGCTGTTCGCCGTCACCGGAGCGTTCTGTACGTATTTCCTCAGTCCTCGATTGCTCGTGGCCCACCTGGTGTGGACGGCGACGTTCATCATCGGCTTCGGTATTCGCACGTTCCTCGCTGTGATGGACGGCGAGGTGGTTGCCGTCGACGGACCGGCGGTCGCGACGGCGACGGTGGTGCTGTTGCTGGCAACGGTGGCGGTACCGGTGTTCGCGCAGGTGGCGTGGACGACGTTGTCCAACGACGCCAAGCGGTCGGTACTCGATCCTCTGACCGGGGTGTACAACCGCCGCGGTATCGACAGTGAACTGCTCGACCTGTGGCAGCTCGCGAACAAACGCGGACTGTCGATGGCGTTCCTGGTGGTCGACATCGACAAGTTCAAGGCCGTCAACGACCGCTACGGCCACAGCCGGGGCGACGAGGTCATCGTCCGGGTCGCGGATCGGCTGCGCAGACTCGCCCGCCACCACGGCGGAGTGCTCGCGCGAACCGGTGGCGAAGAATTTCTGCTGGCCGTCGTCGGACATGCGCAGAGCACCGTCGACCTCGGCGTCGATGTGGTGCGCGTGCTGTGCGACCACCGGGACGACATTCCGGTCACGGCGAGCGTCGGTATGGCACTGCTGCGTGAGGACTCCGCGCTGTGGGACGTGGGCACCTCCGTCGTGGGACGAGCGGCTCGCACGGCGGACGCGGCGATGTACCGGTCCAAGCAGTCCGGCGGGAACAGTGTGGTCGTCGACGAGATCTGACACGGGGATCTGCGATGATCGAGACATGTATCGACTCTCGGACGCCCAGCGGCGCGGTCTGCCCGCCGGTGTCCTGCTCTCGGTGATGGCCTCCGTCCTCGGCGGTATCTACTCCGACGACTTCCTGACCGGATTCGCGCTGACTGCCGGAATCTGCGCGGTGGCGTTGATCGCCGCCACCCTGCTGCTGGGCCTGATGGGCAGATAGCCTTCCGGACGCAGGATCGTTTCGATGTCGGTGCCGTCGGATAATCTTCGTCACGTGCCTGAGCCGACCGAACTGCCTGCAGGAACCGACGATGCCGCCGAGGCTGCCGGAGTCGAACTCGATCCTGCCACCCCTGCCGACCGCGAGCGGTGGCAGACACTGGCCGAGGAAGTACGTGGACATCAATTCCGCTACTACGTACGTGATTCGCCCATCGTCTCGGACGGTGAATTCGATGCCCTGCTGCGCGAACTGAACGATCTCGAACAAGCCCACCCGGACCTGCGTACGGCCGACTCACCGACCCAACTCGTGGGCGGTGGTTTCGCGACGGAGTTCACCGCCGTCGACCATCTGGAACGAATGCTGAGCTTGGACAACGTGTTCGATCACGACGAGCTCCGTGCGTGGGCCAAGCGGGTCGAGACCGAGGCCGGTCCGGATCTGCACTACCTGTGCGAAGTCAAGATCGACGGTGTGGCGTTGAACCTGGTGTACGAGAACGGCACTCTCGTGCGCGGTGCGACCCGAGGTGACGGGCGGACCGGCGAGGACGTCACGCTCAATGCTCGGACGATCGACGACATCCCCGATACCTTGACCGGCAGCGCCGAATATCCGATTCCGGAGCTGCTCGAGGTGCGCGGTGAGGTGTTCTTCCGGCTCGAGGACTTTCAGGCGCTCAACGCGGCGCTCGTCGAAGAGGGCAAACCCCCGTTCGCCAATCCACGGAACTCGGCGGCGGGCTCGCTGCGCCAAAAGAACCCGGCCGTGACCTCGAAGCGGCGTCTCGGCATGATCTGTCACGGATTCGGACGGATGGTCGGCTTCACCCCCGATTCGCAGTGGCACGCCTACGAGGCTCTGCAGGCGTGGGGTCTGCCGATCTCGACCCACACGACGCGCGTGCAGGGCATCGATGCCGTCGTCGAGAAGGTCGAGTACTGGGACAAGCACCGCCACGACGTCGAGCACGAGATCGACGGCCTGGTGGTCAAGATCGACGAGATGTCGTTGCACCGTCGGCTCGGAACGACGTCGCGAGCACCGCGGTGGGCCATCGCGTACAAATACCCACCTGAGGAAGTCACCACCACCCTGCTGGACATTCGCGTCAGCGTCGGCCGAACCGGTCGAGTGACTCCGTTCGCGTACATGACGCCGGTGCTCGTCGCGGGGTCCACGGTGTCTCTCGCGACCCTGCACAACGCGTCGGAGGTCAAGCGCAAGGGTGTTCTGATCGGTGACACCGTCACGATTCGCAAAGCGGGAGAGGTCATTCCGGAGGTGCTCGGCCCGGTCGTCGACGCCAGGACCGGCGACGAGACCGAATTCGTCATGCCCACCGAATGCCCGGAATGCTCGACGCCGTTGGCACCGGCGAAGGACGGCGACGCGGACCTGCGCTGCCCCAATTCGCAGTTCTGCCCGGCGCAACGCCGTGAGCGTGTGTTCTTCGTGGCCGAACGGCAGCGTTTCGACATCGAGGGTCTCGGATACGAAGCGGCGACGGATCTTCTGGCCACCGGTGCGATCGAGGACGAGGGCGATTTGTTCTCGCTCACCGAAGAAGACCTGATGAAGACTGCGATCTTCCGCACGAAATCGGGCGCATTGTCGGCCACCGGGCGCAAACTGCTCGACAATCTGTCCTCCGCCAAGAATCAGCCTCTGTGGCGAGTGCTGGTGAGCCTGTCCATTCGCCACGTCGGCCCCTCAGCTGCACGAGCCCTCGCCGGAGAATTCGGCAGCCTCGAGCGCATCGAAGCAGCGTCCGTCGAGGAGTTGTCGGCGGTGGACGGGGTGGGCGGCACCATCGCGGCTGCTGTGTCCGAATGGTTCGAGGTCGACTGGCACAGGGCCATCGTGGAGAAATGGCGGAATGCCGGTGTGCGGATGGAGGACGAGCGAGACGCCTCCATCGAGCGAAATCTGGAAGGCCTGTCGATCGTCGTCACCGGTTCGCTCGACTCCTACTCGCGCGACGAGGCCAAAGAAGCGATCTTGCTGCGGGGTGGAAAGGCCGCAGGTTCGGTTTCGAAGAAGACGGCGTTCGTCGTCGTCGGTGAATCGCCCGGTTCGAAGCACGACAAGGCCGTCGAGCTCGGCGTACCGGTCCTGGACGAGGCAGGGTTCACGCGTCTGTTGACCGAGGGCCCGGACGCAGTGTCGGAGCCGACGACGGACACCGACGCGTAGCAGTAGGGGAGACCGGGCGAGTTCCGGTGATCAGGTAAGGACGGTTGCGACGATCCCGGCGAGGTAACCGAGCCGGGCTACCTCCGACGGCCTGAACTCGGGCCCTCCCGGCCGGCCGAGCATCAGCACGGTGCCGGTGGTGCCGAGGGGAGCGGCAGCGATCTTGGTGTCCATGTCCCGCCACACCTGAGGTACCCAGTCTGCGTCGGAGTCGAGTGCAGCGGGAGAGGTCAACGGGAACCAGGGCAGTTCGGCGGCGTGTGTTTCGGGTGCGCCCGGGCTACCGACCAGGCGGAACGGACCGTGCGCGTTGGTGGCCACCACGGTGCTCCAGCCCACGCGCAGAACGCGGGGAGCGCCGTCGACCAGAACTTGCAGACGGTCGTCGGATGCCGCTGCGACCCGGTCGATCAGTTCCAGTTCGCGATGGGTGTCGAGAACGCCGGTGTACGGGCGGATCGAGTCGACGCGGACGTCGGTGAGGTTCTCGGCTGCAGTGATCAGTGTGTCGGGAAGCGAACCGGGCGCAACGTCGACCACCAGGTCGTCGACCGCGTAGCCGTCGCCGCGTTCGATGACGTCGAGCGAGAGGATGTCCGCTCCGACCGAGCCGAGGGCCACGGCCAGCGATCCGAGGCTGCCCGGCCGGTCGGGCAGCTGCACGCGGAGCAGGTAGGACATGGCACGCTCCCTTTCGACGTCTGGCGTAGTTCAGGGAACACTGTGCACCCCCGGCGCGAGCAATCTTTGCATCTTCGACCTGGCCGGCTCGACACGCAACGCGGGACGTGACAATTCTGACACTCGTGCGGGCGAGATCGGCGGCCGATCGAGACCGCTGACCGGGAGTGAGGTCGGCGAAACGGTGCGCACTAGGCTGGACCGCGTTCGCGGACCTGTGCGGTTCGCTCTGCGCAAATACGGGGCCGGTTCCTGCAGGCCCCACTCCTACTGTGTGAAAGGGGTCTACGCGGTGCCCGATATCTCCCGCGACGAGGTCGCTCACCTCGCCCGGCTGTCGCGCTTGGCTCTCAGCGACGCCGAACTCGACGAGTTCGCCGGCCAGTTGGATTCGATCCTCCATCACGTCAAGACCGTCGCCGAGGTGGCGACGGACGACGTTGCGCCGACAGCCAACCCCAGCGACATCGTCAATGTGACGCGTCCCGACGTGATCGTTCCCGGTCTGACGCCGGAGCAGTCGCTGTCCGGAGCACCGAATGCCGAGGAGGGCCGTTTCGCGGTGCCGCAGATTCTGGGAGAGAGCGAATGACCGACCTGACCAAGCTCGACGCGTCCGAGCTCGCCGACCGTATCCACTCGCGTGACGTCAGTGCGGTGGAGGTGACCCGGGCACACCTGGATCGGATTGCCGAGGTCGACGGCGACCTTCACGCTTTTCTGCATGTGGCGAGCGCGCAGGCGCTGGCCGCGGCGAACGACGTCGACGCCGGGCTGGCCGCGGGCTCGGCACCGGCCTCACCGCTCGCCGGGGTGCCGTTGGCGCTCAAGGACGTGTTCACCACCACCGACATGCCGACCACCGCCGGCTCGAAGATTCTCGACGGGTGGGTGTCGCCGTACGACGCGACGCTGACCTCGAAGCTGCGAGCCGCGGGCATTCCGGTTCTCGGTAAGACCAACATGGACGAGTTCGCGATGGGCTCCTCCACCGAGAACTCCGCGTACGGACCGACCAAGAACCCCTGGGACACCACCCGGATCCCGGGCGGCTCGGGAGGCGGAAGCGCGGCTGCGCTCGCCTCGTTCCAGGCACCGTTGGCCATCGGCACCGACACCGGTGGATCCATCCGGCAGCCCGCGGCACTGACCGGCACCGTGGGAACCAAGCCGACGTACGGCAGCGTCTCGCGGTACGGACTCATCGCCTGCGCCTCCTCGCTGGATCAGGGTGGCCCCTGTGGTCGTACGGTGCTCGACACCGCGTTGCTGCACGAGGTCATCGCGGGTTACGACCCGCGGGATTCCACGTCGGTCGACACCCCGGTTCGTCCCGTCGTCGAGGCGGCCCGAGAGGGCGCTCGCGGCGACCTGACCGGAGTGAAGGTGGGTGTGGTCAAGGAGTTGCACTCGGACAACTATCAGTCCGGTGTCATCTCGTCCTTCGACGCCGCCGTGGCCGCATTGACCTCGCTCGGCGCCGAGGTGGTCGAGGTGTCGTGCCCCAACTTCGTCCACGCATTGGCTGCGTACTACCTGATTCTCCCGTCCGAGGTGTCGTCCAACCTGGCACGGTTCGACGGAATGCGGTACGGCCTGCGTGCGGGCGACGACGGCCACCACAGCGCCGAGTCGGTCATGGCCACCACCCGCGCTCAGGGGTTCGGGCCGGAGGTCAAGCGCCGCATCATGATCGGCACCTACGCGCTGTCGGCCGGTTACTACGACGCGTACTACGGGTCGGCCCTGAAGGTCCGCACCTTGATCGCGCAGGATTTCGACGCGGCATACGAGAAGGTGGATGTGCTCGTATCGCCGACGACCCCGACGACGGCATTCCCGTTGGGCGACAAAGTCGACGACCCGATGGCGATGTACCTCAACGATCTGTGCACCCTGCCCACCAACCTCGCCGGCCACTGCGCGATGTCGGTGCCGTCCGGCCTGGCGTCCGAGGACGGTCTGCCGGTGGGTCTGCAGATCATGGCTCCCGCGTTCGCAGACGAGCGGCTCTACCGCGTCGGCGCTGCGTACGAGGTTGCCCGCGGCGATCTGCGGTAGTTCGAGGTGCTGCATCGGTGGGCCGCCCGGTTGGCGCATCTGCCCTTGCTCGGTGGAGCGGTCCCGGTCATCGGATTGGCGGCGGCCACGGTGCTGGCGATCGTGGCCGCCGGTGCGATCGTGGTTCGCATCCGCCGTGGCCGTCCGCTCGGCTCGCCCGTCGGTGGGCTGAGCGCACTGGGCCTGGCAGCGGCGCTTCTGGTGGCGACCGCCGTACTGACCAACCTGACGGTGACGCGGTACCCCACGGCCGCGTCGGCACTCGGGCGTACACCGGTCGTGCATGTCGAAGGACACGGCCGGTTGTTCGACGTGGAGGTGCCCGGCACGGTGTCGCAGTTCCGTGCTCGTCCGGCGACGGTCTATCTCCCGGCCGCGTACGACGACGGGGCGGACGACCTCCCGGTACTGGTGTTGCTCACGGGACAGCCCGGCCATGTGGTCGACTGGATCGAAGGTGGCCGACTACCGCAGACGATGGACGCATTCGCGGCACGTCACGGCGGCGTCGCCCCGGTTGTCGTCGTTGCCGACGGGCTGGGGGACACCGAAGCCAACCCGATGTGCATGGATTCGGACCTCGGTAATGCTGCGACGTATCTGACAGTCGATGTCCCGCAGTGGGTTCGGTCGAACCTCCACGTGTCCTCGGACCCGCGATCCTGGGCGGTCGGCGGGTACTCCTACGGCGGAACCTGCGCCCTTCAGCTCGCGACGACGGACCCGTCGGCGTACCCCACATTTCTCGACATCTCCGGTGAGGACGAACAACGTCGTGGCACCAGAGCGGAGTCGGTCCTTGCTGCGTACGGGGCGGACACACCGGCCGACGAGGATCGGTTCGATCGTTCTACGCCGCTGAACGTGCTCTCCCGCAACAGCTTTCCCGACTCTGCCGGTGCCTTCGTCGTCGGAGCCGACGACGAGGAGTTCAGGCCGCAGACCGAGCGGGCCTACCGGGCAGCCGCCGCCGCGGGCATGGATGTGCACTACAGCGAGCTGCCGGGAGGACACTCGATGCAGGTCTGGGCGCCGGCGCTCGATCAGGAGATGGACTGGCTCGGCAATCGGCTCGGTCTGCTCGGCTGACGGACCAGCACTCCCTTTTCCGGCGGCCCCTCTCGTTAGCGGCAGCGAGCCATGGCCTCGCCTTGGTCGGTCCCGTATCGATGGCCGTGGCCCGACGTGACATCCAATGCGGCGAGCAGGTCGACGGACGTCTGCAGGAAGCCGACGACAGGCAACCACGGCGGCCGTGGGGCGTCGATCGTGAACGTCGTCGTATCCGGCGGCGACCACAACAGATCGAGAGACCATCGCGCGACGGGGTCCGAGGAGTTGGCCAGGACGGCGGCACCGTCGGTGTCGACCGATCCCGCGGGCGGGCCGGCCCAGACAGCCCCGCAGAGTGACGAAATGTTCTGTTGCACGGCAAGGTACGCATCACTTCCTGCAACCGAACCCAGGCTCTGGCCGTACACGACGACTTTCGGTGTGGTCGGCTCCGCCGCCGCTCGTGTGGCGACCGCTCGAACCACGGCGTTCGCGGACCGGCGGGCGTCGTCCTCGGCGAACAGGAAGGTCGCCCAACTCGGCTTGTCGGAGTACTGCACCGCCACCGTCGCGACGTCACCGCCGAACGTTCTTTCGGCCCCGGTGATCGCATTCTCGTCCACCCAGCCGGACCCGGTGGGAATCGCGACCACGACGACGCTGCGTTCGAAGGCTCCAGCCCGTTCCATCTCGGAGACGGCCAGTGCCACACGCTCGTCCGGTGTCGCGGCCGACTCGAGTCCCACGTACGTGCGTACGGTGTCGAGATCCTGCCCTCCCGACGCGAACGCGCGGCCCTCGCGTCCCAGCGTGCGCCACGGTGCCGAGGATCCGGGACCGCCGGATCTCGTCTCCGATGTCGGGGCGGCCACTGCGTCGTCCATCGCCGAGTTCGAGGCCGAGTACGAGGCCGACAGAGTGGACCGCACGAACGGAACGGCCAGGGTGTACGACAATGCAGCGACCGTGACGAGCAGTGCCACGCAACGGTTCCGGCCCAGAGCGGAGAAGATTCGCCGGAGCGCGCTACCGGCTCCGCACAGTACGAGCGCAACGCACAGGGCACCCCCGGTAACGTCGACGGCGTAGCTCCAGCTCACCGGCTCGACGTCCATCGCGGCTCGTAATCGATTCTGCCAGTGCATGTTCGAGGCCAACGCGACGCCCGAGATCAATGCAGCAGTGACGACGGTCCACGCTCGTAGCCGTAGCGACGCGGGCCGTCGTGGCCCGAACACCCGTCGGCCCGCACATGCGACCGTCAGAGCGAGTGCCACCATGAATCCGGTGAACAGGGCCGCAGTGACGGCGGAGCGGGGCAGAAGTGACGGAGCCGAGGAGATCGCCACAGCCGCTGCAACGGACACCGACGTGCCGAGTCTCGGCAAGCGAAGACGGTTGGGCGACTCGACATCCGATGCGACTGGGGTCTCGACCTCGCGGTCCGGGATGGCCGTGGTGGACATCAGCGTCGGTCCGTGCGGGTCGGGGTCATCGACACACGTCGGTACCGCGCGACAACGGACGCGATCAGCAGCGTCAGCGCCAGCACGGCTCCGAACAGTGTCAGGGGCATGGCGGGTTCGGCGACCGGTGCACCGAACGATTGTCGCCAGGAATTGAGGTCGACTGCCGTTGCCGCCACGACCGCAGCTGCGTCGCAGATCTGCCGGGACCCGTCGTCGGTGCGATGGTGACAGGCGTCGTGCATGCGACTGTCGAGTTGGGCGTCGATCGCCCTGCGCCACTGTGGGTCGACGGTCGTGCCCGTCGCGTTCGCGTAACGGAGGAGGTCGTAGCCCAGGTCGTGGGCTCGGCACGCAGCCTCGAACTCGGGTGGCAGTGGGATCGGGGACGAGCAATCCCCGCCGGGATTGCTCGCCATCCCGTCCTGCACCGCGGGCCGGTAGCCCATGACGTCTGCGAAGTCGCTCGGGATGGTCGACGCAGCGTCCTCGGCGGGTTCGGTGACCAGTGCACGAACGGTCTGTGCCACGGGGGAGCGACGGTCCTCGGTGGGTGACGACGTTGCTGCTCCCGTCGTGGCGGTCACGACGACGATGGCAGCTGCCACGCACATCAGGGTGCGAGATATGTTCCGGCTCATGAGGATCGACGCTAAGTTCGGCCGGCCGAGGCAAGCATCGCTCCGAGGTTCGGCTGTGGTGAGTGCCCCCGGGACCGGTTCGACGCGGTCCTGATACCTCCGAGCCATGCCGAACCGATACCCCGGTACGAGGACGCCGGCGGTCGATGCTGCCTAGGCTCGAGACGTGCGAAAGAAAAGGTCGACGAGTCTCGAACTCGGGGTACGTGCTCGGCGCCGGGTGCCCGAGCAGATCGGCGGCGTCCGTTCGGTCGACGTGCTGATCATCGCGGTGACGGCAATTCTGTACTCGATCGCGTGGCCGACACTGACGGTCACGCATCAGGTTTCGGTTCCGTTGCTACCGTTCGTCGCAGCGTTGGCAGCGTTTCCGTTCGCTCTGATCAGACTCAATCCCGCGATGGGGTGGGCGGTATCGGCGCTGTCCGCGTTGGTGATTCCGGCGGCGTTCGACCGCGTTCCGGATTACGACTACCCGTGGCAAGTGGTGCACATCCTCGTCCTGTTGGCGTTGCTGTTCGCGGTCGCGCTGCGTTCTCCGGCGCAGGTGCTGTTGGTGGCGTGGTTGGCCAGCATGCTGGTGTTCTTCGCGTACATGCCGGGCTCCGACGGAATCGGGTGGTCGGTGGGCCTGACTGCCGTGGTCGTGTTCGGGCTGCTGATCCGGTGGCTCGTTCTTTCGCGCAGGCAGCTCGCGCAGCAGGAGGAGGTCAGCGAACTCGAACGCACTCGCCGCACGATTCTCGAGGAGAGGGCGAAGATCGCCCGCGATCTGCACGACGTCGTGGCACACCACATGTCGATGGTCGTCGTTCAGGCCCAGAGTGCGCCGTACCGACTGGACGACGTGTCACCGGCCGCGGCTCGAGAATTCGAGTCGATCGGCGCGAGTGCACGCGAGGCGCTCAACGAGATCCGGGGGATGCTCGGGGTACTGCGTAGCGATGGAGCGCAGATGCAGGACGCGCCCGCGCCGAGTGCACTGGATCTCGAACGCACATTGCAGGCAAGTCGCAGAGCGGGCATGAATGTGCGGTGGGCCATCGCCGGTACCGTCGAATCGGTCTCGGAGACAACAGGACTGGCCCTGTTCCGTATTCTGCAGGAATCGCTGTCCAATGCCGCGCGCCATGCGCCCGAAGCCGAGGTGGAGGTGGATATCGCGATCGGCCCTGCCGTCGTGGACATGACGGTGGTCAACGCACCGGCTCCGAACCCGAGCATCTCCCGCACTCCCGGAAGCGATTGCGGCGGGCACGGAATCGCGGGAATGCGCGAGCGAGCGCAGGCCGCACACGGCCGGCTGCATGCCGCCCCTCTGCCCGGCGGTGGGTTCGAGGTTGCGGTTCGTGTGCCGACCGGAATGTCGACTCCGCCGGCAACGGCTGACGCCGGCGACGCGGTTTAGGCTGTCACGCGTGGTTACAACGGTGTTCATCGCCGACGATCAAGCGATGGTGCGGCAGGGGTTCGGTGCACTGCTCGGCGCTCAGGACGACATCTCGGTCGTCGGCGACGCCGACAACGGTCGCACCGCGGTCAGCGAGGTAGCGCGGCTGTTGCCGGACGTAGTGCTGATGGACGTGCGCATGCCCGAGATGAACGGGCTCGACGCGGCCCGCGCGATCCTGTCCGCGTCGCACGCGTCGCCGGTCCGTGTCCTGATGCTGACGACCTTCGACATCGACGATTACGTCTACGAGGCCCTGGCTCTCGGGGCCAGCGGATTCCTCCTCAAGGACGCGGCGGCCGAGGAACTGATCAGAGGCGTACGAGTCGTCGCGGCAGGCGATGCGCTGCTGGCACCGTCGGTGACCCGACGCCTTATCTCCGACGTCACGACCCGTCGCGGAGCGCGGAGGAACACTCCTTCCCGCCTGGCCGATCTGACGCCGCGCGAGCGCGAGGTTCTCGAACTCATCGCGACCGGCATGTCCAATGCGGAAATTGCAGGTGCGCTGTTCTTGGCCGAACAGACGGTCAAGACCCATGTGGGCAAGGTCCTGAGCAAGCTCGGGCTACGCGACCGCGCGCAGGCGGTCGTGCTGGCCTACGAAACCGGTGTCGTCACGCCCAAGTGAGGCCGACCGGTACCGGCGCGCGCGGGGACCCACGCCCGATTAGGCTGATGTTCGTCACTTCGGTCCGCTCCGCGGGCCTGCGAGCAGAGAGGCCAAAATCGATGCGCATCGGAGTTCTGACCGGAGGCGGCGATTGCCCAGGGCTCAATGCGGTGATCCGCGCTGTCGTTCGCACCGCCGACGCGCGATACGGCTCCACGGTCGTCGGATTCCAGGACGGGTGGCGCGGGCTTCTCGAAGACCGTCGAGTCCAGCTGCGCAACGACGACCGCAACGACCGGCTGCTCACCAAGGGCGGCACCATGCTCGGGACGGCTCGAACCAACCCCGACGTGCTGCGGGCCGGTCTAGACCGAGTCAAGCAGACCCTCGAGGACAACGGCATCGACGTGTTGATTCCGATCGGCGGTGAAGGAACTCTGACGGCAGCTGCGTGGCTGTCGGAGGAGGGCGTACCGGTGGTCGGTGTCCCCAAGACGATCGACAACGACATCGATTGCACCGACGTCACATTCGGCTTCGACACGGCGCTCACCATCGCCACCGATGCGATCGACCGACTGCACAGCACCGCCGAATCGCACCAGCGAGTGATGCTGGTGGAGGTGATGGGGCGACACGCAGGCTGGATCGCGTTGCACGCGGGATTGGCCTCGGGCTCGCACATGACTCTCATCCCGGAGCAGCCCTTCGACGTCGAAGAGGTATGCACGTTGGTGCGCAAGCGTTTTCAGCGGGGCGACTCCCACTTCATCTGCGTCGTGGCCGAAGGGGCCAAGCCCGTCGAAGGGTCGATGCAATTGCTCGACGGCGGTATCGACGAATTCGGGCACGTCCGATTCACCGGAGTCGCACATCAGCTCGGCGTCGAGATCGAACGTCGCATCAACAAAGAGGTACGCACCACGGTGCTCGGGCACGTGCAGCGTGGCGGCACTCCCACTCCGTACGACCGTGTGCTCGCAACGCGATTCGGTGTCAACGCCACCGATGCCGCGCATTCCGGAGACTTCGGAAAGATGGTGTCGCTGCGCGGTGCCGAGATCGGCCTGGTGTCGTTGGCCGAGGCCACCAAGCAACTCAAGCGGGTCCCTCAGACCCGGTACGACGACGCAGCAGCGTTCTTCGGCTGACCCCGAGGCGATCGGTGCGCGAGGACACGTGGTTACTCGGGTGGCGAATGCAATGCATAAACTACGGAGCATGACTGCTGCAACCGTCGATCTGATCGATTACGACGATGTGCTCGCCACGTTCGACCCCGTGCTCGGCATGGAGGTCCACGTCGAGTTGGGTACGGCCACCAAGATGTTCTGTGGTTGCCCCACCGCGTTCGGTGCGGAGCCCAATACGCAGGTGTGCCCGGTGTGCCTGAGCCTTCCCGGCGCACTGCCGGTGGTCAACGCTGCTGCGGTGGAGTCGGCGATTCGTATCGGGCTGGCGCTCAATTGCTCGATCACCCCGTGGGGACGGTTCGCGCGGAAGAACTACTTCTACCCGGATCAGCCGAAGAACTACCAGATCTCGCAGTACGACGAGCCGATCGCCACGGAGGGTTACCTCGACGTCGTGCTCGACGACGGCAGCACGTTCCGCGTCGAGATCGAGCGCGCCCACATGGAGGAAGACACCGGCAAGTCGACGCACGTCGGTGGCGCAACCGGACGAATCGAGGGCGCATCGCATTCGTTGCTCGACTACAACCGCGCCGGTGTGCCCCTGGTCGAGATCGTGACCAAGACCATCACCGGTACCGGGGCGCGGGCACCGGAGGTGGCGCGGGCGTACGTGACCGCATTGCGTGACCTGTTGAAGTCGCTGAACGTCTCCGATGTGCGGATGGATCAGGGTTCGTTGCGTTGCGATGCCAACGTCTCATTGATGCGGAAGTCGGCCACCGAGTTCGGTACTCGCACCGAGACGAAGAACGTCAACTCGCTCAAGAGCGTCGAGGTCGCCGTGCGCTACGAGATGCGCCGTCAGGCTGCGGTGCTCGAATCCGGCGGCGAGGTGACGCAGGAAACCCGACATTTCCAGGAGTCCGACGGCACCACCACGGCGGGCCGGAAGAAAGAGACCGCGGAGGACTACCGCTACTTCCCGGAGCCCGACCTCGCTCCCGTGGCCCCGGATGCAGCGTGGATCGAGGAGCTGCGAGCCACTCTGCCCGAGCTGCCGTGGTTGCGCCGCGGGCGAATTCAGAAGGACTGGGGCGTCTCCGACGAGGAAATGCGCGACTTGGTCAACTCGGGTGCTCTCGAACTCGTGGCGGCGACCGTCGACGCCGGCGCGTCGGCGCAGGCTGCGCGGTCGTGGTGGGTGTCGTACCTGGCGCAGCAGGCCAACATCGCCGGCGTCGAATTGGGGGATCTGGCGATCACTCCGGCTCAGGTGGCCGAGGTGGCAGCCTTGGTGGCCGACGGCAAGGTCAACAACAACGGTGCTCGTCAGATCGTGGACGGCGTCTTGGCCGGTGAGGGCGAGCCCGCAGAGGTGATGTCGGCGCGGAACCTGGTGTTGGAGAAGGACGACACCAAGCTCCAAGCCGCCGTCGACGAAGCACTTGCCGCGAACCCCGGTGTGGTGGACAAGATTCGCAGTGGCAAGGTCCAGGCCGCCGGTGCCATCGTCGGCGCGGTGATGAAGGCAACGCGGGGACAAGCCGATGCCGCCCGAGTCAAGGAACTCGTGCTGGCGGCGTGCGGTCAGTCCTGATCGACGCATGAGCAGGGCGGCCGGGCAGCGATTGCTGCCCGGCCGCCCTGGTCGTTCGAAGGAGCTGTCGGATCAGTCGAAGCCGCCACCACCGCCGGCAGGGAACGGCACCTTGACGACCCGGTCGTCGGTGGGGCCGACGGCAGTGCCGTTCTTGTTCACCGTCCCCACCAGAATCTGACCGTCGCTCGTGCTGGTAGCCCCGTTCAACTGCCCGTACTTGTCCTGGATCAACAGGGTCGGCTCGGCCGAGACCGCTCCGGTGTTCGGGTCCGTGGCCAGTGCTGCAACAGCTTTCGCTGTGGTCAGGGCAACCGCGACGCCGCTCTGACCGGCGGCACACCCGGCCACACCCGGACGGTCGGGCCAGGTCCACACGGGGGAGAACACTGCTCCCAGCTTGTCGATGCGCTGCAGGCGATCCTCGGTGGCGGTGCGGTCGGTGACGTAGATGTTTCCGCTGCCGTCGGTGCACACGTCGCCCGCTGTGCCGATACCGCTGAGCGCGATCCCCGGCCGCGGGGGAGTAGGAGTCGGCGACAGTGACGTCACGCGTAACAGCTTGCCGGACAACGAGTTCGGATCCGCGGCGGCCACGGCATCGCCGTTGTCGCCGGTCAACACCAGAAGTTCGTTCGGCGTGTAGAACTCGAGGGAACCTCGGACTCCCGCGGCCCCGCGGGGGATCCCGGTCAAGATGTCCTTGGGTACGTCCCCCTGCGCGAGCCGAACGACCCGCGTATCCGACGCCGTCGTGATCAGCGCGTAGAGCAGTTTATCCTCGGCGTACGTGGGCGAGAGCGCGATGTCCAGCAGGCCCCCGTCGCCGGTGCCGTCGACGGGGATCGTGGCCACCTGCTGTGGCGTCCGGCCTGCGGTGACCTCCATGATGCGGCCGGTCCTGCGTTCTGCCACGAGGCTGCTCTGGCCGTCGGGAAGAGCTACGAGTCCGCCCGTGGTGTCGAGGCAGGTGGCGATCACTGCCGGGTCGGGATCCACGCACGGTCCCGAGACGGGCTGCGGGGCGTTCGGACCCGCCGGGGGCGAGGTCTCGCTGGGTGTGGTGGGCTTGAGTTCGGCAGCTCCGACATCCGGCGCGGGGGTGAACGGGGACGAGTTGGAATCGTCGAATCGGGCGCACCCGGCGAGCAGAACAACCGTCGTCGACAGGGCGACCACAGCCGCGCGGGCAGTTCGTGACGATGCTCCGAGCGGCTTCATGGTTCGAACGTTACGGAACGTCGAGTCCGACGCGCCACGCGGCCGTGAGCGTCAACGTCGGTGGCGCGGGGTTGTCGGCCTTAGTGTGGGGAGGTGACCGATACACCGCGTGACCCCAACCAGCAGGATCCCTCGTACGAACCGGCCGAGAGCCCGTACGACAACCCCACCGAGAAGATTTCGCCCACGCGTTCGGGTTCCGACGCGTCCGGTGCATCGACCACAGCGTTCGGTGCGCAGCGTTCGGATCGTCTGCCCCGAACCGACGACGAGTTGGACTTCCCGAATTCCTCCGCGTCCGAAAAGCGGAGCAGCGATGCGGCACCGACAGAGAAGATCCCGACGTACCGCCCGTCGGCCTTCGCCGACTCGCCGACCCAGACGCCGACGACGGCTACGACGGCCGGTGCCACCTCGAACGCGTACTCGGATCGTCCGACGGAGTATCTCGGTGAGTCCTCCGATTCGGCAGTCGCCGCCCCGGCAGCCCCGGTGCGCACCGAGACCGTGGAAGTTCCGGCCCGACGCGGCACCACCGATCTGGGCCTGTTCGTCCTACGCGTCGCCATCGGAGCAGTGTTCCTCGGGCACGGCTTACAGAAACTCGTCGGATTGTGGAACGGTCCCGGGCTGGACGGATTTCAGAATCTCCTGGAGGAGTCCGGGTTCCGATACCCGGAGATCCTCGCCATCGCGGCCGCGACCGGCGAAACCCTCGGCGGCGCACTGCTGATCCTGGGACTGGCGACGCCGCTGGCCGGTGCAGCTGTGTTGGCGACCATCATCAACGCCTGGTGCTTCAAGCAGGTGGCAGAGCCGGGGCTGCAGTTCTCCGGTGCCACCGGCGTGGAGTACGAAACCGTTCTCGGCTTCGCGGCCGCGGCCATCATTCTCACCGGACCCGGAAAGATCGCGTTCGACGGCCGCCGCGGCTGGGCAACCCGCCCCCGCATCGGATCGTTCCTCGCACTCGCGGTGGGAATCGCTGCGGGCGTGTGCATCTGGATCTTCCTCAACGGAGCGAACCCGGTCGTCCGCTGATCCGGTCGACAACCAACCATGTGAGTGGTTCCTCGTACCCTGCTACGAGGAACCACTCACATGGTTTTGTTCTGCTCAGGGCACGTAGCGCACAGCACCCTTGTCCGCGGATGTCGCCAGTGCGGCGTACGCGCGCAGCGCCGTCGTGACCGTGCGCTGTCGATCGACCGGCTGCCACGGCCGCTCGGACGCGAGCATCTTCGCGCGTCGAGTCTCCAGAGTTTCCTCGTCGACGAGGATCTTGAGCGTGCGCGTGGCGACGTCGATGCGGACCTGGTCGCCGTTCTCGACGAGGCCGATCACGCCGCCGGCCGCAGCCTCGGGGGAGATGTGTCCGATGGACAGGCCCGACGTACCACCGGAGAACCGTCCGTCGGTGATCAGGGCACAGACCTTGCCCAGACCGGCACCCTTGAGGAACGCCGTCGGGTGCAGCATCTCCTGCATTCCCGGTCCACCCTTGGGTCCCTCGTACCGCACGACGAGCACGTCACCGGGTTGGATCTTCTTCTGCAGGATGGCCGAGACGGCTTCTTCCTGAGACTCGACGACCAGCGCAGGTCCCTGGAACGAGAAGAGGTCCTCGTCGATGCCCGCAGTCTTCAGAATCGCGCCGTCGACGGCGATGTTGCCGCGCAGCACCACCAGACCACCCTCAACCGTGTAGGCGTGTTCTAGATCGCGGATGCAACCACCCGCGGCGTCGGTGTCGAGGGAGGACCAGCGATTGCTCGTGGAGAACGGTTCGACGGTTCGGACACCGCCGGGAGCGGCATGGAACAGCTCGATCGCCTCGTCGGATGCGGCACCGGAGCGGATGTCCCACGTGTCGAGCCACTCGTCGAAGCTCTTCGTGTGGACGGTCGAGACGTCGGTCTCGAGCAGATTCGCACGCCGCAGTTCACCCAGCAGGGCGGGAATTCCACCCGCCCGGTGCACGTCTTCCATGTGGTAATCCGAATTGGGGGACACCTTGGCCAGGCACGGCACCTTGCGGCTGATGGCGTCGATGGTGTCGAGATCGAAATCGACCTCGCCCTCCTGCGCCGCCGCGAGTGTGTGCAGCACGGTGTTGGTCGAGCCACCCATCGCCACGTCCAGTGCCATCGCGTTGCGGAATGCCGCCGGGGTGGCGATGTTGCGGGGCAGCACCGACTCGTCCTCGTCCCGGTAGTACTTGATCGCCGCCTCGACGATGGTCGTGCCGGCCCGGGTGAACAGGGCGCGGCGGGCCTCGTGGGTGGCCAGAGTGGAGCCGTTGCCGGGCAACGCCAGCCCGAGCGCTTCGGTGAGGCAGTTCATCGAGTTGGCGGTGAACATGCCCGAGCAGGACCCGCATGTAGGGCACGCGCTGCGCTCGACCTCGTCCAGGCCCTCTTCGGATACGGCATCGTTCGCGCTGGCAGAGATCGCGGTGATCAGGTCGGTGGGTGCCTGCGCGACCCCTCCGACGACCACCGCTTTACCGGCCTCCATCGGCCCACCGGAGACGAACACCGCCGGGATGTTCAATCGCATGGCCGCGTTGAGCATGCCGGGGGTGATCTTGTCGCAGTTGGAGATGCACACGAGTGCGTCCGCAGTGTGGGCGTTGGCCATGTACTCGACCGAGTCGGCGATGATCTCGCGGCTGGGCAGCGAGTACAGCATGCCCCCGTGCCCCATCGCGATTCCGTCGTCGACGGCGATGGTGTGGAACTCGCGAGGGACTCCGCCGGCCGCGCGGACGGCGTCGGCGACGATCTCGCCGACGTTCTTCAGGTGAACGTGGCCGGGTACGAACTGGGTGTACGAGTTCGCGATGGCGACGATCGGTTTACCGAAATCCGAATCGGTCATTCCGGTGGCGCGCCACAGCGAGCGCGCGCCCGCAGCATTGCGTCCGACAGTGGTGACCCGTGAGCGTAGCGGCGGCATAGTGCAGTTCCTCGTTCGTTGCAGCGGTGATCGCAACGAGGAGATTACTCGGCCGCTCGTCAGCGATCCTTCGGTGCCTGTTCGTCGTCGTGCTCGGCATTCTCGGCCTCTGCGCGTGCCTGATCCTCCGCCGCAGCTGCCGCGGCATAGGGGTCGGTGATGCGACCGCCGCTGGCGGCCGCGAGTTGGGGGAGCCGATCGAACCGCACGAGCGGAAGTGACTTCTCCGTCTTGTCGGTGAGCACCACGCGTGCCCAGCGGCGATCGGGGAAGTGCAGTCCGACCACGGACTCCCACTCGATGACGTCGGAGCCGATGAAACGGCGGGCCGTGATCGCCTCGGGAGTGATGACGGTGCGCACACGCAGCACCCAGATGCACGCGACGATCGGCAGAATCAGCAGCCAGCCCAGTGCGGCGGGCCAGCTCGCCGCCGGCAGAGAGGTACTGAACAGGAGCAACCCGACGCCGATCAGGGCCAGACGCGGGAGGCGGATGACCTGCCTGCTCGACGGCGGTGGCCCGTCGGCACTGTTCGGTTGCTCGGAACCGGTGTGGGATGATGACCGAGGTGGTTCGGACTGCTGCGAAGACGACACCCATTCATCTTCGCATTGCATCTACGCGATCTCACATAATGGGATTGCGTCGTGACGAGTTTGACTCTTCCCTGTGCGCGCGCCTACCGTTCAGTGCGTGAAGCGGAATTGGATACTCGTAATCGGCCGGCGCGTCAACGCCTGAGCCGGTTGTTCAAACTCGCATCGACGCGCCACCCTCGTACAGCTCACGCTGACGGGGGTTTTTTCTTGCCCAGAGATCGCCCAGCAATTTCACATTCCTGAGGAAGCAATCAGTGAGCGCACCAACCGCACGCCCAGGGCCCACGACACGTAAGTCGGGGACAGCCACGAGCCCGTCGACCAGCAACCCGTCCGCAGACGCGGCGACCAACGGATCGCGACGCCACGTCGCACCCGAGAAGGTCAGCGGCGCACAGTCGGTCGTACGAGCTCTCGAAGAACTCGACGTCGACACCGTATTCGGCATTCCCGGTGGCGCGGTTCTCCCGGTCTACGATCCGCTCTTCGACTCCGTCAAGGTTCGCCACGTGCTCGTTCGCCACGAGCAGGGTGCGGGTCATGCCGCCACCGGCTATGCCCAGGCGACCGGCAAGGTCGGCGTCTGCATGGCGACGTCCGGCCCGGGTGCGACCAACCTCGTCACCCCGTTGGCCGACGCGCAGATGGACTCGGTTCCGATCGTCGCGATCACCGGTCAGGTCGCCCGCAGCCTCATCGGTACCGATGGGTTCCAGGAAGCCGACATCTCGGGTATCACGATGCCCATCACCAAGCACAACTTCCTGATCACCGACGGTGCGGACATCCCGCGCATCATGGCCGAGGCGTTCTACATCGCCGCGTCGGGTCGTCCCGGTGCCGTCCTCGTCGACATCCCGAAGGATGTGCTGCAGGCGCAGACCACGTTCTCGTGGCCGCCGGAAATGCGTCTGCCCGGCTACCGCCCGGTCACCAAGCCGCACGGCAAGCAGGTTCGCGAAGCGGCACGCTACATCGCCGATGCCAAGCAGCCGGTGCTGTACGTCGGTGGCGGCGTCATCAAGGCCAACGCCTCGGCAGAACTGCTCGAGCTCGCCGAACTGACCGGCATCCCGGTCGTCACGACGCTGATGGCGCGCGGGGCATTTCCCGACACCCACCAGCTGAACCTGGGCATGCCCGGTATGCACGGCACCGTCGCGGCGGTCGCCGCCCTGCAGCGCAGCGACCTGCTGATCACGCTCGGTGCCCGGTTCGACGACCGCGTCACCGGTCAGCTCTCGTCCTTCGCTCCCGATGCCAAGGTCATCCACGCCGACATCGACCCGGCCGAGATCGGCAAGAACCGATACGCGGACGTGCCGATCGTGGGCGATTGCGGCGAGGTCATCACCGAGCTGATCGAGGCCCTGCGGGCCGATCGCGCCACCGGAACGACTCTCGACCTCGAGCAGTGGTGGGTCTACCTCGACGGCATCCGCAAGACGTACCCGTTGAGCTACGACCGTCCGTCCGACGGTTCCATGTCTCCCGAGTTCGTCATCTCCTCGGTCGGCAAGTTCGCCGGTCCCGACGCGATCTACTGCGCAGGCGTCGGCCAGCACCAGATGTGGGCCGCGCAGTTCATCAACTACGAGAAGCCGCGCACGTGGCTCAACTCCGGTGGTCTCGGCACGATGGGGTACGCGGTTCCGGCCGCCATGGGAGCCAAGATGGGCCTGCCCGACGCCGAGGTGTGGGCCATCGACGGCGACGGCTGCTTCCAGATGACCAACCAGGAGCTTGCTACCTGCGCGGTCGAGGGAATCCCGATCAAGGTCGCGCTCATCAACAACGGCAACCTCGGCATGGTTCGGCAGTGGCAGACCCTGTTCTACGAGGAGCGCTACTCCAACACCAATCTCGGAACTCACGGTGCCGTGCGCATCCCCGATTTCGTCAAGCTGGCCGAGGCGTTGGGCTGCGTCGGTTTGCGATGCGAGCGGGAAGAGGACGTGGATGCGGTGATCGCCCAGGCACGCGCCATCAACGATCGTCCGGTCGTCATCGACTTCATCGTCGGTGCCGACGCCCAGGTGTGGCCGATGGTGGCCGCCGGAACGGGTAACGACGAGATCATGGCCGCCCGCGGCATCCGTCCGCTGTTCGACGAGGACGAGACCGTGGGCAGTGAGCCAGGACTCGACGACGCGATGGAACGCGAGCAGGCACCGCACCCGATGAACAACGACGCGAAAGGCACGGACCTGTGAGCACCAGCCATACCCTCAGCGTTCTCGTCGAGGACAAGCCAGGTGTGTTGGCGCGCGTGGCCGCGTTGTTCTCGCGCCGCGGCTTCAACATCTCCTCACTCGCGGTCGGCGGCACCGAGATTCCCGATATCTCGCGCATGACGATCGTGGTGACGGTCGACGAGTTCCCGCTCGAGCAGGTGACCAAGCAGCTCAACAAGCTCATCAACGTCATCAAGATCGTCGAGCAGGACGACGATTCCTCGGTGGCGCGCGAGTTGGTCCTGATCAAGGTCCGCGCCGATGCCAGCGTTCGGAGCGAGGTCATCGAAACGGTGAATCTGTTCCGCGCCAAGGTCATCGACGTCTCTCCCGAGGCGGTGACGGTCGAGGCGACGGGCACCCGCTCCAAGCTCGACGCGTTGCTGAAGATGTTGGACCCCTATGGAATTCGAGAAATAGTTCAGTCGGGAGTCGTTGCCGTCGGACGTGGACCGAAATCGATCACTGCGTCGCGTTAGCGGCCCCGGTGACGAACATGCGTAAAACCCAAGAGGAAAGGTAACAACCAGTGGCAGT
Source organism: Rhodococcus sp. NPDC077669 (assembly GCF_040686915.1). Taxonomy (NCBI): domain Bacteria; kingdom Bacillati; phylum Actinomycetota; class Actinomycetes; order Mycobacteriales; family Nocardiaceae; genus Rhodococcus; species Rhodococcus sp. NPDC077669. The sequence continues at coordinate 346,010 of NZ_JBFBMD010000002.1, read as the reverse complement.
CGAGATGTTCTACGACGACGATGCTGATCTGTCGATCATCCAGGGCCGCAAGGTCGCTGTGATCGGCTACGGAAGCCAGGGCCACGCGCACTCGCTCAGCCTGCGCGACTCCGGCGTCGATGTTCGCATCGGCCTGGCGGCAGGCTCGAAGTCCCGCGCCAAGGCGGAGGAGCAGGGCCTGAAGGTCGGAACTCCCGCAGAGGTGTCCGAGTGGGCCGACGTGATCATGGTGCTCGCACCCGATACCGCTCAGGCCAAGATCTTCTCCGAGGAGATCGAGCCCAACCTGAAGGACGGCGACGCGCTGTTCTTCGGCCACGGCCTCAACATTCACTTCGACCTGATCAAGGCTCCGGAGTTCGTGACCGTCGGCATGGTTGCCCCCAAGGGCCCCGGCCACCTCGTGCGTCGTCAGTTCGTCGACGGCAAGGGTGTTCCCGCGCTCATCGCCATCGATCAGGACCCGAAGGGTGAGGGCCAGGCCCTCGCGCTGTCGTGGGCCAAGGGCATCGGCGGCACCCGCGCAGGCGTCATCAAGACCACGTTCAAGGAAGAGACCGAGACCGACCTGTTCGGTGAGCAGGCCGTGCTGTGCGGCGGCACCGAAGAACTCGTCAAGACGGGCTTCGAGGTCATGGTCGAGGCCGGCTACGCACCCGAGATGGCGTACTTCGAGGTGCTGCACGAGCTCAAGCTCATCGTCGACCTCATGTACGAGGGCGGCATCGCCCGCATGAACTACTCGGTGTCCGACACCGCGGAGTTCGGTGGGTACCTCTCCGGACCGCGCGTCATCGACGCAGGCACCAAGGAACGCATGAAGGCCATCCTGGCCGACATCCAGTCGGGCGAATTCACCCGTCGCCTCGTCGCCAACGTCGAGAACGGCAACACCGAGCTCGAAGGCCTGCGCAAGGCCAACGCCGAGCACCCCATCGAGGTCACCGGCAAGAAGCTGCGCGACCTCATGAGCTGGGTCGACCGCCCGATCACCGAGACGGCCTGATTCTCATCGAATCGCGTTGTCACGCAATCTGATCGAAGGGCACCCCTGGATTGCCGGGGGTGCCCTTCGGTGCGTGAGTCCGGTGGCGTCACCGTGTGACGTCTCGGGCCTCTAAACTGTTCGTGCTGCACAGCCCGCCGAATTTTTCCGACCACGTCTCGAACCGATATAGGGAGTTTTTCACGTGAGCCAGCCAGGCCGTCCTGTCGTTCTGATCGCCGACAAACTTGCGCCGTCCACCGTCGAGGCACTGGGCGACGGCGTCGAGGTTCGCTGGGTCGACGGTCCGGATCGCCCCGCGTTGCTCGCTGCAGTTCCCGAGGCCGACGCCATTCTCGTGCGGTCCGCGACCACGGTCGACGCCGAGGTGCTCGCTGCCGGGACCAACCTCAAGATCGTCGCCCGCGCCGGTGTCGGCCTGGACAACGTCGACGTACCCGCAGCCACCGAGCGCGGCGTCCTCGTCGTCAACGCTCCGACCTCCAACATCCACACGGCTGCCGAGCATGCGGTGACGTTACTTCTCGCCGCTGCGCGCCAGATCCCCGCTGCCGACGCCACCCTGCGTCAGCACGAGTGGAAGCGCAGCAAGTTCAACGGTGTCGAGATCTTCGGCAAGACCGTCGGCGTCGTCGGACTCGGCCGAATCGGCCAGCTGTTCGCGCAGCGTCTTGCCGCGTTCGAGACCCACATCATCGCGTACGACCCCTACGTCTCGGCAGCGCGCGCGGCGCAGCTCGGAATCGAACTGGTGAGCCTGGACGAGCTGCTCGAGCGGGCCGACATGTTCTCGGTGCACCTGCCGAAGACGCCGGAGACCAAGGGCATCATCGGCAAGGAAGCCCTCGCCAAGACCAAGCCCGGGGTCATCGTCGTCAACGCCGCACGCGGTGGACTGGTCGACGAGCAGGCACTGGCCGACGCCATCACCTCCGGTCACGTGTTCGCCGCGGGCATCGACGTCTACGCCTCCGAGCCGTGCACCGACAGCCCGTTGTTCGAGCTGCCGCAGGTCGTCGTCACTCCCCACCTCGGGGCATCGACCACCGAAGCGCAGGACCGAGCGGGCACCGATGTGGCCAAGTCCGTGTTGCTGGCTCTCGCAGGCGAATTCGTGCCCGACGCGGTCAACGTCAAGGGTGGGGCCGTCGGCGAAGAGGTATCGCCGTGGCTCGAAATCGTGCGTAAGCAGGGTGTGCTGCTCGGAGCCCTGTCCGACGAACTTCCCACCTCGTTGTCGGTGGACGTTCGCGGCGAACTCGCGAGCGAGGACGTGCAGATCCTGAAACTGTCCGCGCTGCGCGGACTGTTCTCGGCCGTCATCGAGGATTCGGTCACGTTCGTCAACGCTCCGTCGCTCGCCGAGGAGCGCGGTGTCACAGCAGAAGTGACCACCGCTCCCGAGAGCGAGAACCACCGCAGTGTCGTCGACATTCGCGCCGTCTACGGTGACGGATCGGTCCTCAACGTTGCCGGCACTCTGACGGGTACCTCGCAGGTCGAGAAGATCGTCAACATCAACGGCCGCAACTTCGACCTCCGCGCCGAGGGCAAGAACCTCATCGTCAACTACGCGGATCAGCCCGGCAGCCTGGGTCGAATCGGCACTCTGCTCGGCGACGCCGGAATCGACATCCAGGCCGCAGCACTGAGCCAGGACTCCGAGGGTGACGGCGCAACGATTCTGCTGCGCGTCGACAAGGACGTTCCGGCCGAGCTCAGTGCGAGCATTGCCACCGCTGTGGGTGCCTCCACCATCGAGCTGGTCGACCTGTCCTGATCGCTCGCAGCCGATCGGACCGACACGAACTACGAGGAGTGAAATGAAGCTGGCCGTCATCGCCGGGGACGGAATCGGACCGGAGGTCGTCGCCGAAGCGCTTGCCGTTCTCGACGTGGTCGCACCCGGAGCCGAGAAGACCGAGTACGACCTCGGGGCGCGGCGTTACAACGCCACCGGAGAGTTGCTGCCGGATTCGGTGTTGGCAGAACTGCGTGAGCACGACGCAATTCTGTTGGGAGCGATCGGCGATCCGTCGGTGCCCAGCGGTGTGCTCGAGCGTGGGCTGTTGCTGCGGGCGCGATTCGAGCTCGATCACCACATCAATCTGCGGCCGGCCAAGTTGTACCCGGGCGTGGTCGGTCCGCTGGCCGGGGACAAGCAGATCGATGTCGTCGTCGTTCGGGAGGGTACCGAGGGCCCGTACACCGGCAACGGTGGTGCACTGCGCGTCGGTACACCGCACGAGGTGGCCACCGAGGTCAGCGTCAACACTCGTTACGGCGTGGAGCGGGTGGTGCGCAACGGTTTCGAGCGGGCGCTGACCCGCAGGAAGCACCTGACGCTGTTGCACAAGACCAACGTGCTCACGTTCGCCGGTAGCCTGTGGGCCCGCACGGTCGAGGCAGTCTCGGCGGACTTCCCGGACGTCGAGGTCGCGTATCAGCACATCGATGCCGCGATGATCCACCTCGTCACCGATCCCGGCCGGTTCGACGTGATCGTCACCGACAATCTGTTCGGCGACATCGTGACCGACCTCTCGGCTGCCGTCACCGGCGGAATCGGTTTGGCCGCAAGTGGAAACATCGACGCCACCGGTACCAACCCCAGCATGTTCGAGCCGGTGCACGGTAGCGCGCCCGACATCGCGGGACAGCAGAAGGCCGATCCGACCGCTGCCATCCTGTCGGTGTCCTTGCTACTCGATCATCTCGGCGACGCGGCGGGGGCCGCGCGAGTAGAAGCCGCTGTCGCAGCGGATCTCGCCGAGCGGGGAACCACGACCGCGTCGACGAAAGAGATCGGCGCTCGGATCGCCGCTCGCCTGTAACTCTCACGCCACGACATGCCACGGTGGGCCGACAGCCCACCGTGGCATGACGTGTATCACGGGCATGTCACCTTTCGGCGCGTCAGCGGGCGCGGTCTGCACCGGCGTCGGACGTCTCGTCCGTGGGCTCGGGTGCCGGATCGTCGGGCACGATCGGTACGGAGAGCGCGGGAAAGACCGCCGAGACCAGGAACGCCACGGGGAAGCTGATGGCCGCGATCGCCCCGAACACCGGCGGTACAGCCGAGGCGAACACGTACTGGCTCGTGTTCTGTACCCCGAGAGCGCGTCCGCTCCAATACGGTCCCGAGATTTCCGCGACAGCAGTGAACGCGAGGCCGTTCGGGGCAACGGTGGCGACGGACGCGACGACGAGCAGGACGATGGCGGCGGGGGAGTCGAACCAGTCGGCGATGCCGAGCCCGAGCATGCTGGCAGCGGCTGTCACGGCCACCCACCGCAAAGGCCGCATGCGGCTACCGACACGATCGGACAGCGCGCCCACGCTCATCCGACCCAGTGCGCCGAGAATCTGGGTCAGCGTGACGAGGACACCCGCGGCCGCGGCCGTCCAGCCTCGGTCGGTCATCAGCCACACGAGCGCATACGTCCACACAACGTACTGCGGCACCACCAACAGGATGGACGTGGCGTGAATGCGCCACAGTTGGCTGCTGTTGCGGTACGGATTGTCGAGCAGACCCTGCGCCGCCGCATCGGTGCGGTTCGGACGGGGAGGGTCGACCACGGCCAGGCACAGCAGAGCGCTCGCAGCGCAGACGGCAGCAGGCACGAGCAGGGCCGCGCCGACGCCGTGGTCACGCGCGACAGGCGGGATGGTCAGTGCCGCGACGGCCACGCCGAGGGGAACCGACATCTGTCTGATGCCCATGGCCAGCCCACGACGGTGCGGCGGAAACCAGCCCACCACGACGCGTCCGCTCGCGCTGTTCGCGCTGGCCGCAGACATACCGCCGATCAACAGCAGGGCGGCGAGCGCCGGAATGGACGTGCTGACCACCGCAGCCAGGCTCGCGGCAGCGGTGAGCCCGAGCCCGATCACGAGAACGAGACGTTCGCCGATGCGGTCGACGAGCACGCCCCATGCGATGAGGGTCAGCATGATGCCCACGGTCGGCATCGCAACCACGAATCCTGCGGTCGCAAGTCCGAGTCCCCGGTCGTCGTGCAGGGCGGGAATGAGAAATGCAGCACCGTTGATGAAGACGGCACCGGCAGTCTGCGCGAGCATCCCGAGCACGAGCATGAACCACCGTCGCGTCTCGCCGATACTGGACAGCTGCTTCGTGGCGCTCATTCCGGCCTCTCGTCTCACTATGTGAACCCATAATCTTGCTATCTGGATACAGATCGAAACATTACACCGGCGAAAGATCGACGGACAGGACGGCATCGGCGTGCGGAGAACGGCGGTCGATAGACTTTCGACATGCGTCTCGGTCGAATTGCAAGTCCTGATGGTGTGGCATTCGTGAGTATCGAAGGTGAGGGGGATGCCCGGACGGCGAAGGAAATTGCCGAACATCCTTTCGGCACACCGACGTTCACGGGTCGATCGTGGCCACTGGCCGACGTGCGACTGCTCGCACCGATCCTCGCCAGCAAGGTGATCGCCATCGGTAAGAACTACGCCGCGCACGCCGCCGAGATGGGTGGTGAAGCGCCGGAGACTCCCGTCATTTTCATCAAGCCGAACACCTCCATCGTCGGTCCGGGTGCGGCCATCGTGCTGCCTCCGTCGTCGATCGAGGTGCACTACGAAGGCGAACTCGCCATCGTGATCGGTCGTCCGTGCAAGGACGTGCCCGCCTCCAAGGCGTACGACGTGGTGCTCGGATACACCGTCGCCAACGACGTCTCGGCACGCGACCATCAGAAGCACGACGGGCAGTGGACCCGGGCGAAGGGGCACGACACGTTCTGCCCCCTCGGGCCGTGGATCGAGACGTCCCTCGATCCTTCGGACCTCGAGATCAAGACCGAGGTCGACGGCGTCGTCAAGCAGCAGAGTCGTACTTCGCTTCTACTGCACGATATTCCGAAGATCATCGAGTGGGTGTCCGCAGTGATGACCCTGCTGCCCGGAGACGTCATTCTGACCGGAACGCCCGAGGGTGTCGGCCCCATCACCGACGGAGACAGTGTGTCGATCACCGTCGAGGGAATCGGTACCTTGACCAACCCAGTCGCAGCGAAGAAGTAGGACAACGATGACCACAGCAGCAGATGTCCGCGTTCGGTTCTGCCCGTCGCCCACCGGCACACCGCACGTCGGTCTGGTCCGCACCGCCCTGTTCAACTGGGCGTTCGCGCGACATCACGGCGGCACCTTCGTCTTTCGGATCGAGGATACCGACGCCGCTCGCGATTCCGAGGAGTCCTACGCAGCGTTGCTCGACGCGCTGCGATGGCTCGGTCTGGATTGGGACGAGGGCCCCGAGGTGGGCGGTCCCTACGAGCCCTACCGCCAGTCGCAGCGACGCGACCAGCATGTGGCTGTCGTACAGCAACTGCTCGATGCCGGCGAAGCCTACGAGTCGTTCTCGACGCCCGAGGAAGTCGAAGCGAGGCACAAGGCCGCCGGGCGTGACCCCAAGCTCGGCTACGACAACTTCGACCGCGACCTGACGCCGGAGCAGCGGCAGGGATTCCTCGACGAGGGACGCGGGGCCGTCGTGCGGCTGCGCATGCCCGATCACGATCTGACGTGGAACGACCTCGTACGCGGCGAGACCACGTTCAAGGCGGGGACCGTACCGGACTTCGCCTTGACTCGCGGCAACGGAGTTCCGCTGTACACGTTGGTCAATCCGGTCGACGACGCACTGATGAAGATCACGCACGTGCTGCGCGGCGAGGACCTGTTGTCGTCGACGCCTCGACAGCTCGCACTGTACGAGGCCCTGATCCGAATCGGTGTGGCCGACCGCACCCCGGAGTTCGGACATCTGCCGTTCGTGATGGGCCAGGGCAACAAGAAGCTGTCCAAGCGTGACCCCGAATCGAACCTCTTCATCCACCGCGACCGAGGCTTCGTCCCGGAGGGGCTGCTGAACTACCTGGCGCTTCTCGGGTGGGGCATCTCCGACGATCACGACGTGTTCTCGCTCGACGAGATGGTGGCGGCGTTCGAGATCTCGTCGGTCAATTCCAACCCTGCGCGCTTCGACCAGAAGAAGGCCGACGCGATCAACGCCGAGCACATCAGGATGTTGGCTGCAGACGACTTCGCGGCACGGTTACGCGAATTCCTCGTTGCTCGAGGGCATCTCACCGAGCCGGTCGACGAGAAGATGTTCGCTGTCGCAGCGGATCTGGTGCAGACGCGCATCGTCGTGCTGTCGGATGCGTGGGGCCTGCTGAAGTTCCTCTTCGTCGACGACGCGGAGTTCGAGATCGATCCTGCAGCGGCGGCCAAAAATCTCGGCGCAGACGCGGCGCCGGTACTCGACGCCGCCATCGAAGCACTGACCGCAGTGACGGATTGGTCGACGGCCGAGCTGGAAGTCGCCCTCAAGGACGCGCTCATCGAGAAGATGGAACTCAAGCCCCGCAAGGCCTTCGCGCCGGTTCGGGTGGGAGTCACCGGCTCCCACATCAGCCCGCCGCTGTACGAGTCCATGGAACTTCTCGGCCGCGAGAGGACCCTCGCTCGTTTGACCGCCGCACGTACCCTTATCGCGTGACGGCGGTGCGACGTCGGCCGTCGAGGTCGGTCGGAGACTTTCGCACATGAGCGTCGCCGACCGACTGGATCGACTGCAGCGCAGGCGTCCGGTTCTCGGATTTCCGATTGCGGTGGTCTACAAGTTCGTCGACGATCAGGGTGGTTACCTGGCCGCGCTCATCACGTACTACGCATTCGTCTCGCTCTTTCCTGCGCTGCTGCTCTTCTCCGTGATTCTGGGCATCGTGTTGATGGGCAATCCGGAGCTGCAACAACAGATCCTGAACTCGGCACTCGGTCAGATCCCGGCGATCGGGGAAGAACTGGGGCGTCCCGAACGGATAGGTGGCGGCACGGTCGGTCTGACGGTGGGTATCCTCGGGTCGCTGTACGGCGGACTCGGCGTGTCCGTTGCGTTGCAGAACGCGATGAACACCGCATGGGCCGTACCGAAGAATCTCCGGCCCGATCCGATTCGAGCCCGAGTGCGGGGATTGGGTTTGCTGAGCACCGTGGGTCTGGCGGTACTGGCGATCACCGCACTCAATGTGCTCAGTGCTGCAGGATATTTCGGCCCGGAATCCGGTCTCGTCGTGTTCGTGATCGGAACGCTGCTGTACGTCGGGGTGTTCGTCGTTGCGTTTCGGCTCGCCACAGTGCGAGCGGTGTCGATCGGGCAGGTACTCCCGGGAGCCATAGCGGCCGGTCTGACGTGGCAGCTGCTGCAGACCTTCGGCGGTGTGTACGTGAAGTACGTCGCCGCGAGTGCGACGGTGACGAACGGTGTCTTTGCGGTCGTGCTCGGGCTGTTGGCCTTTCTGTACGTGACCTCGGTATCGATCGTGATCTGCATCGAGATCAACGTGGTTCGTGTCGACAGGCTGTTCCCGCGGGCCCTTCTGGCCCCGTTCACCGACGACGTCGACCTGACCGAAGGTGACAAACTCACCTACACCGGACAGGCAGAAGCACAGCGCAGTACCGCGTTCGAGGAAATAGACGTGACGTTCGAGGACCCACCGAGCGCTCAGTCGGACTCCGGCCCGAACTCCGGCTCGGCTGCCGGGGCACCGTAGAAGCGGTCGATCCTGGTCTCCATCGGGAAGAGCACCACCGTGTCGCCGAACATCAGACGCGTAGCCGAGTCTGCCGCCGCCGCAACGGCCTCGGACACCCACGGTGCGTCTCCGAGTGGACAATGCACCACTACTTCGTCGTGCTGAAAGAACACCAACTCACTTCTGCTCGCCCGCAATCGCCCGCGCAGATCTGCCAACAGGCACAGCGCCCATTCGGCTGCGGTCGCCTGCACCACGAAGTTGCGGGTGAATCGGCCACGCGCGTGGGCGTCACCGGTGGACCACCACTGCGGCGTAGGGGGAGGGCACGCTCGGCCCAGCCACGACCGGACCACCTCGCCCCGCTCACCGGCCCGCGCCGCCTCTTCGACGACCGCCACCGCGTCGGGGAATCTGGCGCGTAGGCGGGTCAGCAACGCACGAGCCTCACCCGACGTCGCGCCGTACAGCACTCCGAGAACAGCGACCTTGGCGTGCGCACGATCACCGTCGAACGACTCGGCGGCGACGGGGGCATAGAGATCCGCTGTTCCCGCAGCGGCGACCATGCGTGGGTCACCCGACATCGCGGCGAGAATGCGGGGCTCGAGCTGGCCGGCGTCGGCGGCGACGAACGTGTACCCCGAGTCGGCGATCACGCTGGCGCGCAGGGGTTTCGGGATCTGCAGACCCCCACCGCCCCGGCTCGCCCAGCGGCCGGAGACGACGGCCCCCGGCACGTAGACCGGGCGGAAACGATCTCCGCGAACCCACGCGTCCAGCCACGTCCACCCGTTGGTGCTGTGCAGTTTCGACAGATCTCGGTGGCGAAGCAACAGCGGCACCGCAGGATGGTCGATGTCTCGGATCACGTGTGCTCGAGTGGATGTGAGCTCGATACCGGCGCGCGCGAACGCGGCGACCACCTCCGCGGGTGAACCGGGGTTCACGCGGCGCCCGAACGCCGACGAGATCTCGTTCTCGAGCTTCACCAACGCAGGAGGAGTCGATCCGTCGACCGGCCTCGCACCGAGCGCCGCGTCGAGGTGCCGCCGATGTGCAGCGGCCGAGAACGGCAATCCGTCGAAGGTCATCTCCGCCGCGGCCAGACCTCCGGCCGACTCGGCGGCCGCCAACAGCTGCAGCGCCCGATCGTCACCGATCTCCTCGCTCTGACGGCGGTAGTCGGCGAGCACTGCCACCGGATCGGCATGCGGGTCGGCGTCGAACAATCCGGGTCGCAGGTCTGCGGGTGTGGACGGTGTCGTGGTGCGCCCCGTTCGCATCGCCAGAATGGCACCGACGAGGGCGAGATCGTGGCAGCGCCGGACCCGCACCCCTGCGTCGAGCAGTCGCGGGTAGATGCGGCTCGTGTCCTCCCACACCCAACGGGGAGCGTGCTCTCGCTCGACAGCGGCCACGGAGCCCACCAGATCGTCGGTCACCTCCTCGGCAGGGGAACTGCCGCCGGACGGGGAGCCGTCCTCGTCGAGGCGGATCAGCACGGCCCGGTTGCCCTGGGGAACGAGCAGCACCTTCATCGGCGTCTGCGAAGTTCGAAAACGCTCACGACACAGAAGTCTGCTGCATGCTCTGCGGCCGACGAAGCGCGGGTTCTGCGTTCATGCGATGGTGTCCGAGCGGGCCCCGCGGGCGGTCGAGGGCGGTTATCAGGGCTCTGAGCAGCCGATTTGGAGAATGGGTAGTGACCTTTGATAGTCTCTATCCCGGCTCGAAACGCAGTGCACATCGATCGGATGCGTACTGCGATTCAAGTCCATTGGGGTATGGTGTAATTGGCAACACAGCGGTTTCTGGTACCGCCATTCTAGGTTCGAGTCCTGGTACCCCAGCGAGCAGGTGAGCGGCGATTTTGCCGCCGATGCCGAGGCAGTTAAGCTACCTCAGCATCACGTGTTCGATACAGCGTCAACAATGCAGGTGAAGTTCCTGGCCCCGTCGTCTAGCGGCCTAGGACGCCGCCCTCTCAAGGCGGTAGCGCGGGTTCGAATCCCGTCGGGGCTACGAAGACAGCACCCCCTCGATCTCCGGATCGAGGGGGTGCTGTCGTTTCGGTGTGACCGTCGTTGCTGTCGTGCGGTGGTGTCGCTTCGCGTCAGACGCTCTTGCGGCGGAACATCTTCTGGTGATCGGCCGGACCGTGGGCATTGTTCACCTTGGGGCCACCGTCCTTGTGGTCGACGGAATTGTGCGACTTGCTGTTCTTCTGTTCGAGAACCTCGCGGAACTTCTTCTTCAACTCTTCGCTGCCGGATTCTGACATGGGGCACTCCTTGCAGTCGGCGACCGGCCGGGTGGGCCGTTCGAGACGAACGTACTCCACTTCTGCGGCCTCTTCAGCCGGTTTTTGGTGAGTGCCGCGCGATCGGCCTCGGTTCGGCGGTCAGAGGCGCTTGTGCAGCGCGTCGGCGGCGGCGAGCAGGTCTGCCGCCCAGCGTGCGCCCGGCTTGCGTCCGATGCGGTCGATCGGGCCGGACACCGAGATCGCCGCCACGACAGTGTCGTTGCTGTCGCGAACGGGAGCCGAGACGCTCGCGACCCCCGGCTCACGTTCACCCGCGCTCTGCGCCCACCCTCGCCTGCGGATCTCCAGCAGCACCCGTTCGCCGAATTCGGCGTCCGGCAGCACTGTGCGTTGAGTCTGCGAATCTGCCCATGCCAGAAGAACTTTGGCACCGGAGCCGGCTGTCATGGGTAGCCGGGCCCCGACGAGCACGGTATCTCGGAGACCGGTCGGGGGCTCCATGGATGCGACACAGACGCGAACGGTCCCCTCGCGGCGGTAGATCTGCACGCTCTCTCCGGTGATTTCGCGAAGCCGAGGCAGTACCGATGCTGCGGCGTCGAGTAGCGCATCCGACGCGCTCGCCGCCAATTCCCCCAGCCCCGGACCGGTGCGCCACAATCCGTCGGAATCGCGCACGAGGAGGCGGTGGGTTTCGAGTCCGACCGCGAGCCGATGCGCAGTGGCGCGGGGGAGCGCTGTGCGGGCACACAGGTCGTTGAGAGTGCAGGGTGTCTCGGCCACTGCATGCAACACGGCCATGGCCTTGTCGAGGACACCGATACCGCTCGATTTGTCGACGGCGCCGCTCAGGCTATGCTGTCTCATAGAACGATATTAGCCTCCCGAATGCTGAGATTGCCCAACCGTGAGAAGTCCAGCGTGCCGCGGGGGACGATGTCGAGACGATCACGCGAGGTGGACCAGCCCGTCCGCCGGCGCGACGACAGGGAAGACGAGGTCTGCGACAGCGATGTCCGAAACGACGAAATCCGATGCGTCCGTACCACAAGCGCCGAAGACGCTGGCGGAGAAGGTGTGGGACCAACATGTGGTCGTCCCCGGTGGGGGAGAAGGCGGTGCACGTGAGCCGGATCTGATCTACATCGATCTGCACCTCGTACACGAGGTCACCAGCCCCCAGGCATTCGACGGTCTGCGTTTGGCCGGCCGCGAGCTTCGTCGCCCGGACCTGACGATCGCAACGGAGGACCACAACGTCCCGACGGCCGACATCTTCGCGCCGATCGCAGATCTCGTCTCACGCACCCAGGTCGATACTCTTCGCCGCAACTGCGAGGAATTCGGAGTTCGGTTGTACCCGATGGGAGATCTCGATCAGGGCATCGTCCACATCATCGGCCCGCAGCTCGGTCTGACCCAGCCGGGTATGACCATCGTGTGCGGAGACAGCCACACCTCGACGCACGGTGCATTCGGTTCGATCGCAATGGGAATCGGCACCAGCGAGGTCGAGCATGTGATGGCCACCCAGACTCTGTCTCTGCGACCGTTCAAGACCATGGCCATCACCGTCGACGGAGAACTGGCTCCCGGTGTGACGAGCAAGGATCTGATTCTCGCGGTGATCGCCAAGATCGGCACCGGCGGCGGTCAGGGATACGTGCTCGAATATCGCGGTGAGGCCATCCGCAAGTTGTCGATGGAAGCCCGAATGACCATCTGCAACATGTCGATCGAGGCCGGGGCGCGCGCGGGCATGATCGCACCCGACGAGATCACGTACGAATACCTGAAGGGACGGCCGCATGCGCCCCAGGGGGCGGAGTGGGATGCGGCGGTGGCCGCCTGGAACGAACTGGCAACCGACCCGGATGCGGTGTTCGACAACGAGGTACACATCGATGCGAGCACTCTGACGCCGTTCGTCACCTGGGGAACGAACCCGGGTCAAGGTGCTCCGTTGGGGGATGCCGTGCCCGATCCCGAGGCAATGCTCGACGAAGGCGAGCGCGTATCGGCCCAGAAGGCCTTGCAGTACATGGGTCTCGAAGCCGGTACACCGATCCGCGAGATCTCCGTCGACACCGTGTTCGTCGGCTCCTGCACCAACGGCCGCATCGAGGATCTGCGTGCGGTGGCGTCCGTCCTCGAGGGCCGCCGCGTCGCAGACGGCGTGCGAATGCTGGTGGTACCCGGGTCGATGCGGGTGCGCGCGCAGGCCGAAGAGGAGGGACTCGGTGAGATCTTCACCGCAGCAGGGGCCGAGTGGCGGCAGGCCGGCTGCTCGATGTGTCTGGGAATGAACCCCGATCAGCTCACCTCGGGAGAGCGTTCGGCATCCACGTCCAACCGCAATTTCGAGGGGCGTCAGGGCAAGGGTGGTCGCACTCACCTCGTGTCGCCTCTGGTTGCGGCGGCCACTGCAGTTCGCGGAACCCTGTCCTCTCCGGCGGATCTCGCGTAGCAGCGAGCCCTCCGACCGGATCGATCGAACTCACAGGAGAAATTTCGATGGAAGCTTTCACTCGACACAAAGGCATCGGCGTTCCGCTCCGGCGGTCCAATGTCGACACCGACCAGATCATTCCGGCGGTCTATCTCAAGCGCGTGACTCGCACCGGATTCGAGGACGGATTGTTCGCCGGTTGGCGATCCGATCCGAACTTCATCTTGAACCTCGCGCCTTACGACCGCGGATCGGTTCTCGTGGCCGGGCCGGACTTCGGCACGGGATCGTCACGCGAGCACGCTGTCTGGGCGCTGTCGGACTTCGGTTTCAGGGTCGTCATCGCATCCAGATTCGCCGATATCTTCCGCGGAAACATGGGCAAGGCCGGCTTGGTGGCGGCCGAGGTCGAGCAATCGGACGTCGAATTGCTGTGGAAAGCCTTAGAAGAACAGCCCGGTCTGGAGCTCGTCGTGGACCTCGTCGACAAGACGGTCACGGCTGGAACCTTGGTGGTGCGCTTCGCGATTGACGACTACACGCGGTGGCGTCTGCTGGAGGGTCTGGACGACATCGGACTGACATTACGCCAGGTAGAGGCCATTGCGGAGTACGAAAAGTCAAGGCCTTCATACAAACCCCTCACCCTTCCGGCAAGGATCGAGGAGCCTTCGAAAAGCTGACGGACGGGGGGTCCGACACGCTTTGCGGCCGTGAAGCATTCCGCGACACCGAAATGAAAATTGGCGTGGCGCATAGACTCTTGACGACTTGGGGTTTACCGTTGTAGTAGTCGGTCCGACGATGGGCCACAATATAGCGGAGGAAATCCATGAACAAGGCAGAGCTGATTGACGCCCTGACCGAGAAGTTGGGGTCTGACAGGCGGAGCGCCACAGAGGCTGTCGAGAACATCGTCGACACCATCGTGCGCGCGGTCCACCGCGGCGAAAGTGTCACGATCACGGGCTTCGGCGTGTTCGAGCAGCGTCGTCGCGCGGCGCGTGTCGCCCGTAACCCCCGCACCGGTGAGACCGTTCGCGTCAAGCCGACCAACGTACCGGCATTCCGTCCGGGCGCGCAGTTCAAGGCCGTCATCGCCGGTGGACAGAAGCTGCCCGCAACCGGACCTGCCGTCAAGCGCGGTTCGGCAGCAGCTCCGGCCAAGAAGACTGCGGCAGCGAAGAAGACGGCCGCCAAGAAGGCAGCGGTGAAGACGACCGCCCGCAAGGCCACCACCGCGGCAGCCAAGAAGGCGGCTCCGGCGAAGACTGCCGCCAAGAAGGCAGCTCCCGCAAAGACCGCCGCCAAGAAGGCAGCTCCCGCAAAGACAACCGCACGCAAGACCACGACGGCTGCTGCCAAGAAGGCTCCGGCCAAGACGACCGCACGCAAGGCCGCAACCACTACGGCCCCTGCCAAGAAGGCTCCGGCCAAGACAGCGGCCAAGAAGACCGTCGCCAAGAAGGCCCCCGCCAAGAAGGCACCGGCCAAGAAGGCACCCGCGAAGCGCGCTGCAAAGAAGTAGCGCTCGACCGGCACCGGTCATCCAGGACCGGGCCGTTCTCGCACTCCACAGAAGGCCCCGACCGAAATTTTGGTCGGGGCCTTCTGCCGTGTTCGTGATCCGAGGATCCTCGGATGCGACTCAGTCGTCGGCGACCAGGTTCGGTAGCGGGCTGGCGATGTGGTCGGCCGCGACGAGCCGACCGTCGTGGCGCGAGAGCACCCACACGCTCCCTTTTCGATTTCTGTTGGCAGGCAACGTGATGCCGTCCTTGTCGGCCCACCATCGCATGAGATCGGGGATCACCTTGCCTTGGCTGCAGATCACCGGTGTGTTCATGGACTCGGCTATGTCGCGAGCCCGGTGGCGGCCCTTTCGGGGGTCCTCGGCGTACCCCTCCTCGGACAGCAGATGCTCCGGTTCGACCTGCACGCCCAGTGATTCGGCAAACGGCGCGACCGTCTGTTCGCACCGGACGCGGTCGGCCGCATACACCGAGTCACCGCCGAACGCGCCCAGCAGTGAGACGAGTGCCTCGGCCTGACGTCTACCGGTCTTGTCGAGGGGGCGATCGGCGTCGTTGCCCTTGTATCGCGACCGCGAGCCGGCACTGCCGTGCCGGACCAGCAGCACGGTGGACGTAGCGGCCGGCTTGGCGACGAATCGTCGAAGAATCTTGTGGTCCATGGGATACGAGAGTTCGCCGCCGATCTTGTCGGGTGCGATCCAGCGGAGTTCGTCCACTTCGTCGTTCGGGACGAATTCTCCGCCGGTTGCCTCGGCAGCCCAGTAGAGCACCTTCTTCATGCGACGGTGGCCGGGAATCGGGTAGGTGACGTAGGACAGCGACCGTCCGAGAGTCGAGTCGAAGCCCGTCTCCTCCTTGACTTCTCGGACAGCCGCGTCGACCGCTGTCTCCCCGGGATCGAGCTTTCCCTTGGGAAAAGACCAGTCGTCGTACTTCGGCCTGTGTACCAGAGCTACTTCCACCACCGAGTCGTTCTCCGGCGATCGTCGCCACAGAATCGATCCGGCCGCGAAGATGTTGGCGCGGGGGGAGCCATCGGAAGTGCCCATCAGGACGCCTGATTCCTCCGGCTGCGCATCAATTCCACCTGGTGTTCTCGGACACTTTCGCCTTGCGCAGGCGACGCGACCCAGCCACCGTCCGGCCCCAGTTCCCAGCAGCGGGTGGTGGGGTCGAGAGCCGAGTCGAAGATGTCACCGAGTTGCTTGGTCAGCTTCGGATCCTTGACCTGGGCCATTACTTCCACTCGCCGGTCGAGGTTCCGGTGCATCATGTCGGCGCTGCCGATCCAGAATTCGTCGGCACCCTGGAAATGCAGAACCCGTGAGTGTTCGAGGAACCTGCCGAGAATGGACCGAACTTCGATGTTCTCCGACAGGCCCGGTACGCCCGGCTTGAGCGCGCAGATCCCGCGTACGACCACCTTGACGGAGACCCCGGCGACCGATGCGCGGTACAGAGCGTCGATCACCTGCTCGTCGACAAGAGCGTTGGCCTTGAGGCGAATTCCGGCTGCGCGGCCCGCCTTGAGGTGCTCGACTTCCGCTTCGATGCGCTCGACGATGCCGCGTCGCACGCCGTACGGGGCCACGAGGAGATTGCGGTACTTGGACTTTCGCGAGTATCCGGTGAGCGAGTTGAACAGGTCGGTGAGGTCCGCACCGATTTCGGGCGACGACGTGAGCAACCCGACGTCCTCGTAGATACGCGCCGTCTTCGGGTTGTAGTTGCCCGTGCCGATATGGCAGTACCGGCGGATCACCGATCCTTCTCGGCGGACGACGAGGCAGGTCTTGCAGTGAGTCTTCAACCCGACGAGGCCGTAGACCACGTGCACCCCAGCCTTTTCGAGCTTGCGTGCCCACTCGATGTTCGCCTGCTCGTCGAATCGTGCCTTGATCTCGACGAGTGCAACCACCTGCTTGCCGGCCCCGGCCGCGTCGACGAGTGCGTTGACGATCGGCGAGTCACCCGAGGTGCGGTACAGAGTTTGCTTGATCGCGAGGACCTGTGGATCGGCCGCAGCTTGTTCGATGAAGCGCTGCACGCTGGTGGAGAACGAGTCGTACGGGTGATGCACCAGAACGTCGCCGTCGCGAAGCGTCGAGAACACGCTCTTCGGGGTTTCGCGCTCACCGAACGCCGGATGTGTTGCCGGGACGAAGGGAGCGTCCTTGAGATTGGGGCGGTCGACGCTGTAGACCTGCCACAGGCACGACAGATCGAGCAGACCGGGAACCTGAATGACGTCGCCCGGATCGACGTCGAGTTCACGTAGCAACAGTTCGAGCATGTGCTCGGTCATATCGTCGGCGATCTCGAGGCGGACGGGAGAACCGAAACGCCTACGCGCCAGCTCTCGTTCGAGTGCCTGCAGGAGATCCTCGTCGCGGTCCTCTTCGACCTCGAAATCGGCGTTGCGAGTAATGCGGAACGCGTGGCTCTCGACCACCTCCATGCCGGGGAACAACACGTCGAGGTGCGCCGAGATCAATTCCTCCATCGACAGGAAGGCGTCGATGCGATGGCTCCCCTCACCGCGCTTGACGCGCACGAATCGGTCGACGTTGTCGGGTACCTTCACACGGGCGAAGTGCTCGCCGGTTGTGGAGTAATCCTTCACCGTCACAGCGAGATTCAGGCTCAGGCCGCTGATGTACGGGAAGGGGTGCGCCGGGTCGACGGCCAGTGGGGTGAGGACCGGGAAGACCTGTTCGGTGAAATAGTCGGACAGACGCGCACGCTCGTCGCTGTCGAGATCGGACCACCGGATGATTGCGATGCCCTCGGCCGTGAGCTCGGGCAGGATCGAATCGAGCAGTACTCGGGCGTGTTTGAGAGCGAGCTCCTGAGTGCGCTGCCCGATGACCGCGAGCTGCTCGCGCGGGGTCATGCCATCGGCCGATCGAACCGACAGTCCGGTCTCGTCGCGGCGTTTGAGCCCTGCGACACGAACCATGTAGAACTCGTCCAGATTGGACGCGTAGATGGCCAGGAACTTGGCACGCTCGAGTAGCGGCAGGGACGAGTCCTCTGCGAGCGCGAGAACACGGGAGTTGAAATCCAGCCAGCTCAATTCCCGGTTCAGGTACCGATTTTCGGGAAGCACCATGGCGGCATCCACCGATTCCGGAGTGGCGGCAGGAAGGGCGGAGGGAATGCTCGGCATCGTTGCGGTCACCGGGGCACTCCACACCGGCTCCGCACCGTTGCTGTCCGCACCGTTGCTCTCCGCGGTCTCGATCGCCGGATCTTCGGTCGCTGGCTGCGCGTCGTCTGTGCTCACAGCACGATCATCCCCCATACCCGCCGTCGGTGAAACTCCGATGACCGAACTTGTTCGCACGTCCACCGAATCACGCGGTGGTTGCGGATTCCTCGTCGCTCCAACCGAGTGAGCGAAGTACGGCTGTCGTCTCCGGCCCGACCCCGAGTCGATGAGCCCGACGTACGTCGTCGACGGTGTCGACGTCGAGTCGAAGTCCCGGCCACGTGCCGTCCAGTGGTCGCGCTCCCGACAAGGTGTGGCGGCGTGCGGAATCCGATCCGAACAGCGGCGCGAGCTCGTCGGCAGAATTCTTCAGGATCAGCGCTGCGGTTCCGGTGCCGTGATGGTCGACCACGACCGACCTGCCGCCGGAGACTGCCGTCGCATACGCCTGCGCGAGTTCGGCGGGACGCAGCGCAGGCAGATCCGCTTGCAGCGCAACGATGTCGACCCGATCGGCCGGGGTCGCGCCGGGGTTCCCGTGGCGATCGCGTGGTGCGTGATCGACTCGCAGTGCGGCCGCAGCAGCGGAGAATGCGGCATTGAGACGGGCTTCGGGATCTCGAGCGCCGGAAGCCGACGGTTCGTCCAGCACCCGGGCACCGATTTGTCGCGCGGTGTCGGCGACGACCGGATCGGGTGTGACGACGGTGACCGAATCGACCACCGACACCGAACCGGCCGCGGTGACCGTGTCGACGAACATGGCGAGCACCAATCGGGTCCGGTCGGCCCCGGAGAACTCGGACGCCAGACGGGACTTCGCCGCTGTCAGGTCCTTGACCGCGATGACGACTCCGACCGCGCGGCGCAGCGCATCGGACGGCCGACCCTCGCGGTCGTCGTCGCTGCTTCGAATTGCGCCCATGGTGTTCGATCCTGCCAGCGTCACCGATGTCTGCCGACTCCGACCGCCCGGGCAGGTCTGCGCGTTAGGGTGATGCGCGCGTAGGCAGGGCATCGGCGAGTAGGTGAGAGGTTGGCGGCATGAGCAGAGCAGCGGTACTGGGGTCCGGGTCGTGGGGTACCGCATTCGCCAAAGTGTTGGCCGATGCCGGAACCGATGTCACCATGTGGGCGCGCCGAGAGGAACTCGCTGCCTCGATCAGCGAACGGCACGAGAACGCGGACTACCTCCCCGGAATCGAACTGCCGTCGTCGATCCGCGCCACGAGCGATCCGGCGATGGCCCTCGACGGTGCGGACATCGTGGTGCTCGCGGTGCCGTCGCAGAGTCTGCGCGCGAACCTGGGGGAGTGGACGGATGCGATCGCACCGCACGCGACACTGCTGTCTCTGGCCAAGGGCATAGAGACCGGAACGCTCATGCGCATGAGCCAGGTGATTTCACAGGTGACCGGGGCCGATCCCAGCCGGGTGGCCTGCCTGTCCGGGCCGAATCTGGCGCGCCCGATCGCCGAGGGGCAGCCGGCCGCGACCGTCATCGCGTGTTCCGACTCGCAACGAGCGCTTGAGATTCAAAAAGCTTGCGCCACAGGATATTTCAGGCCGTACACCAACTCCGACGTCATCGGTGCCGAGATCGGTGGCGCGTGCAAGAACGTCATCGCCCTCGCCTGTGGAATGGCCAGCGGAGTCGGCTACGGCGAGAACACCCTCGCGTCGATCATGACCCGAGGCCTGGCCGAGATCATCCGGCTCGGTGTCGCGCTCGGGGCCACACCGTCGACGCTGTCCGGGCTCGCCGGCGTGGGAGATCTGGTCGCCACCTGCTCGTCGCCGCTCTCGCGCAACCGTACGTTCGGTGAGCGGCTCGGTTCGGGCGGCTCCCTCGAGAGCGCGCAGGAAGCAGCGCACGGGCAGGTGGCCGAGGGCGTGAAGTCCTGTACGTCGGTGCGCGCGCTCGCCGAGAGCTACGACGTCGAGATGCCGTTGACCGATGCCGTGCACCGTGTGTGTCACGGGGGAATGTCGGTTCCGGACGCGGTGGGCCACCTGCTGGGGCGTCGAATCAAGCCCGAGTGAGGTCACGTTCTCGACGTGTGCACGAACAGGGCGAATCCGCGTTCGCGGGGAGACGGCGGTACGGTTTGTCACCGTGAGTACTCCCCGAATCAAAGTTGCCGTCGTCTTCGGTGGCCGCAGCAGTGAGCACGCGGTGTCCTGTGTCTCGGCGGGTAGCGTGCTCGCGAATCTGGACCCCGATACCTACGAGGTGGTCCCGGTGGGGATCACCCCCGACGGTGCCTGGGTGCTCGGCTCCAGTGATCCGGATGCGCTGACGATTCGTGATCGAGTACTTCCGACGGTGGACAAGTCCGGTGCCGCACTCGCGCTGAGCACCGATCCGGGACGCGCGGGCGCGCTGATCGCTCTCGGTGAGGGCGACGCCGGACAGGTCCTGGCTGCGGTCGACGTCGTGTTTCCGGTGCTGCATGGGCCGTACGGCGAGGACGGCACCCTGCAGGGAATGCTCGAACTCGCCGGTGTCCCGTATGTGGGTCCCGGAGTGTTGGCCAGTGCCGCAGGCATGGACAAGGAGTTCACCAAGAAGCTTCTGGGAGCCGACGGACTACCGATCGGCAGGCAGGTCGTGCTGCGACGCGGCACCGATGACCTGACCGAAGCCGAACGCGACCACATCGGTCTCCCTGCCTTCGTCAAGCCCGCGCGAGGCGGATCGTCGATCGGAATCTCGCGCATCACCTCGTGGGATCACCTGCAGTCGGCGATCGGCGTTGCCCGAGAGCACGACCCCAAGGTGATCGTCGAAGGAATGATCCACGGCCGCGAGGTCGAATGCGGCGTGCTCGAATTCCCCGACGGCAGCGTGCGCGCCAGCGCGATCGCCGAGATCCGGCTCCCCGACGCGGACAGTGACGATCACGCCTTCTACGACTTCGACACCAAGTATCTCGACGATGTCAGCGAATTCGACATTCCTGCCGCACTCGACGACGACATCAGCGATCGTATTCGCGAACTCGCAGTCTCGGCCTTCCGCGCACTGGACTGCCAAGGACTGGCGCGGGTCGACTTCTTCGTCACCGAGGAAGGCCCGGTGATCAACGAGATCAACACGATGCCCGGATTCACGTCGATCTCGATGTACCCCAAGATGTGGGCCGAGAGCGGAATCGACTACTCGACCCTGATCAGCACCCTGATCGACACCGCTCTCGCACGCGGTACCGGCCTGCGCTGACCCGGCTCTACTGCAACGGTGCTGGGTCGAGGGGCTGCTGGGGTAGTGCTGCCGACACTGCCGACGAGGCATCCTGCAGAGGTGTCGGGCCGGAGCCGCCGGGAATGGTGAGAGCGATATACGTGCCGCGATCGACGACGAACCATGTGCTGGCGTCGATGCCGTCGTTCTCGCCGGACACCTCGAACCACTGGACGCCGTCGATCACCTGAAGTGGTGCGGCCACGTCGAATCCGACAGGGCGAGGCAGCCCGCAGCGAAGCACGACCGGCTCGGCGTTCTCCTCGGCCGATACCCAGGCTCGGACTCCGACAGGTGCCGGGTCGGCCAGGTCGGCGCGGCTGTAGTCGCCCAGCTCGTCGGGCAGCGCATCGAGGAGGGTCGAGCACTGTGCGCTCGCGGCGTCGGGTGCGTCGACCGGTCCCAGCGCTACCGGATCGTGGGCGGGGGAGCTGTTCACCGCTATCGCGGCCACGAGAACTCCCACCACCAACGCGACCGGCAGGGCGATCGCGGTGGCTATGACCGCAGGGTGGCGCTTCTCGTCGGCCGCTGCTGCATTCTCGGACCGGGTGCCGGCGTCGTCGCCGTTGTCTTTGTCGTGGTCGTGGTCGGCAGAGTTCATGCGCTACCGAACCGCCGAGGTCGACTGTGGGGCGACGGGACAGGTGAGGGTACGCGTGATGGCGTCGACCTTCTGAATTCGGGAGACGATGTCCGCGATCTCGGTGTCGGATGCGCCGTCGGCCCTGACGATGACGTCGTAGGGTCCGACCACAGCCTCTGCGGATACGACGCCGTCGACCGACTCGATCTGCCGCGCAACGGTCGTGGCACGGCCGACTTCGGTCTGAACGAGAACGAAGGCTTGCACCATCGGTGGTCCCTTTCCTTGCTGGGACGATCGACTGTAAGTTGAGTCGACTGTACGTTGAGTCGGTTGCGTACTCACAGCACGAAACCGGCTGCGCCGGACCGGGCCCGGGCACCGCTAAAGGTACCGCAGGCGCGGTGCCGGTTTCGCGGGAGACCGACGTCCGAATTGCGCTCTGAGGGAGGAACATCATCGACGACACCGGCCCTTCGGGGACCACCGCCGCCGAACCGACGGTGGCCCAGATCGGCGAGTTCGACGTCATCGCCCGGGTCGTCGCCGATCGAGTGCAACCGACGTCGACCATCGTCGGCCCCGGCGACGACGCTGCCGTCGTCAGTGCATCCGACGGCAGGGTGGCCGCCACGACAGATATGTTGGTGCACGGCAGGCACTTTCGGCTCGATTGGTCGACTCCGGTGGAGATCGGCCGGAAGGCGATCGCGCAGAACGGGGCAGACATCGCCGCGATGGGTGGGCAGTGCTCGGCATTCCTGGTTGCTCTCGGCTGCCCGGCGGACACACCGGTGAGCGTGACGGACGGTCTGAACGAGGGCATGTGGCGCGAGGCGTCGGCTGCGGGTTCGGCGATCGTCGGCGGTGATGTGGTGCAATCGGATCAGCTGGTGATCTCGATCACTGCGCTCGGTGACCTACAGGGCAGGGCTCCCGTACTGCGATCGGGTGCGCAGGTCGGTGATGTGATCGCGTTCGCGGGGCGGCTCGGGTGGTCCGCGGCCGGACTCGCTCTGTTTCTCGCGGGCGGCGATCGCTCCGGGCACGACGCGGTTCTCGATGCACACCGCGTGCCCGCCCCGCCGTACCGTGCCGGTATCGAGGCCGCCGAAGCAGGCGCGACATCACTGACCGATGTGTCCGACGGGTTGTCGGCCGACCTGGGTCATATCGCCGACGCATCCGGGGTATCGATGGTTCTGGAACCCGAGCGTCTTCCGATCGCCGACGAAGTCCGTTCGGCTGCAGAGCTGTTGGGGGTAAACCCCCTCGAGTGGGTACTCACCGGCGGCGAGGATCATGCTCTCGTCGGCACGTTCCCCGGCCTCGCTACCGTTCCGACGGGCTGGATCGTGATCGGCCGCGTCGAGCCGGCGTCGAATGCAACCGACGGTGGCGTCACTGTCGCCGGGCACCACCGCGTGGGCAGATCCGGTTGGTCGAGCTTCGACCGAGAGTGAGCTCCGACCGGGTCGATGGAGTCGGCTAAGTTGCAAGGATGGCGATCTACGCGCTCGGCGACCGCGAACCCGATATTCACCCGGACGCCTATGTCCATCCCGATGCAGTCGTCATCGGAGCGGTGACCTTGGCGGCGGGGTCGTCGGTGTGGCCGACGGCCGTGCTCCGAGCCGATTACGGCACGATCTCCGTCGGTGCGGGCACCAACATCCAGGACGGGACCGTCATCCACTGCACCCCCATCGACGCGACCGTGATCGGTGCCGGTTGCGTTCTCGGTCACAACGCGCATGTCGAGGGTGCGACCATCGGCGACAACTGCCTCATTGCATCGGGTTCCGTGGTGCTCAACGGCTCGAGGATCGGGGCCGGTTCCATCGTGGGTGCGGGTGCGGTGGTGCCGTTCAAGTTCGTCGTTCCCGAACGCAGCATGGCGCTCGGTGTTCCCGCGAAAATCCGTGAAGGCTTCGAGGTCCCGGAGGGGCACGTCGACATCAACGTGCAGATGTACTCCGCGAACGCCGCGTACTACCGCGACGCGCTGCGCCGGATCGACCGGTGACGGCCCGCCCGCTCGCCGAGAGCGTAGATCCGGGTTGGGCCCGTGCCTTGGCTCCGGTCGAGACGAATGTTGCTGCGATGGGCGACTTTCTGCGAGCCGAGCTCGCCGCCGGAAAGCACTACCTCCCTGCCGGCGAGAACGTTCTGCGTGCTTTTCGGTACCCGTTCGACCGGGTTCGGGTGCTGATCGTCGGCCAGGACCCGTACCCGACCCCGGGTCATGCAGTGGGGCTGAGCTTTTCGGTCGCCCCCGACGTGCGTCCCGTTCCGCGCAGTCTGGCCAACATCTTCAAGGAATATTCGGACGATCTCGGTCTGCCGACGCCCAGCAACGGTGATCTCACGCCGTGGGCGGAGCAGGGTGTGATGCTGCTCAACCGAGTGCTCACGGTCGAACCGTCCGCAGCGGCGTCGCACCGCAAGAAGGGCTGGGAAGCGGTGACGGAGCAGGCAATTCGTGCTCTTGTTGACAGAGCCGAGGATCCCCGGGCTCCTGGCCTGGTGGCGATTCTCTGGGGCCGTGACGCGGCGACGCTCAAACCCATGCTGGGTTCGGTGCCGTACATCGAGTCGGCCCATCCGTCACCGCTGTCCGCATCACGGGGATTCTTCGGATCCAAGCCCTTCAGTCGCGCCAACGAATTGTTGGTCGAGGGCGGAGACGAACCGATCGACTGGACGTTGCCGTGACCGGCTCAGGAAAAATCGGGGCGACGCTTCTCGACGAATGCGTCGACGCCTTCCACTCCTGCAGGTGAGACTGCGGCCGCCGAGATCGAGGCGGCCTCGGCATCCAATTGCTCTGCCAGAGTAGCGGTGTCGGACGCCGCGAGCAGCTTCTTGATTCCTTGATACGCCGAGGTGGGGCCGACGGCGAGGGTTCGGGCCAGTCGTTCGGCCTCGCTGTCGACGAAGTCGTCGCCCACGAGGCGGCTGAGGATTCCGAGGCGCACCGCATCCTCACCGTTGAGAATCGAATCGTTCAACAGGATGTCCATTGCGTGGCCGGATCCGACGATGCGGGGCAGGGTCCAGGACATGCCACCGTCCGGCGTGAATCCGATGGCGGGGTAGGCCGGTCGAAGCTTGGTGGACGGGCCACCGATCGCGATGTCGGTGAGGCAGACCAGGCTCATGCCTGCACCGGCCGCCCAGCCGTGTACACCGGCGACGATGGGGACGGTGACGGCGGCGAGTTCACGAACGAACGCATGGAACGTATCTGCGACGGACCCGACGAAGGCACCGCGATCGTCGGCACCGGCGAAATCGCGCACATTGCCGCCGGCGCAGAAGTTCGGCCCGCGGCCGATGAGCAGGACGCTTCCTACAGATGTGGCACCGGTGTTCACCTCGTGCAGTGCCAGCGTTCCCGAGGTGATGCCGTCCAGGTCGAGAGAGGAACCGCCCGCCTCGGTGGCGACGACGATGTGCAGCACTCCGTCTTCGATGCTGACCTTGCTCGAGCTTTCGCTGTCCGAATGAGTCACGTTCGGCACTCTATCGGACGTCCAACTGTTTGCCCGAATGTGCAGGAACATCGACAGACAACTGTGCCCCGCATCCGAGTGGATGCGGGGCACAGTTCTCGCACGCGGTCGAGGCCGTGGAGGAAATCGAAGAGCGGGGCCGAAATCAGCCCCGAACCACCTTGCCTGCCTTCAAGCAGGAGGTGCACACGTTCATGCGCTTGGAGTTGCCAGGCGCAACCTGAGCGTGAACGGTCTGAATGTTCGGGTTCCAACGACGGTTGGTCCGTCGGTGCGAGTGCGAGACCGACTTACCGAAGCCGGGCCCCTTGGCGCATACGTCGCAGACGGCAGCCATAGTCGCGAACTCCTTGTTAGATGTTGAGCGTTACATGTGGTCGAAGACATCGAAACGAACTACGAGCAGATGCAAGGATTGCAATGCGTGAAGATCGCCTCGAGGCAACCCTGCAAGAATAGCGGCGTCCCACCCAATCACCAAACCGCCACCGCAGACGAGGTGTACCGGCTCACGCGCGCCGCGCTGACGATTCTGCCCGACTAAGCTTCGGGCACTGTCCGCGGCCGACATCGTCGGGCCCGGGCGCAGGTACGGACGGAACGCAGGGGAGGCGCTCGAGGTGGTCGACGTACTCGAATCCATCGATGCCTCGGGCCTGCGCCGGTGGGCCTATCGCTGTGTGGATTCCCTCACTGCTCGGTGCGACGAGATCGACGCACTGAACGTCTTCCCGATTCCGGACTCCGATACCGGCACCAACCTGATGTTCACGTTCCGCGCTGCGGTCGAGTCCATGCGCAGTGCCGGGCCGGCCGCAGGCGCGGGTGCGATCGGACGGGCTCTGGCGGTGGGAGCCGTATCGGGCGCGCGAGGAAATTCCGGGGTCATCGTCTCGCAACTCCTGCGCGCCGTGGGTGAGGCCGCAGCCGACGGTCCGCTGGACACCGTGTCGATCCAGGCGATGTTGCGGCGTGCACGAGTTCTGGTGGCGGGCGCGGTCAGTGTCCCCGCCGAGGGCACCATGCTCACGGTGCTCGAAGCCGCTGCTCACGAGGCCGCTGCCCACGACGCGAACGTCGATCTGGCCACGCTGGTGGTCGATATCGCGGAGGCCACCGCTCGCGCTCTCGATCGCACGACGGACCAACTCGCACCGTTGCGAGAGGCGGGCGTCGTGGATGCGGGGGCGCTGGGGTTGTCTGTGATTTTCGACGCGTTGGTCGAAGTCGTGACCGGCCGCACCCCGCCGAGGCGACGCTATCGCCGTCCTCAGGACCACGAACGGGTGATCGAAGTCGGTGTTTCGAACGCACCCGGAGCCTCCGACGGGGCAGCGACCCGCTCGCAGTCCCGGCCGCTCGGCTACGAGGTTCTCTACGTCGTACCCGGCATCGACGACACCCGCGCGGCAGCGCTGCGTGCAGCGCTGTCGGACCTCGGCGATTCGGTCGTGGTTGCCGGAGACGGCTCCGGGGCGTACTCCGCTCATGTGCACACCACCGACCCGGGCGGTGCCGTCGAGTGCGGGATCGCGGCGGGAAGCATTCGAGGAGTACGCATCTCGTGTTTCGGACTGGCCGAGTACTCCGTCGACGCGAACGTCGGTGAGCACGAGCCCGAGGCTATGTCGGTGGGTCGCGATATTTTGGCCCTGGTCGCCGGTGACGGTGCCGCGGCTCTCTACGTACAGGAAGGTGCGACGGTGGTGCGATGCGACGAGCCCATCGATTCGTCGGTGTTGCATCGCGCCATCGTGGGCATGAAGCACCGCGAGGTTCTGGTGCTGCCGAACGGGGCGCTGTCCGCTCAGGAGCTCGTTGCCGTCGGTGCTGCGGCCAGGGCCGACGGTAAGGACGTGTCGATGTTGCCGTGCTCGGCGATGGTGCAGGGGTTGGCTGCGCTTGCAGTGCACGACGCGGCCAGAGCAGCCGTCGACGATGCGTTCGCGATGTCCGATGCTGCAGCGGGGACGAGGTGGGGTTCGTTGCGCATCGCCGAGCAACGCTCGCTGACCTGGGTCGGCATGTGCGAGCCGGGTGACTGTCTCGGTCTGGCCGGGCAGGAAGTGGTGATCGTTGCCGAGCATCCGCTCGATGCCGGATGCAGACTGCTGGACCAGCTGTTGGCCACCGGCGGTGAGATGGTGACGGTCTTGCTCGGGGCGCTGGCTCCTGCGGATCTCGGAGGTCGGCTCGCCGACTATGTGGCGGGTGCGCATCCCGGCGTCGACGTGGTGGTCTACCCGGGCGGGCAGCCCGGGGATCTCGTGCAATTCGGAGTGGAATAGGGAATCTCGGAACTATGGCAACGCTGGTGGATCGGCTCGACGATGTCCTCGGAGCGGCGGCTGCGGCACCGCTGGCCGAGGTGTTCGGCATCCATACCGTAGAAGACCTGCTGCGGCACTACCCGCATCGCTACATGACGCACGGTTCCGAGCTCGGCGAGAAGGAACCCCCCGAGGGGGAACACATCACCATCGTCGCCACCGTGGAATCGGCCACCCTGCGTTCGATGAAGAACCGCAACGGTCAATTCCTTGCCGTCACCCTTGCGGCCGACGGGCAGCGGATCGAAGCCACGTTCTTCAGCCCGCACAAGCTCAAACACGTGGTCGTGCCCGGGCGGCGGGGCATGTTCTCGGGCAAGGTCAAGTATTTCGGTCGGCGGTGGAATCTCACCCACCCCAGTTACGTGATCCTCGGGGGCGACGACAACGACGGGGCCATCGTCCCCGCGGGTCGCATCGTCGGCGGTGGCACGCTGGCCGGCCTGGCGCGTGGCTCGGTCGATTCGTCCGGAGCCGTCGACATGTCGGTGTTCGACCGCGCCTTCGTCCCTATCTATCCCGCGGCGAAAGATGTCGAGAGCTGGACATTCATGCGTTGCGTCCGGCAGGTACTCGACCAGCTGGACGACGTGGTCGATCCGCTCCCGGAGTCGGTGCGCCGCGAGCGTGGCCTCATCGACATCGACGCCGCGCTGCGTTCGGTCCACTTTCCCGATACTGCGGCGGACAAGGACGCCGCCCGGGAACGATTGAAGTTCGATGAGGCATTGGCTGTTCAATTGGTACTCGCGGACCGACGACGCGACGCGTCCGACCGGGTAGCCGCGCGGTGCCCACCGATCACCGACGGCATCGCGGCGGAGTTCGATCGCCGGCTGCCGTTCGAGTTGACGGTCGGTCAGCACCAGGTTGCTGCGGAGATCGCCAACGACCTGTCGGGTCCGCATCCGATGTCGCGTCTGTTGCAGGGCGAGGTCGGCTCGGGTAAGACCATTGTCGCGTTGCGTGCCATGCTGCAGGTGATCGACGCCGGACACCAGTGCGCACTGTTGGCACCGACGGAAGTGCTTGCCTCCCAACATGCGCGATCGATTCGATCGATGCTCGGCACGCTGGCCGCCGGTGGCGAGCTGGGATCGCACGAGCTGGCCACCAAGGTGGCTCTGCTGACGGGGTCGATGTCCACTGCGGCAAAGCGATCGGCCCTGCTCGATGCCGTGACAGGTGATGCCGGGATCGTCATCGGCACCCACGCTCTCATCGAGGATCGGGTCGAGTTTCTCGACCTCGCGATGGTCGTCGTGGACGAGCAGCACAGATTCGGTGTGGAGCAGCGAGATGCCTTGCGCGCGAAGGCTCGTGGAAACACCAGCCCGCATCTCCTCGTGATGACGGCGACACCGATTCCGCGCACGATCGCGATGTCGACACTGGGGGACCTGGAGACGTCGGTACTGACGGAGCTTCCGCGCGGCAGGTCGCCGATCGTCAGCAACGTCGTCCCGGCCAGATCCAAACCGGGATGGGTGGATCGAGCCTGGCAACGGATTCACGAGGAGGTCGCGGCCGGCCGACAGGCCTACGTGGTCTGTTCTCGTATCGGTGACGGCGATGATGCGGACACGGGCAAGAAGAGCGGAGCGGCGAAGAAGGCTGCGCCGAAAGTGGAGGACGGGCCGGAGACGACGGCTGCCGTGGATCTCTACGAGACGCTCTCCGCCGGGCCGATGGCCGATCTGCGTGTGGGGCTGCTGCACGGTCGACTGTCCGGTGACGACAAGGACATCACCATGTCGGAATTCAACGCGGGTGAGATCGACGTGCTCGTCTGCACGACGGTGGTCGAGGTGGGCGTGGATGTACCCAATGCCACGGTCATGGTGATCATGGATGCCGACCGCTTCGGCGTCAGCCAGCTCCACCAGTTGCGCGGCCGAATCGGCCGCGGCGGCCATCAGGGGCTGTGCATCATGATCAGCTGGCTCAGTCCGGGAGGTGGGTCGTTCGCTCGGCTCGAGGCTGTGGCCGCCACCAACGACGGGTTCGAGCTCGCCAAACTGGACCTGGCGACCCGCCGAGAAGGTGACGTGTTGGGAGCCGCGCAGTCGGGCACGGTGACCGGACTTCGGTTGCTCTCGTTCATCGACGACGAGGACATCATTTCCGACGCCCAGGATTGTGCCCGGTCGTTGTTCGCGTGGGACCCGTCTCTGGCCGACAATCCCGGCATCGCGTCGATGATGCGTTCGGCGTGGCGATCCGACAGAATCGACTACCTCGACAAGTCCTGACCCCGTCGCAGTCCGCACTGCACCGTTTCAGTAGCCGAAATTGAACAAAAGTTCCCGCATCGTGGGATCAGTACGCCTCCGGGGCTGTGTCTGCCGGGTAAGTTGAGCCAATGTTCTCCAAAGTTTTGGTTGCCAACCGCGGCGAGATCGCTATCCGCGCCTTCCGTGCGTCCTACGAACTCGGTGCCTCGACGGTGGCGGTGTTCCCGTTCGAGGATCGAAACTCGGTGCACCGAACGAAGGCCGACGAGGCTTATCAGATCGGGGAGAAGGGCCATCCCGTTCGGGCGTATCTCTCGGTAGACGAGATCGTCGCCGCCGCCAAGCGCAGCGGTGCCGATGCTGTGTACCCCGGCTACGGATTCCTTTCCGAGAACCCGGATCTCGCCGCCGCGTGTGTGGAGGCGGGCATCACGTTCGTCGGGCCCTCCGCCGATGTCCTCGAGCTGACCGGTAACAAGGCGCGTGCGATCGCCGCTGCGAAGGCCGCGGGACTACCGGTGTTGGCGTCGTCGGAACCGTCGTCCGATATCGACGAATTGGTCGCGGCATCGGAGTCCATGACATTCCCGCTGTTCGTCAAGGCCGTGGCAGGTGGCGGTGGTCGCGGAATGCGCCGCGTGGCCGAGCCCGAGCAGCTACGCGAGTCCATCGAAGCTGCTGCGCGCGAAGCGGAGTCGGCGTTCGGCGATGCGACCGTGTTCCTCGAGCAGGCAGTGATCGACCCCCGTCATATCGAGGTACAGATTCTTGCCGACGGCCAAGGAAACGTCGTCCATCTCTTCGAGCGCGATTGCAGTGTGCAGCGTCGACACCAAAAGGTGATCGAGTTGGCACCGGCACCCAACCTACCTCAGGAACTACGCGAGAAGATCTGCGCGGACGCCGTGGCGTTCGCCAAGCAGATCGGCTATTCCTGCGCCGGTACCGTCGAGTTCCTTCTCGATACCCGCGGCAATCACGTCTTCATCGAGATGAATCCGCGAATTCAGGTGGAGCACACAGTCACCGAAGAAGTGACCGATGTAGACCTGGTGCAGTCGCAGCTGCGTATCGCCTCCGGTGAGACGTTGGCGGACCTGGGATTGCAGCAGGAGAACATCGTGTTGCGCGGTGCAGCGTTGCAATGCCGCATCACCACCGAGGATCCCGCCAACGGATTCCGGCCCGACGTCGGCCGCATCACTGCCTACCGCACCCCGGGCGGTGCCGGCGTGCGCCTCGACGGTGGCACGACGTTGGGTGCCGAGGTCGGTGCCTACTTCGACTCGATGCTCGTCAAGCTCACCTGTCGCGGCCGTGATTTCGACACTGCCGTGGCGCGTGCCCGACGTGCGGTGGCGGAGTTCAGAATTCGCGGTGTCGCGACGAACATCCCGTTCCTGCAGGCGGTTCTGGTCGACCCCGATTTCACCGCAGGACGCGTCACCACCTCCTTCATCGAGGAACGTCCGGAACTGCTGACGTCGCGTTCCTCGGGTGACCGTGGCACCAAAATTCTGACCTACCTGGCCGACGTGACGGTCAACAAGCCGCACGGGGAACGTCCCTCGCCGGTGTACCCGCACGACAAGCTGCCCGAGGTCGACTTCTCGGCTCCCATTCCCGACGGCTCCCGGCAACGGCTGCTGGCGCTCGGGCCGGAGGGGTTCGCCCGCGATCTGCGCAATCAGAAGGCGCTCGGTGTCACCGACACCACGTTCCGTGATGCCCATCAGTCGTTGTTGGCAACGCGTGTGCGCACCAGTGGTCTGCTCGGCGTAGCGCCGTACGTGGCGCGAACGACGCCGCAGTTGCTCTCGATCGAGGCCTGGGGAGGGGCGACGTACGACGTGGCGTTGCGCTTCCTGCACGAGGATCCGTGGGAGCGGTTGGCGAGCCTGCGAGAAGCCGTGCCCAACATCGCGATTCAGATGTTGCTGCGCGGCAGGAACACCGTCGGATACACCCCGTACCCGGAGAAGGTCACCCGTAGCTTCGTCGCCGAGGCCACCGACACCGGAATCGACATCTTCCGTATCTTCGATGCGCTCAACAACGTCGATCAGATGCGTCCGGCGATCGATGCAGTGCGCGAAACCGGTACGGCCATCGCAGAAGTGGCACTGAGTTACACCGGCGACCTGTCGAATCCGAACGAGAACCTGTACACGCTCGACTACTACCTGAAGTTGGCCGAGCAGATCGTCGATGCCGGCGCGCACGTGCTGGCCATCAAGGACATGGCGGGTCTGTTGCGTGCCCCCGCGGCCAAGACGCTGGTGACGGCGTTGCGGTCCAACTTCGACCTGCCGGTGCACGTGCACACCCACGACACTCCCGGCGGACAGCTCGCTACCTACCTTGCGGCCTGGGAAGCCGGAGCCGACGCGGTCGACGGTGCCTGTGCTGCGATGGCAGGAACCACCAGTCAGCCCGCGCTGTCGGCGATCGTCGCCGCGGCTGCGCACACCGAGCGCGACACCGGGCTGGATCTGCAGGCCGTCTGCGATCTCGAGCCGTACTGGGAGGCCGTGCGAAAGGTGTACGCGCCCTTCGAGTCCGGGCTACCTGCACCGACCGGTCGCGTGTACACCCACGAGATTCCGGGCGGCCAGCTGTCGAACCTACGCCAACAGGCCATTTCGCTCGGTCTCGGAGATCGCTTCGAGACGGTCGAAGCCAATTACGCTGCGGCCGACCGCATGTTGGGTCGATTGACCAAGGTGACGCCGAGCTCGAAGGTCGTCGGCGATCTGGCTCTTGCGCTCGTGGGTGCGAATGCGTCCGCCGAGGAATTCGCCGAGGACCCCAGCCGGTACGACATTCCCGATTCCGTTGTCGGGTTCCTACGCGGCGATCTCGGAACACCCGCCGGCGGCTGGCCCGAGCCGCTGCGCACCAAGGCGCTCGAAGGCCGTGGTGCGGGCAAGCCGGTGACGCCGCTGACCGACGAGGACGAGAAGAACCTCGACGGGACGTCGGCACAACGCCGTACCACTCTGAATCGGTTGCTCTTCCCCGGCCCCACAGCGGAACTCGAAGCTCATCGAGAGAAGTACGGCGACACGACCCGACTGTCGGCCAACCAGTTCTTCTACGGTCTGCGTCAGGGCGAGGAGCATCGAGTCACGCTCGAGAAGGGCGTCGAACTGCTCATCGGTCTCGAAGCGATCTCCGACCCGGACGAACGCGGTATGCGCACCGTCATGTGCATCCTGAACGGGCAGCTACGTCCGGTGTCGGTGCGCGACCGGTCCATCGCGAGCGAAGCACCCACGGTCGAGAAGGCAGACCGCTCCAACTCCGGACACATTCCGGCTCCGTTCGCCGGGGTGGTCACGCTGGCAGTCGAGGAGGGCCAGAAGATTTCGGCCGGCGACACCATTGCCACGATCGAAGCGATGAAGATGGAGGCAGCGATCACGGCACCGCGGGGCGGCTCGGTCACCCGTCTGGCGATCTCGGGCGTTCAGCAGGTGGAGGGCGGCGATCTGCTCGTCGTCATCGGTGGGGGGTCGACGGGCGAAGAGGCCGGGAGCGAATGACCCGGATCGTCGCGGGCGTTGCCGGGGGTCGTCGATTGGCGGTCCCCGGCCAAGGCACCCGGCCCACGTCGGAGCGGGTTAGAGAGGCACTGTTCAGTGCGCTCGAAAGTCGGATGGAGCTCGACGGGGCCGCGGTGTTGGATCTGTTCGCAGGGTCGGGTGCGCTCGGACTCGAAGCACTCTCACGTGGGGCCGCGTCGGCGGTGCTGGTCGAATCCGACGCACGGGCGGCCGCGGTAGTGCGCAAGAACATCGAATCGGTCGGCCTGACCGGAGCTTCGGTCAAATGCGCGCCGGTGGCCTCGGTCCTGGCCGGCACCGCCGACGCGTCCTACGACCTGGTGTTGGCAGATCCGCCGTACGCCGTCACGGATACCGCCATGGCCGGCCTCCTCGAGCGGCTCGTGAGCGGGGGATGGCTCTCGGTCGACGCGGTGGTCGTGCTCGAACGGTCGTCGCGTTCGCCGGAGACCGTATGGCCGACTGGGCTCGTGCCGGAGAAGTCCAAGAAGTACGGCGAGAGCCGAATCGAGATCGCAATCCGGTCAGGAGTGGAGCCAGCGGAATGACCGAAGTGGTCAGGAGTGGAGCCTGCGGAATGACCGAAGTGGTCAGGAGTGGAGCCTGCGGAATGACCGAAGTGGTCAGGAGTGGAGCCTGCGGAATGACCGGGTTGGGTCAGGAGTGGAGCCTGCGGAATGAGCTGTCTGAGCTGATAGGTTCGCGGGCATGACTGGCGCACTGTGTCCTGGATCCTTCGACCCGGTGACCATCGGTCACCTGGATATCTTCGAGCGCGCGGCGGCCGCCTTCGACGAGGTGGTGGTGACGGTGATGGTGAACAAGAGCAAGAAGGGCATGTTCAGCGTCGAGGAGCGGATCGAGATGCTCGAGGTCGCGACCGAGCATCTGCCTAACGTTCGGGTCGGTTCGTGGTATGGCCTGCTGGTCGATTACGCACGGCAAGAGGGCTTTTCGGCGATCGTGAAGGGTCTTCGGAGTGCTGTCGACTTCGATTACGAGTTGCAGATGGCGCAGATGAACCGGACGCTGACCGGAGTGGACACGGTGTTCCTCCCTGCGAATCCGGCGCACAGTTTTCTGTCGAGCTCGTTGGTCAAGGAGGTGGCCACGTTCGGGGGAGACGTCACCGGTATGTTGCCGCCGTTCGTGCAGGACCGGTTGATGTCGCGTATCGCCGAGCGTGCAACCCAATAGTTCGATGGCCCAGTAGTTCGAAAGGGCGACACACCGGGTGGGTATAGCGCAGACCGGCGTATCGGCGGGCAGACTGAGCAGCGAAGAACTGTGGGTGTCGTCTGCGGAGCAGATGCGTTCGCGGTGGCAGATTCGACGATTGGGGTAACCGGTGTACCGCGTATTCGAGGCGCTCGACGAGCTCGTCGCCATTGTCGAGGAGGCGCGCGGCGTTCCGATGACTGCCGGGTGCGTCGTCCCTCGCGGCGATGTCCTGGAACTGCTCGACGACGTCCGTGACGCCATACCCGGCGAGCTCGACGATGCGCAGGACGTGTTGGATCATCGCGACAAGCTGGTGGGTGACGCGCGGGCGACGGCGGAGAAGACCGTCACCAGTGCGAACGCCGAAGCTCAGGACACGGTGGAGAACGCACGCGACTCGGCGGACCGCATTCTCGCCGACGCCAAAGCCCAGGCCGATCGCATGGTGTCCGAAGCGTCGGCGCATGCCGATCAGCTCGTGGCCGATGCCGAAGCCGAGGCCGAGCGAACGGTGCTCGAAGGCCAGCGTGAGTACGAGGCGCTGACCGTTCGCGCTCGCACCGAGGCCGATCGGATGATCGAGTCCGGTACGGCGTCGTACGAGCGGTCGGTCGCAGACGGCATCGCCGAACAGAACCGGCTCGTCTCGGAGACGGAGGTCGTTCAGGCGGCCCACGCCGAGTCGGCTCGGGTGATCGACAGCGCGCACGCCGAATCCGATCGGATGCGCAGCGAGTGCGACGTCTACGTCGACACCAAGCTCGCAGAGTTCGAGGAGTTCCTCAGCGGCACCATTCGGTCGGTGGGTGGCGGTCGGCAGCAGTTGCGCACCGGCTCGGGCGTCCCGGACTACGGCAACGAACCGTACGGTGACACCTCCTACGGAAGTGCAGATCAGGGACGTCGTAGTCGGCACTGACCCGTCACGATTTGCTCACGTATGCGCAGATGCGTATCGTTGTGTGGTTGCTTACCGACAGTAGGCACACCGACAGTAAGGAAGATCAGCCGTGCCCCCGCCCAAAAGAACGACGCGTCCCGAACTGGACGCAGGATTCGTTCTGGACATTCTCAACCTCGGTCGTCGACCCGGGTCGACGAAAACCATCGAGCGGACGGTTCCGGCTCCTTCCCGAATCGGCCTCGATGCCATCGCCATCGAAGCCGGTGTACCGGTTTCGCTCGATCTGCAGTTGCAGGCGGTATCCGAGGGCGTTCTCGTCACCGGTTCCGTGCGAGCTGCCACGGCCGGTGAGTGCACGCGCTGCCTCGACCCGGTCACTGGCAATGTCGACGTCTACCTCACCGAGCTGTTCGCTTACCCGAACAGCATCACCGAGGAGACGACGGATGCGGACGAGATTCACCGCATCGTCGACGACCTGATAGATCTCGAACCCGTCATCGTCGACGCGGTCGGTCTGGAGCTTCCACTCCACCCCGTCTGCAGTGACGAGTGCGAGGGATTGTGCCCAGAATGCGGCGTTCGCCTGGCGATTGCTGAATCCGGCCACAGTCACGATACAATTGATTCTCGCTGGGCTGGACTTGCAGCCAAATTTGGCGTGGATTCAGAACCGAGCACAGAACTTGTGAACAACGAAGCCGAGGAGAAGTAAGTGGCTGTCCCGAAGCGCAAAATGTCGCGTTCCAACACGAGGTCGCGTCGTGCACAGTGGAAAACCACTGCGCCCACCCTCGTGACGTGCCCCAACCGTGGTTGCGGCGAGAAGACGCTGCCCCACATCGCGTGCCCTTCGTGCGGTACCTACAAGGGCCGCCAGGTCGTCGCAGCGGTCTGATTCCCGCTCAGGTGACAAACGAAGTAGTGGACCGACACAACGGCGGGCCACAGAACAATAGCTCCACTGCCGTCAGCGGCGGGGACGACCGAGAGTCGCTCCTCGCCGCTATCGGTGTTTCTCTGTCCGAACCCTTGTTGACCCTCGCTCTGACGCACCGGTCGTTCGCCTACGAGCACGGTGGTCTGCCGACCAACGAACGGCTCGAGTTCTTGGGCGACTCCGTGCTCGGCTTGGCGGTCACCGAGCACCTGTACGCGGTGCACCCCACCAAGTCCGAAGGTCAGCTGGCCAAGATCAGAGCCAGTGTGGTCAACATGCATGCGCTCGCCGAGGTGGCTCGTGATCTCGGTGACGGCGGCCTCGGTCGTCATCTGTTGCTGGGTAAGGGCGAAGAGCAGACCGGCGGGCGCGACAAGCCCAGCATCTTGGCCGACGGTATGGAGTCCTTGCTGGGTGCCATCCATCTGCAACACGGAATCGATGTTGCCCGCACCGTGGTTCTGACACTGTTCGCCGGCTTGCTCGATCGGGCTCCCAAGCTCGGTGCGGGTCTGGATTGGAAGACCAGCCTGCAGGAGTTGACTGCGGAACGTGCATTGGGTGTCCCCGCGTACGAGATCTCGTCCACCGGACCCGACCACGACAAGGAATTCACGGCCACTGTGCTCGTCGGCGGATTCCCGCGCGGCGTCGGGGTGGGCCGATCGAAGAAGGAAGCCGAGCAGAAGGCTGCCAGCACGGCGTGGAACTCGTTGTCGGACAACGAGACTCCTGTCGTTGCCGACTCCGCATCCGACTCTTCCTGATGCCCGAACTGCCTGAGGTCGAGGTGGTCCGGCTCGGCCTGGAATCCCACGTGGTCGGCAAGACGGTGCGCTCGGTGGAGGTGCTGCACCCTCGCGCCGTACGGCGGCACGACCTCGGCGGCCTCGATCTGATCGGCCAATTGCAGGGCCAGCGCATCGCCTCGGCCCAGCGGCGTGGCAAGTATCTGTGGCTGGTGATGGAACCCGGAGATTTCGCGACCGTCGTCCACCTGGGTATGAGCGGGCAAATGCTCGTGCAGCCTCCCACTGTCCCGGACGAGAAGCACCTGAGAATTCGAGCTCGCCTGGACGACGGCAGCGACCTCCGCTTCGTCGACCAACGGACCTTCGGCGGTTGGGCACTCGCTCCGATCGTGACGGTGAACGGAACCCAGGTACCCGAACCGGTCGCGCACATCGCCCGCGATCCTATCGACCCACTGTTCGATGCCGAATCGGTGGTGAACGTGTTGCGCGGCAAGCACACCGAGATCAAGCGGGCACTGCTCGACCAGACCGTGCTGTCCGGTGTCGGCAACATATACGCAGACGAAGCGTTGTGGCGCGCGAAGATTCACGGCAATCGAATCGCAGAAACACTGACGCGTCCCGCGCTGCGGCGTCTGCTGACCGGGGTCCACGCGGTGATGGGGGAGGCCCTCGCTCAAGGCGGAACCTCCTTCGATGCGCTGTACGTCAACGTCAACGGGCAGTCCGGCTACTTCGACAGGTCGCTCGATGCCTACGGGCAGGAAGGACTGCCCTGTTCGAGGTGCGGCGCACCGATCCGGCGCGAAAAATTCATGAACCGCTCCTCGTTCAGCTGCCCCACCTGCCAGCCGCGGCCGCGACACCTCCGGACCTGACCTCATTCCGCAGGCTCCACTCCTGAACCGCCCGCCTAGTATTTCGGTCATGGCAGAACAGAGCACGCCGACCAACCTCTGGGTCGAGCGCACAGGCACACGTCGATACACCGGTCGCAGTTCGCGGGGAGCCGAGGTGCTCATCGGGTCCGAATCGGTCGAGGGTGTTTTCACTCCGGGGGAGCTGCTCAAGATCGCCCTCGCGGCGTGCACGGGCATGAGCTCCGACGTCCCGCTCTCTCGTCGACTCGGTGACGACTACTCCGCCACCGTCGAGGTGTCCGGGGCCGCCGACCGCGAGAACGAGCTCTATCCCGAGTTGAACGAGATCCTTCGAGTCGACCTCGGCGCGATGGACCCCGAGGCGCAGCAACGCCTGCTGACCGTCGTCGAGCGTGCCATCGACAAGGTGTGCACGGTCGGGCGGACCTTGAAGGCCGGAACGACGATCAACCTGGACATCGACGTGGACGCCTGATGAAGTCTCGGGCGATCCTCACTGCGGCGTTGCTCTGCGGCGCGTCGATCGCCGCGGCCCCGGCCGCACAGGCGTCGAGTGCGTGTACTCCGTGGTCGGTGAGCACAGTGGCGTCGGGATTCGGGATGCTCGAGAATCTGGAGTTCGACGGCCGCGGCTCGATGATCGTTTCCGAGACGTCGCCGATCGGACCGGGTGCTCTACGTAGCGTCGCGCCGAACGGAGACCGGGGCACTCTGGTGTCGGGCGTCGAGTCACCCGGCGGCTTGGTGCGGGACGGAGACACCCTGTACTTCACCACCGGAAACAGTGCGGCCGCAGGACTTTTCGATTCCTCGACCGGAACGATCGACGCGCTCGATCTCGATACCGGTGGTCGCTCGACGTACGCGTCGGGCCTGGCGATGCCCAACGGACTGGCGAGATCGGAGACGGGTGATCTCTTCACCACCCGTAATCTGGGTGTCGCTGCAGGCCTGAGCCGGATCGCGACCGATCGCACCGTGTCGACGGTACGTACGGATCTGGGGTCTGCCAACGGGATTGCGATTGCGCGCGGAAAGATCTACGTGGGCAACACGTTCGATGTCGAGCCCGTCGTGTACGTCCTCGACGAGCAGGATCCGTCCGGTTCGGTCTCGCGTGTTCGCGTCGACGGATTCGGACCACTCACCATGTCGGACGACCTGACCGTGGGTGTCGACGGAATGATCTATCTCGCACAGAATCTCGCGGGACGAGTTATTCGCATCGACCCGACGTCGGGGTCGTCGTGTGCCGTGGCGACAGGTGTGCCGCTGACATCCGCGGTCGCGTTCGGCGGGGTGGGATTCGACCCGACGTCGTTGTACGCAACGAGTTTCGACGGATCCGTCCGAGAGTTGAGCCCGGCATGAACGACGAGCGTCTGACGGCGTGGGTGCACGGCCTGGTGCAGGGCGTCGGGTTTCGGTGGTGGACTCGATCGCGTGCTCTCGAACTCGGTCTCGTCGGTCATGCGACCAACCACGCCGACGGACGGGTGCTGGTGATCGCCGAGGGACCGCGCGATCGTCTCGACGCGCTTCTCGAACTGCTACGCGGCGGTGGAACCCCCGGCACGGTGACGCTCGTCGTCGAGAGTTGGGGGTCGGCCCGCGGTGATCTGAGCGGTTTCGTCGAGCGCTGACCTGCACTACCGGAGGCTGGGCGCGCGGGTGGGCACCTGGCCGGTAAAGTACGGACGCTATGTATCTGAAGAGTCTGACGCTCAAGGGCTTCAAGTCCTTCGCTTCGGCGACGACTCTTCGATTCGAGCCCGGTATCACCTGCGTGGTCGGACCGAACGGCTCCGGTAAATCGAATGTCGTGGACGCTCTGACCTGGGTGATGGGCGAGCAGGGTGCCAAAGCCCTGCGCGGCGGCAAGATGGAAGACGTCATCTTCGCGGGAACCTCGGGTCGAGCGCCGCTGGGTCGGGCCGAGGTGACGCTGACGATCGACAACTCCGACGGAGCGCTGCCGATCGACTACTCCGAGGTATCGATCACCCGCCGCATGTTTCGCGATGGTGCGGGCGAGTACGAAATCAACGGAAGCTCCTGCCGTTTGATGGACGTCCAGGAGCTGCTGAGCGACTCCGGTATCGGGCGCGAGATGCACGTGATCGTCGGGCAGGGCCGGCTGGCGGCGATTCTCGAATCCCGCCCAGAGGACCGGCGAGCATTCATCGAGGAAGCTGCCGGCGTTCTCAAGCACCGCAAACGCAAGGAAAAGG
Organism: Rhodococcus sp. NPDC077669; assembly: GCF_040686915.1. Lineage (NCBI taxonomy): Bacteria > Bacillati > Actinomycetota > Actinomycetes > Mycobacteriales > Nocardiaceae > Rhodococcus > Rhodococcus sp. NPDC077669. Next base: position 305,556 of record NZ_JBFBMD010000002.1, on the reverse strand, counting down.
CGGTCCGCAAACTCGACGCGATGCAGGCCAATCTCGCGCGACTGACCGATCTGACGACCGAACTGCGTCGGCAACTCAAGCCGTTGGGTCGGCAGGCCGAGGTCGCACGTCGAGCGCAGACGGTGCAGGCAGACCTGCGCGACGCCCGCCTCCGGCTGGCGGCAGACGATTTGGTGGCCAGGCGAGAAGAATTCGCCAACCAGACGCAGGACGAGGAAGCGGCTCGCGAGCAGTATGCGATGGTGCAGGACGCCCTCGAGGCGGGGACCGTAGCCCTCGCCGAACACGAGCAAGCCGTGGCTCGCCTGACGCCCAGCGCCGAAGCCGCCGGGCAGACGTGGTTTCGACTTTCCGCGCTGGCCGAACGAGTCAACGCGACTGTTCGCATCGCGCACGAGCGGGCCCGGCACCTCGACTCCGTGCAGAGCGCCGGTCGAGGGCAGGACCCAGACGAGCTGGAGGCACAAGCCGAGCGGGTTGCCGAAGAAGAGATGGAACTCGTCGAAGCCGTGGAGATGGCGCGGGAAACCCTCGAAGCGGCCCGCGAACAGTTGGCCGAACGAGAGTCGGCGGCTGCGGCCGCGGAACGGGCGCACCTGGCGGCCGTGCGTGCGGTGGCCGATCGCAGGGAGGGCTTTGCACGCTTGTCCGGGCGGGTCGATACTTTCCGGACCAAGGTCGAATCGATCGACGCCGAGGTGGCACGCCTGTCGGTGGCCATCGACGAGGCCCGTGAACGGGGCGAGGCGGCCCAGCGCGAGTTCGAGAGCGTGCAGGACCAGGTCGGTACCCTCGACGCCAGCGAACTGAGCTTGGACACCCACTACGAGCGCGCAGTGGCTGCGCTACGTCATGCCGATGCGCGTGTCTCGGAATTGCAGGCAGAGGAACGCACCGCGGGTAAGCGGGTGGCGTCCTTCGAAGCGAGGATCGAGGCGCTGACGATGGGCCTCGAACGAAAAGACGGTGCCGGCTGGTTGGTGGAGAACGAACAGGACGGACTGTCGGGACTGCTGGCCGGGCACCTGACGGTCGAGCCGGGATACGAGATCGCGGTCGCAGTCGCGATGGGACCGGCGGCCGACGCTGCCCATGCAGAGTCCTTCGCCGCTGCCCGCGATGCAGTCCTGGCGCTCCGCGCCGCGGACGGTGGTCGCGCAGCCATAGTGCACAGCAGTTCCGTTGCAGTGCAACCACTCTCACGTCCCGAACTTCCTGATGGCGCGCGGTGGGTGCTCGATCTCATCGACTACCCGGACCGCCTGGCCGGTGCCATGACGGCATTGCTCGACGGCGTGGTCGCCGTCGACTCGCTCGACACCGCGCACCGACTCGTCTCCGACAACGGCCGACTGCGCGCGGTGACCAAGGACGGCGACGTCGTAGAACCCGGGTGGGTGACCGGAGGATCGGACCGACGGCCCAGCACGCTCGAAGTGCAATCCGCCATCGACACCTCGACCGTCGAGCTGGCTGCGGCCGTGCGCCGGGCCGAGGAACTCGATGCTGCGCTCTCTGGTGCACTCGCGGAACAGCGCGACCGACGTGAATCGGCGGAGCAGGCTCTGGCTGCCCTCAACGAATCCGATGCCGCTATGGCAGCTGTGTACGAGCAGCTGGGCAGGCTCGGTCAATTGGCGCGGTCTGCTCATGCCGAGTCGGCACGGTTGACGACGCAGCGTGATTCGGCAGAGACGAGTCGCGAGGAAGCGGTCGCTCGGCTGGCCGAGCTCGAAGACAGCCTGCGATCCGCCGAGGACGAACAATCCGGGTTCGTGGGAGACGGTGAGAGCGGCGACGCGGCCACCACGATGGAGCGTGAAATGGCGGCGGCCGCGCTCACCGAGGTTCGCGCCGTGGAAGTCGAAGCTCGGCTGAACGTGCGCACCGCGGAGGAGCGTGCGCAGTCGGTCCGGGGACGGGCAGATTCGCTACGCCGGGCGGCGCGAGCCGAGCGGGAGGCCAGAGCCAGGGCCGAGAGGGAGAGCGCGGCTCGGCGTCATGCTGCCGCGGTCGCTGCCGCAGTGGCGGAGTCGGGTGAAGAGCTCGCGACTCGTCTCGGGGCGGTCGTCGCTGCTGCCGCACGACGGCGCGACGAGCTCTCGGCCGAACGGACAACGCGCACAGCCGAACTCGACACGGTGAAGGAGCAGGTTCGGGCACTGCAGGGACAGTTGGCCTCGATCACCGACGCGGTGCACCGCGACGAGGTGGCGCGTGCCCAGGCCGCTCTGCGCATCGAGCAACTCGAGACGACCATTCTCGAACAGCACGGGATCGGGCTCGACGATCTGGTGGCGGAATACGGCCCCGACGTCCCGCTGCCTCCGACCGAACTCGAAATGGCCGAGTACGAGGCGGCCAAGGAACGCGGTGAGCAGGTGGTGGCACCCGCCCCGATGCCGTTCGACCGCGCCACTCAGCAGGCGCGTGTCAAACGCGCCGAACGGGATCTGGCCACGCTCGGCAAGGTGAACCCGCTGGCTCTGGAAGAGTTCGCGGCACTGGAAGAGCGATACAACTTTCTGTCCACCCAGCTCGAGGACGTCAAGTCCGCGCGCAAGGACCTGCTCGGGGTCGTCGCCGACGTGGACGACCGCATCCTGCAGGTGTTCACCGAGGCCTGGCTGGACGTCGAGCGTGAATTCACCGGTGTCTTCGCCAAACTGTTCCCCGGGGGCGAGGGACGGCTGATTCTGACCGACCCGTCGGACATGCTCACCACCGGAATCGAAGTGGAAGCACGGCCGCCCGGCAAGAAGGTCAAGCGGCTGTCGCTGCTGTCCGGCGGCGAGAAGTCGCTGACGGCCGTTGCGATGCTCGTGGCGATCTTCCGTGCTCGACCGTCGCCGTTCTACGTGATGGACGAGGTCGAAGCAGCGCTGGACGACACCAACCTGCGGCGACTCATCGGTTTGTTCGAGCAACTCCGCGAGAAGTCGCAACTGATCGTCATCACGCACCAGAAGCCGACGATGGAAGTGGCCGACGCCCTCTACGGCGTCAGTATGCGCGGTGACGGCATCACCACCGTCATCTCGCAGCGGCTCAATCGCGAGCGCGTCGCCGTCGATGCAGTCGAACCTGCCGTCGAGGCCGCCGAACCGGACGTGTCGGTGCCCAGCGACACCGATTCCGCGACGTGAGGCTGCGCTACTTCTCGGGGTAGAGCTGCTCGGCGTAGGAGGGCCCGTAGTACTCGCGGAGTTCTTCCACCGTTTCGGGTGCCTGCGGAATCAACGCTTTCGTCAAGGACGCGACATCGGGAATGGAGTCCGCATCCCACGTGTCCGGCTGCCACAACTTGGACCGCATGAATGCCTTGGCGCAGTGGTGGAACACCTGCTCGATGTCGACGACGAGGCACATGATGGGTCGGTGGCCCTTGACCTGCAGTTCGTCGAAGAACGGTGCGTCGGTCACCAGCGACGCGCGACCGTTGATGCGCAGGGTGTCGCCGCGCCCCGGCACGAAGAAGTTCAGGCCGACGAACGGATTCTCGAGAATGTTGCGGTAGCCGTCCATTCGACGATTACCGGGCCGTTCGGCCAGTGCGATCGTGGCCTCGTCGACGACGTGGACCAGGCTGCCGGGCGGATCACCCTTGGGGGAGACGTCGCACCGCCCGCTCGCGTCCGAGGTTCCCATCAGGCAGAAAGGCGAGGCCGCGAGCCAGTGCACGTCGAGTGGATGCAGGGTCCGGCGATCCTTGTTGGCCGCCCGGAAGCTGGGTTCGCCGAACATGGCGGTCAGTTGGTCGGCGTCGCGCACCGCGGTCCACGTCATGGCGACGATGCTATCGACACGACCCGGACGGCGGACAGTCCATTTCGGCGATGCACCACCGATGCGCTCGGTCGTGACCACCTGAGAGGATGGTCACGTGAGTAATCAAGCGTGGATCATCGTCGCGGCGATCGCTGCCGTCCTGCTCGTCGTCCTCGTCGCCGGGTTCGTTCTGTCCCGTCGCCGGAGAGTGTCCCTCAAGTCGGACGAGGCCGCCCGAATCGAGGACGCGGCCACCAAGGACAGATCCGGTGGCTACACCGCCGGCAGCGGTTTCTCGTTCAGTCAGGGCACTGCGACCGCCGAGCCCGTCCCGCCTGCCCCGAAGCCCGTCCCGCCTGCCCCGAAGCCTGTCGAGACCTTCCCGGTCGAGCCGACGCCGGTGCCACCCACCCACACTCGGGACGAGCCGGAGGTCCTCGACCCCGAGGTTCCGGTCGTCGAGCCTCAGGTGCCGGTTGTCGAGCCCGCCGAGCCGGCCGAGCCCACCGCGCCTGCGGTGCCGGAACCCGCCCCGGACGCCGAGGCACCTGCTCCTCGACTGGACACCATCGATCCGACCGAAGGTCGGTTGGACCGTCTTCGTGGACGTCTGGCTCGTTCCCAGTCCGCGGTGGGCAAGTCCCTGCTCGGATTGCTCGGCGGCGGAGACCTGGACGAGGACTCCTGGGAAGAAGTCGAGGACACGCTGCTGATCGCCGACATCGGCTCGGCCACGACGACGGAGATCATGCGCACGCTGCGCGAGCAGATGGCAGCTCGCAGTATTCGTACCGAAGCCGATGCGCGAGCCTTGCTGCGGGAAATTCTGGTGGCGCAACTGCATCCGGAGTTCGATCGTTCGATTCGCGCGCTTCCGCACGACGGCGCGCCTGCGGTGTTGTTGGTCGTCGGAGTCAACGGCACCGGCAAGACCACGACCACCGGCAAGCTCGCCCGTGTCCTGGTCGCGGACGGCCGGCGAGTGCTCCTCGGTGCGGCCGACACGTTCCGCGCTGCTGCCGCGGATCAGCTGCAGACCTGGGCCGAGCGAGTCGGTGCCGAAGTGGTGCGCGGTAAGGAAGCCGCCGACCCGGCCGCCGTTGCCTTCGACGCGGTGAGCAAGGGAATCGAGAACGGAGTCGACGTGGTGCTGGTCGACACCGCAGGTCGCCTGCATACGAAGTCCGGTCTGATGGACGAGCTGAGCAAGGTCAAGCGCGTCATCGAGAAGCGGGCCCACGTCGACGACGTGCTGCTCGTTCTGGATGCGACGGTCGGCCAGAACGGACTGACTCAGGCGCGCGTCTTCGCCGAGATCGTGGACATCACCGGTGTCGTGCTGACCAAGCTCGACGGAACCGCGAAGGGCGGCATCGTTTTTCAGGTACAGCGGGAACTCGGGGTACCCGTCAAGCTCGTCGGTCTCGGCGAAGGTGCCGACGATCTGGCTCCGTTCGAGCCAGGGGCGTTCGTCGACGCACTGCTCGGTTGATCGACCTCGCCGGGCTCCGGCGAACCGGGTAAAAAGCACAAACGCCAGCACGAAACCTTTTAGCAACAGAATTCGGTCATGCGTTCACATGCCCGAAACACCCGAGTGTCACGGATGAAACTTCGTGAAACCACTCTTCTTGCGTAACGGCGCGCCAACCGGTGTGCAGGAGAATGGAGGGTGTACGTGAGTCCCGAGGATATGTTGGCCAACTCCGGCAACGCCGCGTGGATGCTGATGGCAGCATCGCTGGTACTGCTGATGACGCCGGGCTTGGCGTTCTTCTACGGCGGTATGTCGCAGTCGAAGTCCGTGTTGAACATGATGATGATGTCGTTCGGAGCTATGGCCGTCGTCTCGATCATCTACTTCCTGTGGGGATGGTCGATGTCCTACGGCACCCAGGACATCGGCGGTGTCTTCGCCAACCCGTTCGAGTTCTTCGGACTCAAGGATTCGATCACCGACGCGGACGGCAACTACATCGCCGGCGCATGGGGTTACGCCAACGTCATCGACGTAGCGTTCCAGGTCACGTTCGCCATCATCACGGTCGCCCTGATCAGCGGCTCGATCGCCGGTCGAGTCAAGTACGGCACCTGGCTCGCCTTCGCAGGAATCTGGGTCACCCTCGCGTACTTCCCGCTGGCACACATGGTCTGGGGCGGTGGACTGCTGTCGGGCTCCGAGAAGGGCTTGGCTGCAAAGATTTTCGGAACGATGGTCAACGACGACGGTGACACCGTCGCCAACGTCGCACCGATCGACTTCGCCGGTGGAACCGTCGTGCACATCAACGCCGGTATCGCAGGCCTGATCCTGGCGATCATCATCGGCAAGCGAGCCGGATTCGGCAAGGTCGCCTACCGTCCGCACAACCTCCCGTTCGTCATGCTCGGCGCAGCGCTGCTGTGGTTCGGCTGGTTCGGATTCAACGCCGGTTCGGCATTCGCCGCCGACGGCATCGCAGGCGTGGCCTGGGTCAACACCACCGCGGCCACCGCAGCGGCCATCGCAGGCTGGCTCATCACCGAGCGCATCCGCGACGGACACGCAACCAGCCTCGGTGCCGCATCGGGCATCGTCGCAGGTCTGGTCGCCATCACCCCGGCCGCCGGTGCGCTCACCCCGGTCGGAGCCATGATCCTCGGCGTCATCGCCGGCGTGCTGTCGGCTCTCGCCGTCGGACTGAAGTTCAAGTTCGGTTACGACGACTCGCTCGACGTCGTCGGCGTCCACCTGGTCGCAGGCCTGTGGGGCACCATCGGAATCGGCTTCCTCGGATCCGAGACCGGCCTGTTCTACGGTGGTGACTACAAGCAGCTCGTCGTGCAGATCGTCATCGCGTTGTTCGCATTGGTCTTCACCGCAATCGTGACCGCGGTCATCGCCTTCGCTCTGAAGCCGCTGGGCTGGCGCGTGACGGACGAGGAAGAGGCGAACGGCATCGACGAGGCCGAGCACGCCGAGACTGCATATGATTTCGCCTGACAAGGTAGAGATAGAGATGAACGCTGCACCGTACGACAACGGGCACTCGAGGTCTTGTGAAGGGAAGCAAAAATGAAGCTGATCACGGCAATCGTCAAACCGTTCACCCTGGAGGACGTCAAGACGGGGCTGGAACAGGCCGGCGTGCTCGGAATGACCGTCAGTGAGGTTCAGGGCTACGGCCGCCAGAAGGGCCACACCGAGGTCTACCGAGGTGCGGAGTACTCGGTCGATTTCGTTCCGAAGGTGCGTGTCGAGGTAGTCGTCGACGACGCCGCAGTGGAGAAGGTCGTCGAGGTCATCGTCGAAGCAGCCCGCACCGGCAAGATCGGTGACGGCAAAGTGTGGGTTTCCCCGGTGGATTCGGTCATCCGAGTCCGTACCGGAGAACGTGGCGCCGATGCGCTCTGACCCCACAGGGTCTCGGTCCGGGGGCCCCGGTTCTGGCGCACGCGCGCCAGAACCGGGGCCTTCGGTCTCTACGGGCTCCGCATCGAAGGGCACGAGCGATGCAGCTGCGGATCTCGCTCGGGCCAGAAAGCAACTGCTCGACGGCGGCACCCGCAACCGCCGCCTCGATGCGCCCTCGCTCAGGCAGGCGCTCGTCGATCTTCACGAGTTCTGGCTGACCACCAAGGGCGCAGAACTGGGCGTGAAGCCGGATTCCGGTTTCGCGATAGTCGCAGTAGGAGGTCTGGCGCGTCGCGAACTGCTGCCGTACTCCGACCTGGACTTGATTCTGTTGCACGACGATCTCGACCCCCGCATCGTGGCCGACGTCGCCGACAAGCTCTGGTATCCGTTGTGGGACGCCCACATCAAGCTCGATCACAGTGTGCGTACCGTGCCGCAGGCCCTGCAGGTTGCCGCGGCGGACATGACCGCAGCACTCGGCATGCTCGAAGCACGCCACATCGCCGGTGACGTGGAATTGAGCAACCTGTTGATCGGTGGCATACGTCGGCAGTGGCGCACCGGAATTCGCGGTCGCTTCGACGAGCTGATCGGCCAGACTCAGGGGCGCTGGGCACGGAGCGGCGAGATCGCACACCGTGCCGAACCCGACCTCAAGAGCGGCCGCGGCGGGCTGCGCGACGTGCAACTGCTCGACGCCCTCTCGATTGCTCAGTTGACCGATGGCATGCCCGGGTTGGGACCCGAATCACCCGGCGGCGGTTTGGCATTCGCGCACGGGCGACTTCTCGACGTGCGAACCGAACTGCACCGGGTGGCCGGTCGTGCGCGAGATCAGCTACGTGCGCAGGACGCCGACGAGATCGGTGCTGCGCTTCGCATCGGCGATCGGTTCGATCTCGCTCGTGTGCTCAGCGATTCGGCACGCACCATCAGCTACTCCGTCGATGTGGGTTTGCGTACCGCCGGCAATTCGCTTCCACGACGCGGTCTTTCGCGTCTACGTCGCGTACCCGTTCGCCGTCCGCTGGACGAGGGAGTCGTCGAGCACGCGGGTGAGGTGGTGCTGGCACGCGACGCACGACCGAACAAGGATCCGGGTCTGATCATGCGGGTTGCGGCAGCGTCGGCTCAGACCGGAATGCCGATGTCTGCCTCCACGCTCAACCGCCTGTCCGACAGCGCCCCCGAACTCCGTGAGCCGTGGCCCAAGGAAGCACTCAACGATCTGTTGGTGCTGCTGGGATCCGGCCGCAAGGCCATCGCGGCCATCGAGGCGCTCGATCGAACCGGATTGTGGGGCAGGCTGATTCCGGAATGGGGTGCGGTTCGAGATCTGCCGCCTCGAGATGCGGTGCACACCTGGACAGTGGATCGACACCTGGTCGAAACTGCCGCGTACGCAAGTGCATTGACCACACGCGTCGCTCGTCCCGATCTGCTGGTCCTCGGCGCGCTCGTCCACGACATCGGAAAGGGACGCGGCGGCGACCACAGCGTCGTCGGTGCCGATCTCGCCGTTCAGATCGGTAACCGGCTCGGCTTGTGGCCCTCCGACGTGGCCCTGCTGACGGCAATGGTCCGCTATCACCTCCTGCTGCCGGAGACTGCCACCCGGCGCGATCTGGACGACCCGGCAACCGTGCAGACCGTCGTGGATGCGCTCGGTGCGGACACCGTTCTGCTGGAGCTTCTGCATGCACTCGCCGAGGCGGACTCTCTCGCGACCGGACCCGGGGTGTGGGGGGACTGGAAGGCGTCGCTGATCCGTGAACTCGTTCGTCGTTGTCGGCTGGTGATGGCGGGAGAGACTCTGCCGTCGCCGGATCCGCTCGACCCGGCGCACATCGAGTTGGCCTCGCGCGGGGGAGTGCACGTCGACATCACGCCCACCGACGGTCTGCACACCTTCGTCGTGACCGTGGTTGCACCCGACACTCCAGGACTGCTGTCCGACGCGGCCGGAGTGCTGGCACTGCATTCCTTGCGGGTGCTGTCGGCCTCGCTCGGCAGTCACGACGGTTCGGCGATCAACTCGTTCGATGTCGCACCGTTGTTCGGTGCTCCGCCGCAGGCGGGGTTGATCCGGCAGGAGATCATCCGTGCGCAGGCGGGCGAGCTCGACCTGGTCGCCGTACTCGACGCGAAGGAACGAGACGCCCGCGTCGAGACCTCGGACGAGGACGGCGAGGATTCGGCTGTGCCGGTCCTGTACGCCCAGGCTCCGCCTCGGGTGCTGTGGTTCGACGACAACGAACCGGGTCAGGTCGTGCTCGAACTGCGAGCCGAGGACCGCCTCGGCCTGCTGTGTCGATTGGCGAGCGCAATCGAGCAGCAGGGATTCGATATTCGCTGGGCGCGGGTATCGACGCTGGGTAGTTCTGTGGTCGATTCCTTCTGCATCGACTTGGCCGGCGCGGACAGTCGGGCTGTGCGCGAGGATCTCGAACGCGCGCTCCTCGCCGTCGTGCCATCGCCGGAACCGCCCAAACCCCCGGAAAAGCCCGAGGGCACTTGACCGTTGGTCGGAAGTTCGTCGGAAACCGACATGCCGTGGTGACATTTCACGAACTTCCGGCCGATGGGTTTACCCTCGAGACCGATTTGTTATGTTCGTCACCTGACGCAGCAGGCCCTTCGGGCCGAACTGCCGGCTCCGCTGCTCGAACGTCTCGTCGTTCCTGCAGGCTCCAATTCTGACATTTCGAGAGGCGCGCACTGTGGGATCACACCGACGGTCGAACATCTACGTACCGGCCGAGACGGCATCGGGTACGCCCGGTGGCAAGCATCGCGCCGCGGAGGAAGTTCAGGACACCGGCAGGCGTGCGGCCACCATCGTCGCCGCAACCGGTGCCATCGTCGTCGGCGCGACCACCATGGGCGCGGGCACCGCAGGCGCGGCACCCGTCCCGGAACCGCCCGCGGCCGGATTCCCCTTCGCCGTCCCGGAGGGTTTGCTGCCTGCCGGATTCGAGCTGCCCCAGTTCGTACCACCGCAGTTCGTGCCACCGCAATTCGAGTTGCCGCAGTTCGCGCCGCCTTTCGGTGCGCCGCCGCAGGCCGCACCGGACTTGGCTCCGGCCCCACAGACCGATCCTTCGGCAGTACCGTCGGACGCCGCGACACAGGCACCGACTCCGGGACCGCTCGCCGCTCTCGGCCCCGAGGTGGACGCCGCGGCCCAGCAGTGGCTCGACGACGTCGGACTCGGTGGAACGGGTGCCGGGCCGGCGTCGCCGCTCGAGAGTCTGCGTTCGTTGAAGAAGGCGACGGTCCAGCCCGTCGCCGGAGTGTTGACGTCGAACTTCGGTTCGCGGTGGGGCACTCAGCACAGCGGACTGGACATCGCCGCCCCGATCGGCACGCCCATCTACGCTGCAGCCGACGGCACGGTGTCCGATGCGGGACCGGCGTCCGGTTTCGGGCTCTGGGTCAAGGTTCTGCACGACGACGGCACCGAGACCATCTACGGACACGTCAACGACTTCTCGGTGCAGCCCGGTCAGCGGGTCACAGCCGGAGAACAGATCGCAACTGTGGGCAATCGCGGTCAGTCGACCGGCCCGCACCTGCATTTCGAGGTGCACGATCCCGCCGGCGTCAAAGTCGATCCCGCACAGTGGCTCTCCACCCGCGGCGTCGCTGTGACGTGGAGCGATTCGGCAAGCAAGGCCTGACCGGTCGCACCGCACCGAACGGACTCACTGCCCGACGCCCTGAGCGAGGATAAGGTGGGCTGGCGTTAGTCTGGTGACAACGCCGGACTCGGTCTGGTGACAGTGCCGGACTCGGCTCGTTTTCGGTGATCGGCTAGCTCAGGAGTGCAATCGGTGTTCGAATCCCTTTCCGACAGGTTGACCGGGACTCTCAAGGACCTGCGTGGCAAAGGTCGACTGTCCGGTGCGGATATCGACGCCACAGCCCGCGAGATCCGACTGGCCCTGCTCGAGGCGGACGTGGCGTTGCCCGTCGTGCGGGAGTTCATCAACCGCATCAAGGTCCGCGCCAAGGGTGCCGAAGTATCGGGCGCACTCAACCCGGCTCAGCAGGTCGTCAAGATCGTCAACGAGGAACTGGTCGGCATCCTCGGCGGCGAAACACGCAGACTGGTGTTCGCCAAGAACCCGCCCACCGTCATCATGCTGGCCGGCCTGCAGGGTTCCGGTAAGACGACCTTGGCGGGCAAGCTCGCCAAGTGGCTGAAGGGTCAGGGTCACACCCCGCTTCTCGTCGCCTGTGACCTGCAACGTCCCGGTGCCGTCAGCCAGCTCCAGATCGTCGGCGAACGGGCAGGCGCGGCAGTCTTCGCCCCGCACCCGGGCACGTCCATCGGCGGTGGCGAGAACGCGCTCGGCGTGTCGGCCGCGGACCCGGTCGAGGTGGCCCGCGCCGGAGTGGCCGAGGCTCGCAGCAAGCAGTACGACGTGGTCATCGTCGACACCGCAGGCCGTCTCGGTATCGACACCGAGCTGATGAGCCAGGCCGCCGGGATTCGCGACGCGGTCGAGCCGGACGAAACCTTGTTCGTTCTCGACGCCATGGTCGGCCAGGACGCCGTCAGCACCGCCGAGGCGTTCCGCGACGGAGTCGGCTTCACCGGTGTCGTGCTGACCAAGCTCGACGGCGATGCCCGCGGCGGCGCAGCACTGAGCGTGCGCGAGGTGACCGGGCAGCCCATCATGTTCGCGTCGACCGGCGAGAAGCTCGAAGATTTCGACGTCTTCCACCCCGACCGCATGGCCAGTCGCATCCTCGGCATGGGCGACGTGCTCAGCCTCATCGAGCAGGCCGAGCAGCACTTCGACGCCGAGCAGGCCGAGGCCACCGCCAACAAGATCGGCTCCGGCCAGCTCACGCTCGACGACTTCCTCGAGCAGATGATGGCCGTCCGCAAGATGGGGCCCATCGGAAATCTGTTGGGAATGTTGCCCGGCGCGGGCCAGATGAAAGAACTGGCCAATGTCGACGAGAAGCAGCTCGACCGGGTGCAGGCGATCATTCGCGGCATGACGCCGCAGGAGCGCACCGACCCGAAGATCATCAATGCCTCCCGACGACTGCGGATCGCGAACGGCTCGGGCGTGAAGGTCTCCGACGTCAACCAATTGGTCGATCGGTTCTTCGAGGCACGCAAGATGATGTCGGCGATGGCCGGTCGGATGGGCATGCCGGGTGCGCGAAAGCAGGTGCGCAACAACAAGAAGGGCAAGAAAGGCAAGAAGGGTGCTCGCGGGCCCACACAGCCGAAGATCCGCGGCGGGTTCCCCGGAATGCCGGGTGGAATGCCTGCCGGAATGCCCGACCTGTCGTCGATGCCCAAGGGCCTCGATCAATTGCCGCCGGGACTCGAGGGAATCGATCTCTCGCAGCTGAAGCTGCCGAAGAAGTAAGCGGGCCTGCGGTGTCGGCATTGCGGGTGCGGGGACGCGGGCTGCCGGACGAGTCCCCGATCGACCTGTGGATCGACGGCGGCGTCCTGTCCACGGAGCCCATCGCCGATGCCGACTTCATCCACGACGGCGGGTGGATACTGCCCGGGCTCGTCGACGCGCACTGTCATGTCGGCATCGAGTACGGCGGAGGACACACCGACCTGGCCGGGTCGATCGCGCAGGCCGAGACCGAACGAGGCGTCGGGGCTCTGCTGCTGCGTGACGCGGGATCTCCGGTCGACACGCGGGCGTTGGACGACCACGACGATCTGCCACGCATCATCAGGGCGGGGCGGCACATCGCCTCCCCTAAGCGATACATCCCTGGCCTGGCGATCGACATCGAGGACGAATCACAACTTCCCGAGGCGGTGGCGCAACAAGCGCGATTCGGCGACGGGTGGGTCAAGCTCGTCGGTGACTGGATCGACCGCTCGGTGGGAGACCTCCGGCCCCTCTGGAACGACGCGATCCTCGTCGACGCCATTGCCGCGGCCCATGCGGAAGGGGCACGCGTCACCGCGCACGTCTTCGGGGAAGACGCGCTCCCCGGACTGATCGCGGCAGGCATCGACTGCATCGAACACGGCACCGGCCTGACCGACGAGACCATCGAGATGATGGTCGAGCACGGGACAGCGTTGGTGCCGACGTTGATCAACATCGAGACCTTTCCCGGCATCGCGGACTCGGCCACCCGCTACCCGGTCTACGCCCGGCACATGCGCGCGTTGCATGCGCGAGTCGGCGATACCGTCGGCCGTGCCCACGACGCAGGTATCCCGATCTTCGCCGGAACCGACGCCGGCGGATCCATCGCGCACGGCCGCATCGCCGACGAGGTGGACGCTCTGGGACGCGTCGGATTGTCACCGACCGACGCGCTCGGTGCTGCTTGCTGGGACGCCCGGTCGTGGCTGGGGCGAGGCGGGCTCGAGCACGGTGCGCCCGCCGATCTCGTCGTGTACTCCGACGACCCGCGCGGGGGAGCGGACGTGTTGTCCAACCCCGAGCTGGTGATTCTGCGCGGCCGCGTGACCGATCGTCGTGGACGCGCCGCGAGTGGATCGGGATACGTCGATGGTTGATCCGCGGCAAGGCCCGGACCGATTCGATGCCGACCAGTTCGGCCGCACACCAGGAGGCGCGGGGGAATTCGACGTGAACCGGCCCAGCTGGGCGGGAATGGCACCGATGAATCACGTGCAACAGCAGGGCTCGGGACTGTCCGAGACCTACTGGCGTGCCGAAGCAGCGGCCGAGGAGCGCAGACCCGGCCAACGGTGGGGACTGCCGGCGGCCGCCCTCGTGCTCGGCCTCAATCTTGCCGGGTTCCTGCTCCTCGGCCTGGTCGTGTCCTCGGAGTCCTCGCCGCTGTTCGTCGTGGGGATCATGATCCCGAGCCTGCTCGCCGCAGGACTGGCGGTGGCGGTCACGATGTCGAGGGGCAACGGCCCCGTCGTCGACTTCGGGCTACCGAGATCCGTTCACGAACTCGTCGGTCATATCCGATCGGGTCTGGCCTGGGGCGGAGTCGCCCTCGTCGGTGGAGTGCTGCTCGCACTCGTGCTGCTCTCGCGTATCGATTTTCAGGATCAGGCACCGCTGGGTGGTATGGCAGACATCGCCGTGGGGTGGAAAGTCGTTTTCGCCGTGTGGATTTGGATCGGCGCACCGATCTGCGAAGAAACGATGTTCCGCGGCATGTTGTGGGGAGCTCTCGAAAAGCGCACTCGACCCATGCCGATGGCGTGGCTGGGCAACCGCTGGGTGGTCCTGGTGATCACGGCGGTGATGTTCGCGATCTGGCAACGAGAATGGTGGCGCTTCGTCGTCCTGCTGTGGGGAGGACTCGCCATCGGCATCGCGAGAATGAGAAGTGGCTCGATCGTCGCGTCGACCACGGCTCACTCCGTCAACAACACCTTTCCGGCTTTGGTGATTCTGCTGGCCTGACCGGGCGATTGAGGGTATCGGGTGGTCGTCTGGCAGAATGGACCGCTGTTCGCCCGTCTCCGGTTACGTACCGCGCGGCGGTCACGACAACTCCAACGCAAAACCGGGTTCGCATGCCGTGCGAACCGCTGAATTGCGCAGTGACCACTCCTCGAAAGGCTTCACCAGAACATGGCCGTCAAGATCAAGCTCATGCGTATCGGCAAGATCCGCACCCCGCATTACCGCGTCGTCATTTCCGACGCCCGCACCCGCCGTAACGGCCGTGCAATCGAGACCATCGGGACGTACGAGCCCAAGCAGGACCCCAGCGTCATCGAGATCAACTCCGAGCGTGCGCAGTACTGGCTGGGCGTCGGCGCGCAGCCGACCGAGCCCGTCGAGGCACTGCTGAAGATCACCGGCGACTGGCAGAAGTTCAAGGGCCTACCCGGCACCGAGGGCACCCTCCGCGTCGCCGAGCCCAAGCCGTCCAAGCTCGACCTCTTCAACGCTGCGCTGGCGCAGGCGGATTCCGAGCCCCAGGGCGAGGCCACCACCGCCAAGAAGAAGAAGGCACCGAAGTCGGACGATTCCGCTGCCGCGGACACCACCGACGCTGCAGCAACCGAGACGGCAGACGCGCCGGCCGCCGAGGCTGCTGAGAAGTGAGTGCCGTTGTCGCCGATGCCGTCGAACATCTCGTTCGCGGCATCGTCGCCAATCCCGATGACGTTCGCGTCGAGATGATCACCGGCCGTCGTGGACGCACCGTGGAAGTTCACGTGCACCCCGACGACCTGGGCAAGGTCATCGGACGCGGTGGTCGCACCGCTACGGCGCTGCGCACTCTCGTCTCCGGAATCGGTGGTCGCGGCATCCGAGTCGACGTCGTCGACACGGACCAATAGGTCACGTAACCCATCATGGAGCTGGTCATCGGTCGTGTCGCCAAGTCGCACGGCATCAAAGGTGAAGTGGTTGTCGAGGTTCGCACCGACGACCCCGACGACAGATTCGCCGTCGGCACTGTTCTGCGTGGCCGCAAGCCACGATCGAATGCACAGCCCGTGACACACACGGTGGACGCCGTCCGGGAACACTCCGGGCGGCTTCTGCTGCGTCTGAACGGCATCGACGACAAGACCGCAGCGGACGAACTGCGCGGGATTCTCTTCGTCGTCGAATCCACCGATCTCCCGCCGTCCGACGATCCGGACGAGTTCTACGATCACGAACTCGAAGGCCTCACCGTGGTACTCACCGACGGTTCGGTCGTCGGTACCGTCCGCGAGGTCCTGCACTCGGCAGCAGGCGAACTGCTGTCCATCACGCCGAGTGCTGACGAGGAATCCGGTCGTTCCGAGATACTCGTACCCTTCGTCTCGGCCATCGTGACCTCTGTGTCGTTGGCAGACAAGACAATCGAGATCGATCCGCCCGAGGGCTTGCTGGATCCGGAGTAGTTCGTGCGCCTCGACGTCGTCACCATCTTCCCGGAATACCTCACCCCACTGCGTACTGCTCTGCTCGGTAAGGCGATCGATCGCGGGCTGGTATCGGTGGACGTTCACGACCTGCGCTCCTGGACCCACGACGTGCACAAGGCCGTCGACGATTCCCCGTACGGCGGCGGGCCGGGAATGGTCATGAAGCCGACCGTCTGGGGTGACGCACTGGACCACGTGCTGACCGAGGAGTCGCTCCTCGTCGTCCCCACTCCCGCAGGGGTGCCGTTCACACAACGTACGGCCGAAAGATGGTCCACCGAACAGCATCTCGTGTTCGCGTGCGGTCGCTACGAAGGCATCGATCAACGCGTGTTCGACGACGCCGCACGCCGCGTTCGGGTCGAGGAAGTCAGCATCGGAGACTACGTTCTCATCGGCGGCGAGGCGGCAGTACTGGTCATGGCCGAGGCCGTCGTCAGATTGATGCCGGGCGTACTCGGCAATCAGCAGTCGCACCAAGAGGATTCGTTCTCCGATGGGCTGCTGGAAGGTCCGAGTTACACCCGGCCGGCCCGATGGCGAGAACTCGACGTCCCCGAGATTCTGTTGTCCGGCGACCACGCGAAGATCGCCGCCTGGCGTCGAGAACAATCTCTGCGCAGAACAGCGGACCGACGCCCGGATCTACTGACGGACTGACGTTTTCAGCTGATTCTGCCGTCGGGGAACAACATCGACACGAAGCCGGTCAGGGTGTCCCGTCCGTGCAGTGCGCTGGCGTCGTCGCTCACGTCGACGACGGCCGTGTCCGGGTAACTTTCCATGTCGTCGGCGTAGAAGATGTCTTCACGGGACGACAGGGCCAGTACGTAGCGATTGTCCGCGCCGATGGTTCCCGTCGACAGATGGACCCACCGATCGGACACGCAGCACATCCAGCCCTGCTTGACTGCATGCACGGTCTCGCCAGGTAAGCCGTCGACGATCCCGAAGTGTTGCTTGTAGCCGTCGGCAGCTACGGGGGCCGAGCGTCGCAGCATTCCGATGATGATGTCGGTCGACGCGGTGGTCAGGCCGCCGCTGCCGTTCAGCAGCCCGGCGTAGTAGCCGACCAGGTCACTGGGAGTCGTTTCCGTGTTGTACCACTGGTCGTCGCCGGGAGCGTCGGTGTTCCTCAGGGCATATCGCGCCGCGACTGCGCGGACGATCTCGGACGAACCGTATCGATACCAGAGCGTGTATGCGGCATTGTCGTCGGAGAACTCGAGCATGCTGGTCATCGTGGCCAGCTCGTCGGCGGAGACGGGGCGGTTCTGCGACTGCGCCTCGAACATCACCTCGTCGGCAATGAAGAGCTTGGAGACCGACGCCGTTTCGATCGGCTCGTCGGCATCGCTGCTGTAGTAGGAACCGGTCTCTCGATCCAGCAACGCGAAGTTCACATCGGCACCTCGGGCTTGCGCCGATTCCACCGCCATCGGAATACGCGCTTCCAAGGCCACGCCGTCGACCTTCTGGATATCCGGGAACGGTGATGCCGATGTCTCGGCCGAATCCCTGCCACCGGGATCGCCGGCCTGATCATCGGGCGGTACGGAGCACGCGCTCAGGACCAACAGTGCGGCGCAGGTGGCGGTCAGTAACCGAGCCCCCCTGACCATCTACAGAACTCTCCCGCACATAGAACCGCTGACCGACCTGTCCCACACTAGCGGTAGGGTCCATCGCCGTGACCACTGCTCTGAAATCTGTGAACAAGCGCATAGCCGAAGAACTCGATGTTCGCGAAGAACAGGTTCGTGCCGCTGTAGAACTCCTCGACGGCGGGTCCACGGTCCCGTTCATCGCGCGCTACCGCAAGGAGGTCACCGGCACACTCGACGACGCGCAATTGCGCCAACTCGACGAGCGACTTCGATACCTCCGAGAACTCGACGAGCGGCGAGATGCCGTCATCGAATCGATTCGTTCGCAGGGCAAACTCGACGACGCGCTCGAACAGTCGCTGATGCTGGCCGAGACCAAGGCCCGCGTCGAGGACATCTACCTGCCGTTCAAGCCCAAGCGCCGGACGAAGGCACAGATTGCGCGGGAGGCCGGCCACGAACCCGTCGCAGACGCCCTGTTCACCGATCCGTCCACCGACCCGGCGCAGTTCGATCAGGAGCAGCTCGACGGGGCACGAGCAATTCTCGTCGAGCGTTTCGCCGAGGATGCCGACCTGGTGGGTGAGCTGCGTGAACTGATGTGGACCTCCGGCAAGCTGGTCGCCACCGTGCGCAAGGGAAAAGAGGAGGAAGGCGCGAAATTCTCGGACTACTTCGAGTTCTCCGAACCGTTCACGAGCCTGCCCTCGCATCGCATCCTCGCGACGCTACGCGGTGAGAAGGAAGAGATTCTGTCCCTCGGGTTCGAACCCGAGCGGGACGAGCCGACTCCCGGTGTGCCCAGTGTCTACGAGGGGCGTATCGCCACCAAGTTCGGAATCGCAGATCGCGGCCGCCCGGCCGACAAGTGGCTGCTCGATACCGTTCGCTGGGCATGGCGCACCAAGATGCTGGTCACCGTCTCACTCGATACGCGCATGAGACTGCGCCAGTCGGCCGAGAAGGACGCCGTGGACGTGTTCGCGAGCAACCTCAAAGACCTCCTGTTGGCTGCACCCGCCGGAAACCGCACCACGATGGGACTCGACCCCGGCTTTCGCACCGGAACCAAGGTGGCGATCGTCGACGCCACCGGCAAGGTCGTCGACTACGACACGATCTATCCCCACAAGCCGCAGGGCAAGTGGGACCAGGCCGTGGCCACACTCGCCGGGCTCGCGGCCAAGCACAAGGTGGAGCTCATCGCCATCGGAAACGGTACGGCCTCACGCGAAACCGATTCTTTAGCAGCAGAATTGATTGCAAAATTCCCGGCGGCGAATTTGACCAAGGTGGTGGTGTCCGAGGCGGGTGCCTCGGTCTACTCGGCGTCGGCGTACGCCTCGAGTGAGCTGCCCGAACTCGACGTCTCCATCCGCGGCGCGGTCTCGATCGCTCGCAGGCTGCAGGATCCGTTGGCCGAGCTGGTCAAGATCGACCCCAAGTCCATCGGTGTCGGCCAGTACCAGCACGACATCTCCGAAACTCTGCTCGCCCGTTCTCTCGGGGCTGTGGTCGAGGATGCGGTGAACGCGGTGGGTGTCGACGTCAACACAGCGTCGGTGCCCTTGCTGTCGAGGGTCTCCGGTATCGCCGGTTCGCTCGCCGAGAGCATCGTGGCGCACCGCGACCAGAACGGTCCGTTCTCCAGCCGTAGCACCCTCAAGGACGTACCGCGCTTGGGTCCCAAGGCTTTCGAGCAGTGCGCCGGGTTCCTGCGCATCTCCGGGGGAGAGGATCCACTCGACCGCTCCAGCGTGCACCCGGAGGCCTATCCCATCGTGCGCCGCATCGTCGGCAAGGCGGGCGTGGGCGTGCGCGAGGTGGTGGGCAACACCGCACTCCTGCGCCGCCTCGACCCCGCGGAATTCGTCGACGAACGATTCGGGTTGCCCACCGTCACCGATATCATCTCCGAGCTGGAGAAGCCTGGACGCGACCCGCGTCCGGAGTTCAAGACCGCTACTTTCGCAGCCGGTATCGAGAAGGTCGCCGACCTGAAGCCGGGGATGACGCTCGAAGGTGTCGTGACCAACGTGGCGGCGTTCGGTGCTTTCGTCGACGTCGGCGTGCATCAGGACGGACTTGTTCACGTCTCTGCGATGTCGCACAACTTCGTCAAGGACCCGCGTGAGGTCGTCAAATCCGGCGATGTGGTGCGGGTCAAGGTGATGGAGGTCGACATCCCACGTCAGCGCATCGGCCTGAGTCTGCGGTTGGACGACGAGCCCGGTGCGAGCGGTGGCAAGGACGCACCTCGTGGGCAGCAGGGTGACCGCTCCCGCGGTACGTCCTCGAGCAAGGGCAACGGCCGTCAGAGCAATGGCGGCCAGGGCAACCGCCCGCAACGCGACCGACGCGGCGGTGGCCCCGCAGCGACACCTGCGGCAGGTTCCATGGCCGACGCGTTGCGCAAAGCGGGCTTCGGGAAGTAGCGCTCGGACTTTCCCGGTCGATGCCGACCCCGGCGGCGAAGAACGAGAATAGGCTGATTCGGCGATAGCCGTTGTTTCGGGCGTGCGGCGGGAAGGATGTGGAGCGCGTGAGGTGGTTGGAGCACGGTGTCGTCGAGCACGGCCGCCTTCCGTTGCTCTGCTTCCTGCTCGGCCTACTCGTGGGATTTCTGCTGATTCGCCTGAGCGTCAGAATGATTCGCGCGGATGTGAAGTGGTGGCCTGGCAACATCACCCCTGGCGGCCAGCACATTCACCATGTCGTGTTCGGAATCGTGCTGATGCTGTTGGCGGGGATCGGGCTCATCGCGGTGTACGTGGACGGGTCGCAGACCATCGGTGCCGTGCTGGCGGCGATCTTCGGCAGCGGTGCTGCCCTCGTGCTCGACGAATTTGCACTCATCTTCTATCTCCGCGACGTCTACTGGTCCGAGCAGGGCCGAACATCCGTCGATGCGGTATTCGCAGCCGTCGCCTTCACCGGGTTCCTGCTACTGGGACTTCACCCGTTGGAGCTGCTCAGCCCCGCCGATTTCCGGGCCGATCCCGATCCCTGGGTTCGCGGAACACTCGGTGTGCTGGCACTGCTCAACCTGAGTCTGTGCGTCGTCGTGCTGCTCAAGGGCAAGATCTGGACCGGGCTGATCGGGCTGTTCGTTCTGCCCATCCTCATTCTGGCCGCGGTCCGACTCAGCAGGCCGAGTGCACCCTGGGCGAGGTGGCGCTACACGAGCAGACCGAAGAAGATGGAGCGTGCGCTGCGGCGAGAGAAGAAGTGGCGCAGGCCGTTGATACGGGCCAAGATCTACCTGCAGGATGCGATCGCGGGCAAGCCCAGCATTGTTCACGCGGTCGAGGCCACCGAGGACGAGCTCGCGCGGACCGTCGTGCCTGCACCCCAGGCCGGAACCGTGGCCCAGTCCTCGGTCGGGGCGATTTCCTCGAACGCCTGACGGTCTGGCACAATAGGCGGGTTGCCTCTCGCGAGGCACACACCTCACTCGGAGTACGAACCAGTTGTGCCGCCCCGGTGGCGAGCCGCTCGGTTCCTCTGCTCAAGCGCAGAACGCAAGGATGGCACAACCGATGAACACCCTGGACTTTCTCGACAATCAGTCGCTGCGTAGCGACATCCCCGATTTCCGCCCCGGCGACACGCTGAACGTGCACGTCAAGGTTATCGAAGGCTCGAAAGAGCGTATTCAGATCTTCAAGGGCGTCGTGATTCGACGTCAGGGCGGTGGCGTCCGCGAGACGTTCACCGTTCGTAAGGTGTCGTTCGGCGTCGGCGTGGAGCGCACTTTCCCGGTGCACAGCCCCAACATCGCGCAGTTCGAGGTCCTCACTCGCGGCGACGTTCGTCGCGCGAAGCTGTACTACCTCCGCGATCTGCGTGGCAAGGCCGCCAAGATCAAAGAAAAGCGCTGACCCGGTCGTATCGACCGCTTCGAGCAGCAACCATGCCGCGTCACCGAACATCGGTGACGCGGCATGGTGCGTTGGAGCCACCGCCCTGACATTTCGGACGTACCGGTACGAGCGATGCTCGGTGAAAACGCCGCAGGCGCGGACCGACCGGCCCGCGGGCGACGGTTCCGGCTAACCTGTCCAGGTGACGCAGTCCCCACAGGATCCGACCCCACAGGGTTCGACGAACGAGCCCGACGACGAGTCTCCCCGGAACAAGCGTGCGGATCGCAAGCAGCGGTCCTTCTGGCGTGAACTTCCCATCCTCATTCTGGTAGCTCTCGTGCTGAGTTTTCTGCTTCAGACGTTCGTCGCCCGGGTCTATCTCATCCCATCCGAATCGATGGAACCGACACTGCACGGCTGCGCCGGCTGCACCGGGGACCGCATCGT
This sequence comes from Rhodococcus sp. NPDC077669, assembly GCF_040686915.1. Classification (NCBI taxonomy): domain Bacteria; kingdom Bacillati; phylum Actinomycetota; class Actinomycetes; order Mycobacteriales; family Nocardiaceae; genus Rhodococcus; species Rhodococcus sp. NPDC077669. The sequence continues at coordinate 283,611 of NZ_JBFBMD010000002.1, read as the reverse complement.
CGTGGAGAAGATCGGCTATCGATTCGGCGATCCGAAGCCCGGCGATATCGTCGTGTTCCGCGGCCCCGATTCCTGGAACGACGAATTCGTCTCGCAGCGCTCCGACAATTCGGTCATCCGCGGGGCCCAGGAAGTGGGCTCTTTGATCGGAGTCGTCGCTCCGGACGAGAACGATCTGGTCAAACGCGTCATTGCCACCGGCGGTCAGACGGTCGAGTGCTGTGACGCTCAGGGACGGGTGCTCGTGGACGGGAAGCCGTTGGACGAGCCGTACATACAGATGGATTTCCCGTTCGTTCCGGACACGATGACGTGCGAGACCGAATTGAAGTCGGGCCGGTGCTTCGACCCTGTAACGGTGCCCGAGGGCAACATCTGGGTCATGGGCGACAATCGCAGCAATTCGCGAGACTCGCGGTATCACGTCACCGACGAGTTCACCGGCACCGTTCCGCTGGACAACGTGATAGGTAAGGCCGTGGCCACCGCGTTGCCGCCATCGCGAACCGGCCTCCTGGACTCGCCGGACATTCAGGGTCGATGACGGCCCGTCCTCGTCCCGCGCCTCGTGCGCGCGCATCTCTGAGCCGCTCGTCGTGGCCGCCTCGTCCCATCATCAGGAGGGCGGCGGGGCTGCGGACCATGGAATCGGCACTCGAACGCAACGGGCTCGGTCCGGTTGCGGGTGTCGACGAAGCAGGCAGGGGAGCCTGCGCGGGGCCGTTGACGGTCGCGGCGTGCATCCTGGGCTCTCGGTCGCACACTGCCCTCGCGGACCTCGACGATTCCAAGAAGCTGACCGAGCGTCGCCGGGAGGAGCTCTTTCCCCGGATCAAGAAATTGGCACTTGCGTGGAGTGTGGTGTTCGTCGACGCGGCCGAGGTCGACCGCATCGGGGTACACGTGGCGAACATCGAGGGAATGCGCCGCGCGGTGGCGGGCCTGGGCCTCACTCCCGGGTATGTCCTCACCGACGGCTTTCGGGTTCCCGGACTTCCGGTGCCGTCTCTACCCGTCATCGGAGGGGATGCCACAGCTGCCTGCATCGCTGCGGCCAGTGTGCTGGCCAAGGTGTCCAGAGACCGGTTGATGGTGCAGATGGACACCGACATTCCCGGTTACGGATTCGCCGTGCACAAGGGGTACAGCACACGTGCGCATTCGACCGCGATGACCACGCTCGGCCCGAGCCGGGAGCATCGAATGTCCTATGCCAACGTGGCTGCCGCGGCAGCCGGTCGCTCGCGTAGCGAGGTCGACGCACTGGGGCGAATGGACTGCACCGACGACGGTGCGCCATGATTGAATTTCACGCCCGACTGGAGGATGAAAGAGACCGATGAGTGCCGAAGATCTCGAAAAGTACGAAACCGAGATGGAGCTCTCGCTGTACCGCGAGTATCGGGACATCGTCGGACAGTTCAACTATGTCGTCGAAACCGAGCGTCGTTTCTATCTCGCGAACTCCGTCGAACTCATTCCGCACAATGCCGATGGTGAGATCTACTTCGAATTGCGGATGTCGGACTCGTGGGTATGGGACATGTACCGACCGGCTCGTTTCGTCAAGCACGTGCGGGTGATCACGTTCAAGGACGTCAACATCGAAGAGCTGGACAAACCTGATCTGCGTCTCCCCGAATAGTCGGTTCCGGGTCGGATCGGCAGGTGTGCCCGGTGCCTGACGGGTGCACCTGGACGGTTCCGCTCGGCGGATTCCCCGTGTGAAGTGTTCCGAAGCGCACCGATCAGCGAAAAGCTGGACAACCGACCGAATAATTCCGCGTGTGCTGTTTCGGGCTGAGGCCCGTTGCCGTGTTACGTCGAGCGCGGGAGAATCGTCGAAATGTGAACGCCGAATTCTGTTGTCTCCCATAGTGTTTCGATTTAATGATGCAAATAGCTTCCGGTATTCACACGTTTTCGTACCGAATGTTTTCGACCCTACGCCGATGTGAACATCGTTGGGTCTTTGCCTCGGTCCGATAATCGGTGGTAGAACTTGAATTACCACATTCTCCCAGACGCGTAAGAGGTACGACATGGCACGCAAGACGCTTGTCCAGATGATCGACGATGTCGACGGTTCGGTAATCAAAGAAGGCCAGGGGGAGTCGATCGAATTCGGTATCGGTGGAAACCAGTACCGCATCGACTTGAATCTCAAGCATGCGAACGAACTGCACGAGCAGCTGGCTTTCTGGATCGAGCACGCCGAGAAGATTTCCGGTCGCCGCCCCCGTAAGACCGGTGCCGCGCCTGCACCGGCTCGAGGAAAGGTCGATCTGCAGGACATCAGAGCGTGGGCTCGCGAGAACGGCCACGAGGTCAGCGCCCGAGGTCGGATCAGCCAGGAAGTTCAGGCCGCCTACGAGGCTGCGCACTGACCGCCTCCCAGCCTTGATATGCCCGCTGTCTTCGGTCAGCGGTAGTTCGGTCATCGAATTCGATTACCGATTCCGTGCTTCAGCTCCGTCCGTGCGGTAATCCGGACGGAGCTTTTGCATGTTCGAACCATTTGTCGGGCGATCGACAGGGCGTGAACGCCGGTAAGCACACAGGTACGACAAAACAGGTGTTTCGGCCCTGCGATTCGACGGTTCTCTCCACAGGATTGCGCGTGTCCACAGGGCAATGCGGCACCTGCACTTTCTCGGAATCACCTCCTTTCGGTCGTGTCACCGTCATGACGACCGGATCCGGCCGTGCTGTGCGGCCGCAGAGTGGAGGAATTCGACATGCCGACCAATCAAGAACTCGGGGCACGCGGTGAGGAACTTGCAGCGCGCCATCTCGAGCACATCGGCCTGGAGGTGATCGAGCGGAACTGGCGGCATCGTTCGGGGGAGCTCGACATCATTGCGCGCGAAGGCGAGACGATGGTGTTCGTCGAAGTCAAAACGCGTTCGGGAATCGGTTACGGAACGCCGGCGGAAGCGGTGACGTACACCAAGCAGACTCGGATCAGAGGATTGGCGTTGCAGTGGCTTTCGCTTCGCGGAGGGCCGTGGGTGCACATCCGATTCGACGTGATCGCCATCGTGATCGGTCGCGGTGACGACCCCGTTCTCACTCACGTCAGGGCGGCGTTCTGATGCCCCTGGGGCGAGCCCATTCGGTGGCGGTCAACGGCGTCGACGGAGTGTTGGTGGAGATCGAAGCCGATATCGGTCAGGGTCTTCCGGGGACCCATCTGGTGGGACTGCCCGATACCGCGCTGAACGAATCGCGTGATCGGGTCAAGGCCGCGGTGAAGAATTCGGGTGGTACCTGGCCGGACAGTCGAGTGATTCTCGCGTTGTCTCCGGCGACGTTGCCCAAGGGTGGCTCGGTGTACGACCTCGCGTTGGCATTGTCGGTCCTCGACGCCGCCAAGGCCATTCCGCGGGGAAGCCTGTCGGAGACAGTGTTTCTGGGTGAGTTGGCTCTGGACGGCAGGTTGCGTGCGGTCCGCGGGGTACTGCCCGGAGTGCTCGCGGTGAAGGCGGCGGGGTGGCAGCGGGTGGTGGTGCCGAGTCGGTGTCTGCCAGAAGCGGGTCTGGTTGACGGTATCGAGGTGTTGGGTGCCGATTGCCTGGCGGATGTCGTTGCGTGGCTTCGTGGTGAGCAGGCGCTGGAATCGCCCACCCCGACCGACTGGCATCAGGAGAGCTATCCGGATCTCAGTGACGTTGCCGGTCAGGCGGATGCCCGATGGGCGTTGGAGGTCGCTGCGGCCGGTGCGCATCACATCATGTTGACCGGGCCACCGGGCATCGGGAAAACGATGCTGGCGCAACGTCTTCCGGGGATACTCCCGCCGCTCACCGAATCCGAGGCGCTGGAGGTGACCGCGATCCATTCGGTGGCGGGGCTGCTGACGAGTGCGCGGCCGCTGATCACATCGCCGCCGTTCATCGCCCCACACCATTCGACGTCGGTGAGTGCGTTGGTCGGAGGAGGCACCGGAATGGCCAAGCCCGGCGCAGTCAGTCGCGCGCATCGCGGAGTCCTGTTTCTCGACGAATGCGCCGAGATGAGCATCCGGGTACTCGAAGCGTTGCGAACCCCACTCGAAGACGGTGAAATTCGGATTGCGCGTCGAGACGGGGTGGCCCGGTACCCGGCGAGGTTCCAACTCGTCCTGGCGGCCAATCCGTGTCCGTGCGCGCCGGCGCGGCAGGCCGACTGCGTGTGCGCGCCCACTGCTCGCCGCAAGTACTTGGGAAAACTGTCCGGACCGCTCCTCGACCGGGTCGATCTCCGAATTCAGATGATGGGAGTCGCGACCGGGGCGCTGGTCGACGACGTCGGAGAAGGAACGGCCGATATTCGCGCCCGCGTGACGGGAGCGAGGGATGCTGCCGCTCATCGTTGGTTGGAGTTCGGGTGGAGGACCAATGCGGAAGTCCCCGGACCAGCACTGCGCCAACGGTTTCGGCTCGCTCGGTCGACGCTGGCACCGATCGAGCGGGCATTGCGCAACGGATCGCTGACCGCGCGCGGCGCCGATCGTGCGATACGGGTGGCGTGGACTCTGAACGATCTCGCCGGCGGCACCGTGCCCGGTGCAGACGAGGTCGGTGCCGCACTGGATTTTCGAGACAGGGGAGTGGCATGACTTATGACGCACGTCGGCTGGCGTGGGCGTATCTGTCTCGGGTGGCACAGGGTCCGCATCGCACGGTGACGGACCACGCCGCTGCCCACGGCCCCGAGGTCACCGCCGCAGCCGTACGCGCCGGACACTTGGGTGAGCGACTGGCAGCACGGGCTCATGTCGACACTGCAGCAGCAGATTTGGACCACATTGCCGCTCTCGGTGGACGGCTGATCACCCCTGACGACGATGAGTGGCCTGCGTGGCGTTTTCTCGGCTTCGATGGGTCCGGCCTCACCGCGGGTGTCGACACGTCGCCGCCGATCGCACTGTGGGCGTTGGGAAACCGGTCTGTCGGAGCAGACACCGAACGATCGGTGTCGATAGTCGGAACCCGAGCGTCGAGTCCGTACGGCGACCACGTCACTGCCGAGATCTCCGCCGATCTGGCGCTGGACGGCTGGACCGTCGTATCGGGAGCTGCTTTCGGTATCGATGCGGCAGCGCACCGTGCGGCGCTCGGAGTCGAGGGGACGACGATGGCTGTGCTCGCCTGCGGCGTCGACCGGGCATATCCGGCGGGCCACTCCCGCCTGTTGCGTCAGATCGCCTCGAGCGGTGTCGTTCTCAGTGAATACGCGCCGGGCACCACTCCGGCCAAGCACCGGTTCCTGGCGCGCAACCGGTTGGTGGCGGCACTCGGATCGGCGGTGGTGGTCGTCGAGGCGGGATGGCGGAGCGGGGCGCGCAACACCGCGGCGTGGGCGGCGAAACTGGGCCGCCCCGTTCTTGCGGTGCCGGGGCCCGTCACCTCTCCGACGTCGAAGGGATGCCATCGCATGATTCGTGAGGGTGAGGCCGTTCTGGTGTCGAGCTCGCACGATGTGGTGGCCGAGGCCGGGGCGCTCGGCTCGCCGGAGGAACCCCGTCCCGATCTGTTCCGGGAAATCGATGCGCTGTCCGAGACCGCACTGTTGATCTACGACGCGCTGCCGGCCACGGGAGCGTTGTCCACCCGTGAACTGTCGGAGAGTTCCGGGGTTCCGTTGTCGAAGGTCCGTGCCGCGCTACCGGTGATGGAGATGGACGGATTCGTGAGCAACGACGAGACCGGGTGGGCCCGGGTGGTGCGCGGCTGAGGTGACGGCCCTACCGAGGCCCAGTGAAGGTAGGGTGTTAGGTAATGCTTAGTCGGTGCAGTGAGCATCGGCGTCGTTCGCTCGAAGAGGGGTCTGTAGTGCCGCGTAAGAAAACCACGTTGACCGTAGTGCGCACGGAAGCGCTGACCCCGCACATGCACCGGGTGTATCTGGGTGGTCCAGGCTTCGAGGAGTTCGACGCTATCGACCGGACCGATGCGTACGTCAAGCTGTTCTTCGGCACCGAGGACGATCCGATCATGCGGACCTACACCGTTCGATCCGTCGACACCGACGCGCGGGAAATCGCCATCGACTTCGTGGTGCACGGCGACGAGGGCGTCGCCGGACCGTGGGCCACACGCGCGAAGCCGGGCGACGAGATGTCGTTCTTCGGGCCGTCGGGGGCATACGCGCCTCGCCCCGATGCCGATTGGCACCTGTTCGCAGGCGACGAATCGGCTATCCCGGCCATCTCGGCTGCGGTCGAGGCCCTCCCAGATGACGCCATTGCCAAGGTGTTCATCGAGGTCGGCGATCGTCACGACGAGATCTACATGGAGACTCTCGCAGTCGTCGACGTCACCTGGGTGCACCGGGGCGCGTCGTCGAACGAGATCGGCGACGACCGGGCGGGAGACAACGCACCGCTGATCGAGGCCGTCAAGAACACCGAATGGCTACCCGGGCAGGCGCAGGTGTTCGTCCACGGTGAGGCGCAGGCCGTCATGCACAACCTCCGTCCGTACATCCGCAAGGAACGTGGGGTCGGGGCCGAGTGGGCGTCGATCTCGGGTTACTGGCGTCGGGGGCGGACCGAGGAAACCTTCCGAGCCTGGAAGCGTGAGCTGGCACAGGCGGAGGCGGGAGTCGACGCCTGATCGCGCACCGACGTCCACCCGACGGCGTGTCCGGTTGTCGAGCGAGACGTCAGCGCCCAAGCTGAGCCGATGACCGATTCGCTGCCGCCGCACCTGGAGGTGCACGTCGAGGAGTTCGCCGAACACCTGCGCCTCGGCCGGGAACGGTCGGAGCACACCATCCGGGCCTACGTTGCCGACGCGCGTTCGTTACTGGCGCACCTGGCCGCGTCCTCACCTGGCGCGACAATCGCCGATCTGGATCTGCGTGTCGTACGTTCGTGGTTGGCGGGGTACTCGGCGGCCGGCGCGGCCCGGACATCGATGGCCAGGCGCACCTCGTCGGTGCGAACGTTCGGGGCGTGGCTCGAACGGGTCGGGGCTGTGAAGGTTGGCCCCGCGCAACGTCTCGCGTCCCCGTCGGGTCACCGCACCCTGCCCGGAGTGCTGCGTCACGATCAAGCGACGCGAGCGCTGGACGCTGCCGAGTCGGGTGCCGCCGAACTCGATCCCATAGCGCTGCGCGATCGACTCGTCGTCGAACTGTTGTATGCGACCGGGGTCCGCGTGGGGGAGCTGTGCGGTCTCGATGTCGACGACGTGGACACCGATCGACGAGTCGTTCGGGTGGTGGGCAAGGGCAACAAGGAACGTTCGGCACCGTACGGTCTGCCGGCCGCGCATGCACTCGACGCCTGGCTCACCGACGGCAGGCCTGCCCTGGCCGTCGATCGATCCGGACCGGCCCTGTTGCTCGGGCGTCGGGGTGGACGACTCGACCAGCGACAGGCCAGGTCGGCGGTGCATGCTGTGCTGGAGACAGTCCCCGGCGGCCCCAGCCTGGGACCGCACGGCCTGCGCCATACGGCAGCCACGCATCTGCTGGAAGGAGGTGCAGATCTCCGGGTGGTGCAAGAACTGCTCGGACATGCATCTCTTGCCACCACGCAGATCTACACTCACGTATCCGTCGAACGGTTGCGGGCGGTGCACGATCAGGCGCATCCCAGAGCATGAGCGTCGAGCTGGGCGGCGCATCGTTTGGTAGCGTCTGCCCAGGATCGACTACACCGAATACGGGGGACCGTGGACCGCGACCGACCGCAAGGTAAATCGGAGCCGTGGTCGACGCATGGCCACAGTGCGCCGGTGAACGGGGCACGACCCGGCAGTACAGGCGACGGCAGTCCACTCGACGGCCGGGGCGACGATGCCGCCAAATCCGTACCGGTCGAACCGATGTCCACTCCACGCTCCACGCCCCGGCAGCCCCCGCCGTGGCAGACGCCCGATTCTGCGCAGCGACCTCCCGTGCCCCCGCGGTACAACCCGCCCGTGCCGCTTCGACCGGGCCCGCCGGCCGCCTATCCCGAGGCACAGATGCCGCCCGTTCCGCCCGTCGGGGACGATCGGTCGCAGGCTCAGCCGGCCCAGCAGGCACCCTGGTCCCCGCAGCCGTGGGCAGGTGCCCCGAATCCGTATCGTCCGAGCAGTCAGGACCTGGGTGCCGAATCGCTGCTCAAACGACCCAAGCGCACCTCGTCGTCGGGGTGGCGTCGCGGTGTGCACCGGTTGACCGGTGGCGTCATTAACCCCGGCGAGTCGACGGCCGAGGAGCGCTACCGCAACCAGGTCGATCGCATACGGCAGCCGGTGCTGGGGGACTACCGCATCGCGTTCCTGTCGCTCAAGGGCGGGGTCGGCAAGACGACGACCACTCTGGGTCTGGGGTCGACGTTCGCGTCGCTGCGCGGAGATTGCGTCATTGCCGTCGACGCGAACCCGGATTTCGGGACACTCGGAGAGCGGGTACCGCGTCAGACCGCGTCGACTGTTCGCGACTTGTTGGCCGCAGCCCCGAACATTCGCCGGTATTCCGACATTCGCGCTCATACCTCGCAGGCACCGAGCCGACTGGAAGTGTTGGCCGGTGAGCGGGATCCCTCGGCGTCGGAGATGTTCGGCGAAGAGGACTATCGCGCAGTCATCGACATGCTGCAGGTCTATTACAACCTGATCCTCACCGACTGCGGAACCGGCATCATGCACTCGGCGATGAACGGGGTGCTGCAGCTGGCCAATGCGCTGGTTCTGGTCAGTTCGCCGGCCGTCGACGGGGCACGCAGCGCAGCCGCGACTCTGGACTGGCTGGAACTGCACGGATACGGCCACCTGGTCGAGCGCACGGTCGTGGTGATCAGTTCGGTCCGACCGGGTTCGTCCGCGGTCGACATGAACTTGTTGCAGCAGCACTTCCTGGAACGCTGCCGCGCGGTGCTGGTGGTTCCGTTCGACGAGCACCTCGCCGAGGGGGCCGTGGTCGATCTCGAGAAGCTGCGTCCCCAGACCAGGAGCGCTTTCGTCGAGCTTGCCGCCATGGTTGCGGACGACTTTCCTGCCGCGTCCGGTCGTCACTCCGGCCCTGGGCGCTGACCGTCACCGACCCGGCTCCTGCACGGGTTTCAATCTGATCGGACGGGCACGCACCAGGGCCGTCGGATCGAGGTATTCGCGGCCCCGCTTGATGCCCCAGTGCAGGCATGTCGCCGTGCAGCCGTCGTGTCCCGACGTCAGCGAACCCAGGATGTCGCCGCGTCGTACTCGTGCTCCGGCCCGGACCGCCGCCGTCACGGGTTCGTACGTCGATCGAAGTCCGCCCGGATGGTCCACCGACACCACCGGCTTACCGGCCACGAGGCCTGCGAACACGACCGTGCCGTCGGCGACGGCCAGAACCGAGGTGCCGTCCGCCGCGGCGAGGTCGACCCCGCGATGGCCGGGGAGCCAATCGTGTTCCGGGCGGTCGAACGGTGTCACGACGCGAGGGTGCGGCCGTATCGGCCACGCGAACGAGTCCGATTCGGCTGCCGCGGCCGGCGTGGTCAGCACGATCGCGGCAAGAACGCAGGCGATGCACCCGGTACGAAGAGTGTTCACTCGTCGACGATGGCCTGTGAATGTGCTGGAAAACGAGGCCCAGCACGAATTGTGGACAACCGAAAGATTCGTCCACAGGCACCGGAATCTCTTGACAGTCGGGCCTGGTTATGACGGGGGCCGCCGCAGGTCTACACTCCTTGTTGCGGCCTGTGCGTGCACGGGTCGACTTCGCGCGTCCGCGTCATCGTATCGACTGCCTCGGCAGAGTTCACGATACGAGAACCGGTTGTCGGCGGTCCTGATCCCCCTGTGGTTCAGGTCCGACAACTTCGGCGGTCGCCAGGGCAGAGGTCACCGACACTCTGCGTCAACCGAACCATGAAAGAGAGTTATTCAGCCATGGCTGTAGTAACAATGAAGCAGCTGCTCGACAGCGGCACACACTTCGGACACCAGACCCGTCGCTGGAACCCGAAGATGAAGCGATTCATCTTCACCGACCGCAACGGCATCTACATCATCGACTTGCAGCAGACTCTGACCTTCATCGACAAGGCCTACGAGTTCGTCAAGGAGACGGTCGCCCACGGCGGCACCGTTCTGTTCGTCGGCACCAAGAAGCAGGCACAGGAGTCCATCGCCGCTGAGGCAACTCGCGTGGGCATGCCCTACGTGAACCAGCGCTGGCTCGGTGGCATGCTCACCAACTTCCAGACCGTGCACAAGCGCCTGGTCCGCCTCAAGGAGCTCGAGGCAATGGAGCAGACCGGTGGCTTCGAGGGACGCACCAAGAAGGAAATCCTCATGCTCACGCGTGAGATGACCAAGCTCGATCGCACCCTCGGCGGCATCCGCGACATGGCCAAGGTTCCGTCGGCCATCTGGATCGTCGACACCAACAAGGAGCACATCGCCGTCGGCGAAGCGCGCAAGCTGAAGATCCCGGTCATCGCGATCCTGGACACCAACTGCGATCCCGACGTGGTCGACTACCCGATCCCGGGTAACGACGACGCGATCCGTTCCGCTGCGCTGCTGACCAAGGTCGTCGCATCCGCAGTGGCCGAAGGTGTGCAGGCCCGTGCAGGCCAGAACACCGCAACCGACGCCAAGCCCGAGGTCGGCGCAGGCGAGCCGCTCGCAGAGTGGGAGCTCGAGCAGCTCGCACAGGCGTCCCCGGCCGCTGACGCTCCGGCAGCAGAGGCTCCCGCAGCCGATGCGCCGGCCGCCGACGCCCCGGCAGCAGAAGAAGCACCGGCAGCAGAAGAAGCGCCGGCCGCTCAGGCTTGATCGAATTCGGTCCCGGTTCACCCTCAGGGGTGGGCCGGGGCCGCTTCGGTATGTCAGGGTTGTGATCGGTCCGGCTCCACAGCGAGCCCGTCGATCACGATTCGAGAACAGCACTTTCGTCAACGCCCGTATTCAGACTTTTGAGGAGGCTCGCCCACGATGGCGAACTACACTGCCGCCGACGTCAAGCGGCTCCGCGAGCTCACCGGCTCCGGAATGATGGACTGCAAGAACGCACTCGCCGAGAACGACGGCGACTACGACAAGGCCGTCGAGTACCTGCGTATCAAGGGTGCCAAGGACGTCGGCAAGCGCGCCGAGCGCAACACCGCCGAAGGCCTCGTCGTCGCCGAGGGTGGAGTGCTCGTGGAGATCAACTCCGAGACCGACTTCGTGGCCAAGAACGACGAGTTCCAGACGTTCGCCGCGTCCGTCGCGGCGACGGCTGCAGCAGGCGAGCCTGCTGATGTCGACGCTCTCAAGGCACTCGACCTGAACGGCAAGACCGTCGAGACGGCTCTGAACGAGTTGTCGGCCAAGATCGGCGAGAAGCTCGAAATTCGCCGCGTCGTGTCCTACGACGGCAACACCGCGACCTACCTGCACAAGCGCAGCGCGGACCTGCCGCCTGCCGTCGGCGTGCTGGTCGAGTACACCGGTGACGGCGACGCCGCCGGCGATGCTGCGCGCGCTGCGGCGATGCAGATCGCAGCGCTCAAGGCCAAGTACGTCACCCGTGACGAGGTTCCCGAGGATCTGGTCGCCGCCGAGCGTCGGATCGCAGAAGAAACCGCGCGCGAAGAGGGCAAGCCGGAGCAGGCTCTGCCGAAGATCGTCGAAGGTCGCGTCAACGGATTCTTCAAGGACGTCGTTCTCACCGAGCAGAAGTCGGTTCAGGACGGCAACAAGACCGTCAAGGCCATCCTCGACGAGGCCGGCGTGACCATCACCCGTTTCTCCCGATTCGAGGTCGGCGCCAGCTAGTCTGCGCTCGATCCGATCGAGGCGATGCCGTTCATTCGATTTCATCGAGTGGACGGCATCGTTCGTGCGCGAGGCAGGTCGGAGCCGTGTCCACCGATCGGGTGCCGATAGGGCAGGATGATCGGTGAGTAAACCGTAGTGTTCGACGAGTACCGAGGAGAGCTATGACCGATCCGGCCCCTGACCGTCCCGGGTTCCGACGCGTGATGCTCAAACTGGGTGGGGAGATGTTCGGTGGTGGCCAGGTGGGGCTCGATCCGGATGTCGTGAACAACGTTGCCGAGCAGATCGCCGAGGTGGTGGCCACCGGAGTTCAGGTCGCCGTGGTGATCGGTGGCGGAAACTTCTTCCGCGGTGCCGAATTGCAGCAGCGGGGGATGGACCGATCTCGCTCGGACTACATGGGCATGCTAGGCACGGTCATGAATTGTCTTGCGCTGCAGGATTTTCTGGAAAAGCAGGGTGTTGCCACCAGAGTCCAGACCGCGATCACGATGGGCCAGGTGGCCGAGCCGTACCTCCCGCTGCGCGCGCGACGGCACCTCGAGAAGGGGCGTGTCGTCATCTTCGGCGCAGGTATGGGCATGCCCTACTTCTCGACGGATACGACGGCGGCGCAGCGGGCGCTCGAGATCGGTGCCGAGGTGCTGTTGATGGCCAAGGCCGTCGACGGTGTCTACTCGGCCGATCCACGGCTCGATCCCGACGCGACGATGTTCGACACGATCACCCACCGAGAAGCCCTCGAGCGAGGCCTCAAAGTTGCCGACGCGACTGCCTTCAGCCTCTGCATGGACAATCAGATGCCGATGTTGGTGTTCAATTTGCTGATTCAGGGAAACATTGCTCGCGCCGTGTCGGGCGAGAACATCGGCACGCTGGTCACGTCGTGAATGCCGCCGACACGACCGCGAACGAACCGAGAACGAAGACGATGGAGGACAGATCGTGATTGACGAAGCTCTCTTCGACGCCGAAGAGAAGATGGAAAAGGCCGTATCGGTTGCCCGTGACGATCTGTCCTCGATCCGCACCGGGCGGGCCAACCCGGGAATGTTCTCGCGCATCGTCATCGAGTACTACGGTGCCCCGACGCCGATCACCCAGCTGGCCAGCATCAGCGTGCCGGAGGCGCGATTGGTGGTGATCAAGCCGTACGAGTCGAATCAGCTCGGGCCGATCGAAACCGCTATCCGCAATTCCGATCTCGGCGTCAACCCCACCAACGACGGCAACCTGATTCGTATCGGCGTGCCGCAGCTGACCGAGGAACGACGCCGCGAGTTCGTCAAGCAGGCCAAGGGCAAGGGCGAGGACGCCAAGGTGTCCATTCGCAACGTGCGCCGCAAGACGATGGAAGAGCTCAAGCGCATCCAGAAGGACGGCGAGGCGGGCGAGGACGACGTCGTACGCGCCGAGAACGAGCTCGACAAGACCACCGCGAAGTACACCGCCTCCGTCGACGAACTGGTCAAGCGCAAAGAGGGTGAATTGATGGAGGTCTGACCTCCTTCGATAGTTGCGCAACACGGTGGAACGACGATGAATATCGAGGAGTTGACGACAGTGGTGGGACCGGATCGGCAGGAGGGCAGCGGCACGCCCGCTGGCTCGTCCGGGGTCGCCGCCACGAAGTCCGCCGGCAAGGCGGGTCGAAATCTGCCTGCCGCGATCGGCGTCGGCGGCAGTTTGGGTATCGGGTTGATCCTCGTGCTCGTGTTCGTGCCGCTGGTATGGATCGGTGTCGTGGCCGTGGCGTTGGCCGTCGCGACGTACGAGGTGTCCAAGCGGCTCCGCGAGGGCGGTGTTCTCGTTCCGCGCATCCCGCTGATCCTCGGTGGTCAGGCCATGATCTGGCTGGGCTGGCCGTTCGGTGCCGTCGGAGTGCTCAGTGCGGCTGTGGGCACCGTCGTGGTCTGCATGGTGTGGCTGTTGCTGAGACAAGGCTTCGGTACTGCTCCCAAGAACTATCTCGAAGAACTCTCCGTCACCGTTCTGGTGGCGTGTTGGCTACCACTGTTGGCCTCGTTCGCCGTTCTGATGGTCCTGCAGGACAACGGTGCCGGTCGCATCCTGGTCTTCGTCATCGGCGTCGTGTGCTCGGATGTCGGTGGTTACATCGCCGGTGTGCTGTTCGGCAAGCACCCGATGGCACCGGCCATCAGCCCGAAGAAGTCCTGGGAAGGGCTGGTCGGATCGCTCATCTTCTGCGTCATCGGTTGCCTGCTGACGGTGACCCTGATTCTCGAGGCCAACTCGATGATCGGTGTCCTGCTAGGAGTCGTGCTGGTCGTGACGGGAACACTGGGCGACCTCATCGAATCGCAGGTCAAGCGCGACCTTCGAATCAAGGACATGGGCTCGTTGCTGCCCGGCCACGGCGGCATCATGGACAGACTCGACTCGTTGCTGCCCTCTGCGTTCGTTGCGTGGCTCGTCTTCACCGTGTTGCTCTGACCGACTCCGCCGGACGATGAGCGGTGATCGCGGCGGGGTGATTCCCAGTCCCAACATCTGGCACTGGCCGCATCTGTACGAGGCGGAGAACAGGGCTCAGGACGTCGACGGCGCTGTGTTCGCGTCCATTCGATCGACCGTCGATTGGACGGCCGAGAACGTCGTGGACGTGGGCTGCGGCAGCGGTTTCCATCTTCCGATCTTCGCTGCGGACGCCCGGTACGTCATCGGTGTGGAACCGCACGCCCCATTGGTGGCCGCAGCCCGCACGCGCGTCGAGTCACTTGCGAACGTCGCCGTGCGTGCGGGTAGAGCGGACGCGCTGCCCGTCGACACAGGTTCGGTCGATCTCGTCCACGCGCGAACCGCGTATTTCTTCGGCCCCGGCTGCGGCCCGGGTATCAGCGAAGCGATGCGAGTTCTGCGGCCCGGAGGGGCGTTGGTGGTCGTGGACCTCGACGCCACGTCGTCTCCGTACGGGGACTGGATGCGTGCGGATCTCCCGCACTACGATCCTGCGGCCGTCGAGGCGTTCTTCGATGCCCAGGGATTCGAGATGCGACGCGTCGACACGAGGTGGGCGTTTCCCGACCGCCGGGTTTTGCGGGATGTGCTGGGAATCGAGTTCTCACCGCGGGTAGCGCGCGCTGCGGCACGGCAGGTCGACGGCCTCACCCTGAATGTGCGCTATCGCATCCACGTTCGATACAAGCCGACCGGCGTCGAGTCGATCTGAGCCTGGCTCGGCAGCGAGCGATCAGGACGCGGCGGAGATTCCGAAGATTCGAGCCAGTTCGTTGATCTTGAGAGCCTTTGCCAGACGCGGCAGATCGCTGCCGTCCTTGACGTGAGCACCGTCGGCACCGAGAGCGTCGATGACATCGTGAGCCCAGGACACGTCTGTCGGGGAGGGGGCCAGTTCGCGGTTGACGATGGCCACCTGATCGGTGTGCATACAGAGTTTGCCTGCCATGCCCATCGAGAGCGTCAGGGCTGCATCGCGCCCGAGGATGCTGTCGTTCGCGGTCAGTGTCGGACCGTCGATGGGTCCGGGTAGTCGTGCGACGCGCGAGGAGACGACCAGTCGCGAGCGCGGGTAGGCCATGGCGAGCGGGTCGTCGCTCATGCCCGTGTCGCGTCGGAAGTCGCCGCTGCCGAAGGCGAGACGGAATGTCGAGTCCGCGCGCGCGATTTCGGTGGCGGCCTCGAGTCCTGCTGCCGATTCGACCAGCGCGAGGATCGGGGTGCCGTCGGCGAGGCGGGCGGCTGTCGCCTCGACCTGACCGCCGCTCTCGGTCTTCGCGAGCATGACCCCCACCAGGCCGGGCAGCCCGGACAACGCGGCAAGATCGTCGGCCCAGTACGGGGTCGTCGCGTCGTTGACGCGCACCCAGGCCGAGTTGCCCTCGCTCAGCCAGCGCACGACGGTCTCGCGAGCAGCAGGCTTCTTCGCCGGAGCGACTGCGTCCTCGATGTCGAGAATGACGGCGTCGACACCGGATGCGACAGCAGCGTCGAACGTATCGGGCTTGGTGGCCGGAACCAACAGCCACGATCGTGCGCGGTCGGGTGCAACGCCGGATGCCACCGGTGTCTCCATGAAAGTAGTCACGTCATGCTCCTCGAGTGAAGTCGGGCACCGCCAACCTTATCGATTCAGAGCATCGGTGCCAGCTTCTGTACATAGTGTTCACGAACCGTGACGCTGGTTCTTCTTCGCTGCGCGCCGGACCTGCAGGATTCGGGCACCGCCGGCCATGGCCATCACCAGCGCGCCCGCGATCGCGGCCAGCAGCATGCTGATTCCGAGGGGTAGGTCGAGCTGCCAGGCGAAGATCTGGACGGTGACCGAGTCGAGGTTCTGCACGATGAACACCAGGAGAACGACAAGGACGACGGCCCCGACCACCAGGCCGGTCCAGAGGGCGGCGGTGCGGGTGTGCGCCACATCGGTGGGGGTGTGCTGCTGTTCCGGAACGAACTCGGGGTCGGGCGCGGAATGGCCGTCCGAATCCGGGGTGGTGATCGGGGTGAGGTCGCCGGCGGCACTCGTCGGCCGGTCGAACCCCGGCTTGGTCGACGCCGATGTGTCGAACGGTGCCTCGTTGCTGTCGTCTGCTCTGGTGGCCATGTCGATGATCCTTTCGCACGCGTGGTCCGAATGCACGCGCAATCGGTCCCGGCGTCGATACCCGTCAGGGCACCGTCGAAAACCGTCGCGAATAGGACTGTGAGCAGAACGGGTGGACAATGGTGGGTATGGAGTTGAGCCAGCAGGAACGACGCGGGGGTCGAGCATGAGTGATTCCGCAGCCGCAACGGACAGCACGACCGAGCAGAAGAGACCGAATCTTCCGCTGGTCTTCACAGCTCCGCGTCGGGGAATGCCGTCGCGTCACCTCGCCGACCTGGACAAAAAGGGCCTGCGTGAGGCAGTGAAGGCACTCGGTCTACCGGCATTCCGGGCCGACCAACTTGCGCGGCACTACTACGCGCGGCTCGAGGCCGACACCACCAAGATGACCGATCTTCCGGCCGAGGCTCGGGAGAAGGTCGGTGCCGATCTCTTTCCCACCTTGCTGACGCCGATCAAGCACTTGGCGTGTGATGACGGTGACACTCGAAAGACCCTGTGGAAGGCCAACGACGGGACTCTGCTCGAGAGTGTTCTCATGCGGTATCCGGATCGCGCGACGCTGTGCATCTCGAGTCAGGCCGGTTGCGGAATGGCATGTCCGTTCTGCGCCACCGGTCAGGCCGGCCTGACGCGGAACCTGTCGACGGCCGAGATCGTCGATCAGGTCCGTTCGGCGGCCGCGGACATGCGCGACGGCGTCGTCCCCGGCGGTGAGGGTCGTCTGTCGAACGTCGTGTTCATGGGGATGGGCGAGCCGCTGGCCAACTACAAGCGCGTTGTCGCGGCAGTGCGCAAGATCGTCTCACCAGCCCCCGGCGGGCTGGGACTGTCACAGCGTTCGGTCACCGTGTCGACGGTCGGCCTTGCTCCGGCCATTCGAAAGCTGGCCGACGAGGGTCTGTCGGTGACCTTGGCCGTGTCTCTGCACACGCCGGACGATGAGCTGCGAGACACGTTGGTCCCGGTCAACAATCGTTGGTCGGTGGCGGAGGTTCTCTCCGCTGCCCGGTACTACGCCGATCAGACCGGTCGACGCGTCTCGATCGAGTACGCGATGATCCGGGACGTCAACGATCAGCCGTGGCGAGCGGACATGCTGGGCAAGAAGCTGCACAAAGCGCTCGGATCCCGGGTACACGTCAACCTGATTCCCCTCAACCCGACTCCGGGTAGCGAGTGGGATGCCAGCCCGAAGCCGGTGGAGCGGGAGTTCGTTCGACGGGTCATCGCGCAGGGCGTGTCGTGCACCGTGCGCGATACCCGTGGTCAGGAGATCGCAGCGGCGTGCGGTCAGCTCGCCGCCGAGAACTGAGCCGCTAGCGGGGCTTGCGGCGGACGATGACGTCGCGCACGACGAGTCCGACCAGCGCCACGGCAAATCCGACCAACCACAGGTCCTCGACCTTGCCGGTGTGATTTCCGATGATCATGAACAGCAGGAACGCGGCAACGACGATGGCTGCGACGCGCATCGCCTTGTTCGACTCGCCGCTCCATCCCCACGCGGCGGACGGCACCTCGGGCACCTCGTTGCGGGTATCGACGACCGGGTCGTACGAAGCGGATTCCAGTTCGGTATTTGCCACCGGTCGATCCTCTCGGGTGATGCGTTCACGTGGGTCCCGGCACGAACGGTGCCAGACGCGTTGTCGGAACAATATTGGCATACGACCGCCCGTCGTAGTGATCAGGGTTGCATCGCTCACCCAGCGCGTGTGTGGGCTCGAATGAGAGACTGCGGCGGTGACCCCCGAGCGCCTTCCCCATCGTCCGAGTCGGTCCCCGCTGAGCTATCCCCGCGACATGGTCGGTTACGGCCGCACGCCGCCGCTCGCGCAGTGGCCGGGTGAGGCGAACATCGCCGTCCAGTTCGTCCTCAATTACGAGGAGGGTGCCGAGAACAACGTGCTCGAAGGCGACACGAAGTCCGAGACGTTCCTGTCGGAAATGATCGGCGCACAGGCGTTTCCGAATCGACACATGAGCATGGAATCGCTCTACGAGTACGGATCCAGAGCCGGAGTGTGGCGCGTGCTGCGCGCATTCGAGAAGCGTGGGTTACCGCTGACGGTGTTCGCGGTCGCCAAGGCCATGGAGCGGAACCCGGAAGTGGTTGCGGCACTGCTGGAGTTGGACCACGAGATCGCATGTCACGGCTTGCGGTGGTTGTCGTATCAGCAGATCGACGCGAACGTCGAGCGCGAGCACATGGCGGAGGCCGTGACCATCCTGCGCGAGCTGACGGGGTCTGCGCCACTGGGGTGGTACACCGGGCGCGACTCTCCGAACACCCGATCGCTCGTGGTGGAGCACGGCGGATTCGTGTACGACTCCGACTCCTATGCAGACGATCTGCCGTACTGGGAGAAGGTGCCCCGAGACGCCGGGGTCGTCGATCACCTGGTGGTGCCGTACACCCTGGACACCAACGACATGCGTTTCGCATCGCCGGGAGGATTCTCGACGGGCGACGAGTTCTACGCGCATCTACGTGACGCCTTCGACGTTCTCTATGCCGAGGGCGCGAGTGGGAGTCCCAAGATGCTCTCGGTCGGACTTCACTGCCGGCTGGTGGGCAGGCCGGCCCGCATGGCTGCACTGGAACGTTTCCTCGATCACGTGCAGTCGCACGACAAGGTCTGGGTCGCGAAGAGAATCGACATCGCCGAACACTGGCGAGCTGTGCACCCGCCCGAGGCCTGAGTCAGTCGGCCTGTCGGCACGCGGATGCCAGCGCGCTCAGATAGCGGTCGGTGAATGCTGCCTGGACGCGTCTGCCCACCGGGCCGCCGAGCTTGGTGTACCAGCGACCGGGACGCGAGAACGCCGATATGTGGGCGGTGACGGCACCGTCCGCGGGGGAGTAGTCGACGTAGAAGAGTTCTTCGCCGGACTCGGGATGCCCGTCGAGTGTTCCGTAGGCGAAACCCTGACGGTTCGCCTCGTCGATGACGTAGACCACACGACACGGAATGCGCACCGGTCCGAGTGTGAGAACGACCACCGAGTCGGGCACAGCGGTCTCGGCCTCGGAACGGACCTTCAGTCCTGCTCCTCGGTGCATGTCCCATCGCATCAACGCATCGGCCGCCGCCACGAAGTCGTCCAGCCCCGATCCCACGACCCTCGACATCGTGACGTGGTGGTATCCGGTGGGCAGTGGGCCGGCGGTGGCCCCCGCATCGTCGTAATTGAACGGTGCCGAGCGGTACTTCGAGAAGTCCATGCACCCCAGCGTGCCAGCCTGCGTCGGCACATAGGGGTTTCTCAGCCTCGGTAGGCAACAATGGACCGGTGCCAGACCATCGTGAGCGAACGACCAACTCGGATCGCCCCGAGCCGATACGTGTGCTGTTGCTGGGAAGTACCGGGTCGATCGGAACCCAAGCGCTCGACGTCATCGCCGCCAACCCGGACCGCTTCGTCGTGGTCGGGCTGGCTGCGGGCGGTGGAAACATCGAACTACTCCGTCGCCAGATCGCGGAGACCGGTGTCCGACGGGTAGCCGTCGCCCAGCCCGAGGCCGCCGCCGAGCTCGATTTCCCCGGAGTGCTGAGTGGTCCGCGAGCAGTGACCGAGCTGGTCGAGTCGACCCCGGCGGACGTCGTGCTCAATGCCCTCGTGGGTTCTCTCGGCCTCGAACCGACCCTGGCCGCGCTGAACAGCGGTGCGCGCCTGGCGTTGGCCAACAAGGAATCCCTGGTCGCCGGAGGCGAGCTGGTTCTCGCCGCCGCAGCCCCCGGTCAGATCGTGCCGGTCGACTCCGAGCACTCCGCGCTCGCCCAATGCCTGCGCAGCGGTACGCGCGGCGAGGTGGATCGACTGGTTCTCACTGCATCGGGAGGTCCGTTTCGAGGGTGGAGCGAGAGCGAACTGAAGTCGGTCACGCCGGAGCAGGCCGCCGCGCATCCCACCTGGTCGATGGGGCCGATGAACACGTTGAACTCGGCGACACTGGTCAACAAAGGTCTGGAACTGATCGAGGCGCACCTGCTGTTCGGTGTGCCCTACGAGAAGATCGACGTCACCGTGCACCGGCAGTCCATCGTGCACTCGATGGTGACGTTCGTCGACGGTTCGACCATCGCTCAGGCCAGTCCACCGGACATGAAGTTGCCGATCGGGCTCGCCCTCGGCTGGCCGGATCGAGTGCCCGACGTCGCCCGTGCACTCGACTTCACGACCGCATTCTCCTGGGACTTCGAGCCACTCGACGACCGAGTGTTTCCGGCGGTGCAGCTGGCGCGTGAGGCCGGGATCATGGGTGGGTGCATGACTGCGGTGTACAACGCGTCCAACGAAATTGCCGCGGAAGCGTTCCTGGCCGACAGGATCGAATTTCCGCAGATCGTCGAGACGGTGCGCGCGGTATTGGGCGACGGCGGGCAGGACTGGTCGACGGCTCCCAGGGACGTCGACGACGTACTCGCGGCGGACTCCTGGGCCCGGGCCCACGCCCGTGAACTACTGAAATCGAAAGGCCTCTGACACATGGTGTTCGCTCTGGGTGTCGTGCTGTTCGCCGTGGGAATCGGTGTCTCGATCGCGCTGCACGAGGCTGGACACATGTGGACCGCGAAAGCGCTCGGCATGAAGGTTCGCCGCTACTACATCGGGTTCGGCCCGAAGATCTTCTCCTTCCGTCGCGGGGAGACCGAGTACGGACTCAAAGCCATTCCGGCAGGCGGGTTCTGCGACATCGCCGGTATGACCGCCATCGACGAGCTCGCGCCCGACGAGGTCGAGCGCGCAATGTACCGCCAGAAGACGTGGAAGCGCATCGTCGTCATGGTCGGCGGCATCGCCATGAACTTCGTGCTGGGAATCGTGCTGGTCTACGTGTTGGTGCTCGGCTGGGGCACGCCGGATCGGGTGACGCCGACAACGACGGTCCAGGGCATCGGTTGTGTCAGCACGTCCCAGACCGAGGACGGTGAACTTGCGCCGTGTTCGGGAGACGGTCCGGCTGCCGAAGCTGGACTGCGCACGGGCGACATCATCACTGCGGTGAACGGTCAGCCGACAGAGGCCTGGTCCGACGTCGTTCTCGCCATTCGGGACTCCACCGGGTCGGCCGATCTGACAGTCGATCGCGACGGTGCTTCGCAGACTCTGAGCGTTCCGATCCTTCAGGTTCAGCGCTACGTCGTCGATCCTGAGACCGAAGCGAAGAACTCGACAACCGTGGGAGCGATCGGCGTCACCGGCGGTCCACCGCCGAACATTCGATACAACCCGATCGAAGCGGTGCCCGAGACCTTTGTTTTCACCGGGGACATCTTCGTGCAGACCGGGAAAGCGTTGGTGCAGTTGCCGAGCAAGGTGGAGGCGCTGTGGGATTCGATCTTCGGTGGTGAACGAGGGCTGGACACTCCGATGAGTGTCGTCGGAGCCAGCGTCATCGGTGGCCAGGCCGTGGAAAACGACAACTGGCAGACGTTCGTCGGGCTGCTGGCGTCACTCAACTTCTTCCTCGGTGTGTTCAACATCGTGCCGCTGTTGCCGCTCGATGGTGGCCACATCGCCGTGACGATCTACGAGCGCATCCGCAACATTTTCCGCAACCGTCGCGGCCTGCCCGACGGGGCACCGGTGGACTACATGAAGCTCATGCCCGTCACCTACGTGGTCATCATCGTTTTCATCGGGTTCTCCTTGTTGACGCTCACGGCGGACATCGTCAACCCCATTCAATTGTTCTAAGTAGACTCGACAGTCGTAGCTAGGAAAGAAGG
This sequence comes from Rhodococcus sp. NPDC077669, assembly GCF_040686915.1. Lineage (NCBI taxonomy): Bacteria > Bacillati > Actinomycetota > Actinomycetes > Mycobacteriales > Nocardiaceae > Rhodococcus > Rhodococcus sp. NPDC077669. The sequence continues at coordinate 261,550 of NZ_JBFBMD010000002.1, read as the reverse complement.
CCACTGTGTCCGTGTCAGTCGGATTGGGAATGCCCGCACCGCCGGTGCCCGTACTCGCGCCACGTCGAAAGACCAGGCAGCTCCAGGTCGGGTCGGTGGGTGTCGGAAGCGAGAGCCCCATCTCGGTGCAATCGATGTGCACCACCAAGACCCACGACATCAACGCCACCCTGCAGCAGATTGCAGAGCTGACGGCGTCGGGTTGCGACATCGTTCGTGTTGCGTGCCCCACACAGGACGACGCCGACGCGCTGTCGATCATCGCCAAGAAGAGCCAGATTCCGGTGATCGCCGACATCCACTTCCAACCGAAGTACATCTTCGCGGCCATCGACGCCGGGTGTGCGGCGGTGCGCGTCAACCCGGGCAACATCAAGGAGTTCGACGGCCGCGTCAAGGAAGTCGCCAAGGCGGCCGGTGACGCGAACATTCCGATCCGCATCGGTGTGAACGCCGGCTCTCTCGACCCGCGGCTGATGAAGAAGTACGGCAAGGCGACACCCGAGGCGCTCGTCGAATCCGCGTTGTGGGAAGCGGGCCTGTTCGAGGAGCACGGTTTCGGCAACATCAAGATCTCGGTCAAGCACAACGACCCCGTCATCATGGTTGCTGCGTACGAGCAGTTGGCGGCGCAGTGCGACTACCCACTGCACCTCGGTGTCACCGAAGCGGGACCGGCTTTCCAGGGGACCATCAAGTCCGCTGTGGCCTTCGGGGCCCTGCTGTCCAAGGGCATCGGCGACACCATCCGAGTTTCCCTGTCGGCACCGCCGGCGGAGGAGATCAAGGTGGGCAACCAGATCTTGCAGTCCTTCAATCTGCGCCCGCGCAAACTCGAAATCGTCTCCTGCCCGTCGTGTGGGCGCGCACAGGTCGACGTCTACACCCTCGCCGACGAGGTGACTGCGGGACTCGAAGGAATGGAGATCCCGCTACGCGTCGCGGTCATGGGCTGCGTCGTGAACGGGCCGGGCGAGGCCCGCGACGCCGACCTCGGTGTCGCGTCGGGCAACGGCAAGGGCCAGATCTTCGTCAAGGGCAAGGTCATCAAGACGGTTCCCGAAGCGCAGATCGTGGAGACGTTGATCGAGGAAGCGATGCGCATCGCCGAGGAGTTCGAGAAGGACGAGATCGCCAGCGGTGGCGCGCCGGTGGTCACCGTCAGCTGAGCGGGTACACCTGTTCGGCGTCCGGTTTGCCGCTCTGCCACCGGGGGAACACATTGTCTGGAATGATTCGCTTCAGAATCGGTGCGTACGCGGTAGGTGGGTCAGGAGGTCGGTAGGTGCTCAAGCTCCTCGGCGCGAAGCCTCTCGGTAATCGGGACGTCGCGCACGTGCTCCGGGTGCTCGACGGGGACCCCGTTGCAACCTGCATGGTTGCCGCGCGCGTGCAGGAATCCGGCCTCGATCCGAGGTCGTTCCACGGCGAGATGTGGAGCAGGGGCGGTCCGGACGAGTCGCTGTGCTTCTACGGTGCGAATCTGGTTCCGTTGCTCGGTTCCAGCGACGATCTTCGTTCCTTCGCGGACCGCGCGTGCCGCGGGCCGCGTCTGTGCTCGTCGTTGGTCGGCAGAGCGGAGTTGACGCTTCCGTTGTGGGAAATGCTCGAGACGGATTGGGGTCCGGCGCGAGAGGTACGCGGTGAGCAACCGTTGTTGGCCACGTCGGTACCGTCGTCCATCTCGCCTGATCCTCTCGTTCGGCTCGTTCGACCCGACGAGCTGGACGTGTATCTGACCGCGGCCGTTGCCATGTTCATCGAAGAGGTCGGCGTCGACCCGCGACTGAACGACGGCGGTAGGGGATACCGGCGTCGGATCGCCAGTCTCATTGCAGCGCAACGTGCCTGGGCCAGATTCGAGGACGGCCGCGTGGTGTTCAAGGCCGAGATCGGCTCGCAGTCCGGGACGGTCGGGCAAATCCAAGGGGTATGGGTGCACCCGGACCGACGCGGGCACGGCCTGGGTGCATCCGGAACGGCGACCGTGGTGAACTCGGTCGTCCGCCAGGGGCGTACTGCGAGCCTGTACGTCAACAGCTTCAACTACGTCGCGCGCCGGGCCTACGCGAAAATCGGTCTGACGCAAGTGGCGACGTTCACCACGGTGCTGCTGGACTGAGAACGGTCGCTCGATCGGCTTGTCCCGAAACGCGATTCGTTGCCGTGGTCGACGCACCGGCCGTATTACGATGGGGCGCAATGAGATCACGTGATGCGACCTGGATGCGCGGACGGCTGGGCGTGGTGACCGTGATCGGTGCCGTCGTCGGTGCCTACCTCACCGGGTGTACTCCCAAGCCCGACGGTCCGGAGCCCGCAGCTCAGGCATTCCTCGCGGCCTTCGAGGCCAACGACATCCCCACGGCCGCCGCCGATACCGACAAGCCGGACGCCGCAGCCACTGCGCTGAGCGAGGCGTGGACCAACCTGCAAGCGGAGGCCCTCGACGCCGAGACGACGTCGGTTCGAGTCGACGGCGACACCGCCACAGTCGGCTACACCTACCGTTGGCAGCTGCCCAAGGATCGGGTGTGGACGTACGACGGCCAACTGAACATGGGTCGGAGTGCAGGAGAGTGGGTGGTGCGGTGGACCGCCTCGGACATCCACCCGAAGCTCGGTGACACGCAGACCATGGCCTTGCGCTCGACGGCTGCACCACGCGCTCGGGTCAACGAGCGCTCCGGCACCGACGTCCTGGTGCCCGGGGTCGTACATCGAATCAAGTTCGACGCGTCGGCCGCGAACAACGTCGTGGCCTCGGCGACGGCGCTGTCGACACTGCTGACACCGTTCGACGCGTCGATCACGGCTCAGTCGATCGTGGAGTCGGCGACTTCCGTCGACGGCGACTACCCGGTGGCGCTGCTGCGAGACAGCGACTTCGAACCCATCTCGGCGGCGCTCACCGAGATTCCAGGAGTCACGGCGTCCGACGAATCGGATCTCGTGTCCACCGACCCCACCTTCGCGCCGGACCTGGTGGGCCAGGTCAAGAAGGCCGTCATCGACGACGTCGACGGCAAGGCCGGCTGGAGCGTGGTGACCAGCAACCGCAACGGCGTCGACATCGACGTCCTCACCGACACCCCGCCCGAGCCGGCACCATCCTTCTCGATCAGCCTCGATCGGAATATTCAGGTCGCGGCCCAACGAGCAGTGAACGCCAGGGCCGAGCAGGCCATGACGGTGGTCATTCAGCCGTCCACCGGGGCCATCCTCGCTGTGGCGCAGAATCCGGCCGCCGATCGGGACGGACCGGTCGCGTCGGCCGGTCTCTACCCACCAGGTTCGACGTTCAAGATCATCACCGCCGGGGCGGCGATCTCCAGCGGACTCGCGACCCCGGGGAGCACCGTTCCGTGCCCCGGTCGTATCGAGATCGGCGAACGAAGCGTCCCCAACTACAACGAGTTCGCCCTCGGTGACGTGACCATGAGCACCGCGTTCACCCGATCGTGCAACACCTCCTTCGCGAAGCTGGCGAGCGAGATGTCGCCCGACGCGTTGACCGTGGCCGCGTCCCAGTTCGGCGTCGGTCCGGACTACGACGTCGTGGGCTTGCCGACCGACTCGGGTTCGGTCCCGCCCGCGGACGAACTCGTCCAGCGCACCGAGGACGGATTCGGCCAGGGCAAGGTGGTCGTCTCGACCTTCGGGATGGCACTGGCCGCCGCGACGGTTGCCCACGGCTCCACACCGGTTCCCAATCTTCTGGTCGGACGGGAAACCGCCATCACCGGCGATCATCCACCGATAGAACCTGCCATGGTCGACGGGTTACGCGGCATGATGCGCTCGGTGGTCACCAGCGGCACCGCAGAGCGCATCGCCGACCAGGGCGAGGTGTACGGCAAGACCGGAGAAGCAGAGGTCGAGGGCGGATCGCACTCGTGGTTCGTCGGTTACCGAGGCGACATCGCCTTCGCGACTTTGGTGGTACGCGGCGGCAGCTCGGACAATGCGGTCGCCGTCACCCGGGAGATGTTCGAGCAGCTTCCGCCGGGGTACTGAGCGCTGCGCCGGTGGGCCGGGTTCAGCCCGACAGCAGCCCGAGTCGACGACACGCGAGAACCGCTTCGTATCGAGTGTGCGAGTCGGTTTTTCGCATCACGCTGCGGAGATAGGACTTGACCGTCTCGGCACCGATCGACAGCCGTGCCGCGACTTCGACGTTGGTGCAACCGAGCGCGACCTGCGAGATGACGTCGATCTCGCGTGGCGTCAATGCCTGCGAGTCGCCGGAGTCGCTGTCCTGGTTCGCCGTCCGACCGAGTGTTGCTGCCAGTCGCGCGGTGACCGCGTCCAGTCTGTGCTTGACCGCCGCGTCTCCGATCGACCGAGCGAGCTCGGCGAGCTCGTCGTGCACACCGCGCAACTCGGCCGTTCGCGAGAGGTGCCCGTCCGACGTGGCCCGCGCACTCTCCATGAGGCGCACCCTGCGGTCGACCTCGTCGCGGATGGCGATCTCCTGACCGAGGCGCCGGGCTGCGGCGGTCATGATGTCGCCGACTCGATCACCGAGGGGGCCGCGTTCTCGCACCGCCGCGTACATCACCATGCGGGCTGCTCCGGCGACGACAACCGGCACCGCCAGGATCGACTTGAGGCCCTCGCCGAGGACCGGCCGGTCGAAGTGGTGGGTGATCGACATCGACGCGCCGTAATCACTGACGGCCGCGGGCCGACGTTGGTCCATGACCCGGCCACCGAGACCGGACCTGGGCGGGATGGCGAGCCCGTCCAGCCCACGCGTGCGGGTGCCGTGAAATTCGCTCAGGTGCAGCGTTTCCGAGGACACTTCCCCGCCGAACACGACGGGCACGGCGGACGTCGCGGCGACCTGGCGTAGTTCGGCGCGAAGGGCATCGCCGTCCCGGGGGCGCAACAGACTGGAATGGACCACGACGCTTCCTTCCTCGGTTCGGGTACGTCGACGGCGAACGTGACCCAGATCATATCCCGTCGCGCGGTTGCGGATTCGGTGGCCTCGACCAGCAGCGCTGGTTCTTCTGGACACGGATGCGACGACTACTCTGGACGGCATGTCTGTCACCGCCGAGAGCAAGCCCCGTCAGCCACTCGTGCCAGGCGTCGTCTCGCCCGTCCTCTCCGTGCCGAAGTCGATCGAGCGACCCGAATACGCGTGGAAGTCGACCGTGAACGAAGGCAGCGAGCCGTGGGTGCAGACCCCCGAGGTCATCGAGAAGATGCGCGTGGCGTCGAAGATCGCGGCTCGCGCTCTGCAGGAAGCGGGCCGGGCCGTGGCACCGGGAGTGACCACCGACGAGCTCGACCGTATTGCACACGAGTACATGGTCGACCACGGCGCTTACCCGTCCACGTTGGGCTACAAGGGTTTTCCGAAATCGTGCTGCACCTCGCTGAACGAGGTCATCTGCCACGGCATCCCCGATTCGACGGTGATCGAGGACGGAGACATCGTCAACATCGACGTCACCGCGTACATCGACGGTGTGCACGGCGACACCAACGCGACGTTCCTGGCGGGTGACGTGTCCGAGGAGGCGCGCCTGCTCGTCGAGCGGACCCACGAAGCGACGATGCGTGCCATCAAGGCGGTCAAGCCGGGGCGCGCCCTGAACGTGGTCGGGCGAGTGATCGAGTCCTATGCGCACCGGTTCGGCTACGGCGTGGTGGAGGACTTCACCGGCCACGGCATCGGCACGACGTTCCACAACGGCCTCGTCGTGCTGCACTACGACCAGCCGTCCGTGGAGACCATCATCGAGCCGGGCATGACGTTCACCATCGAACCGATGATCAACCTGGGCACGATCAACGCCGAGATGTGGGACGACGGCTGGACGGTGGTCACGCACGACAAGAAGTGGACCGCACAGTTCGAGCACACGCTCGTGGTGACCGAGACGGGTTGCGAGATCCTGACACTGCCGTGAGCGGAGCCTGCGGAGTGAACAGAAGTCTGATACTGCCGTGAGCGGAGCCTGCGGAGTGAATAGAAGTGTGAGACTGCCGTGAAAGGCGCTCTGTTGGTCGCCGGCACTACCTCCGATGCAGGCAAGAGTGTGTTGGTCGCCGGCCTGTGCCGGATGCTGGCGCGGCGGGGTGTTCGGGTGGCCCCGTTCAAGGCGCAGAACATGTCGAACAACTCGGTCGTCACGTTGGACGGCGGCGAGATCGGCCGGGCTCAGGCGATGCAGGCGGCCGCCTGTGGCCTCGAGCCCAGCGTGCGGTTCAATCCGGTGTTGCTCAAGCCCGGCAGTGATCGGACGTCGCAGTTGGTGGTGCGCGGGCGTGCGGTGGCCCAGGTGAGTGCGAGCAACTACATCGAACATCGGCAGGCGCTCCGGCATGTGGTCGCCGACGAGTTGTCCTCGCTACGTGCCGAATTCGACGTGGTGATCTGCGAGGGTGCCGGTTCACCGGCCGAGATCAATCTACGCGCCACCGATCTGGCCAACATGGGGTTGGCGAGGGCGGCGTCGCTGCCGGTGATCGTGGTGGGCGACATCGACCGCGGGGGAGTGCTGGCACACCTGTTCGGGACGGTGGCGGTGTTGTCACCCGAGGATCAGGCTCTCGTGGCAGGGTTCGTGATCAACAAGTTTCGGGGTGGTCCGGCTCTGTTGGCACCGGGGCTCGACCAGTTGCGGGCGTTGACCGGGCGGCCGACGTACGGAGTCGTTCCGTTCGCCGACGGGTTGTGGATGGACGCGGAGGATTCGCTCGGCACCGTTCCCGATGCGCCCGTCGGCAGGCCCCGTCCTCCGCTCGGCTCGCAGTGGCTGCGGGTGGCGGCGGTGCGATTGCCGAGGATCTCCAACACGACCGATGTCGAGGCGCTGGCGTGCGAGCCCGGAGTGTCGGTGCACTGGGTCACCGAGCCTTCTCGGCTCGAGGATGCGGATTTGGTGGTCGTCCCCGGCAGCAAGTCCACGGTGTCGGATCTGGAATGGTTGCGGCGCACCGGTCTTGCTCGTGCCCTTTCCGAGCGCGCCGCTGCGGGGAGGCCGGTTCTCGGCATCTGCGGCGGTTACCAGATGTTGGGCCGAACCATCTCTGATTCCGTGGAGTCGGGCGTCGGAAGGGTCGAGGGACTGGGATTGCTCGATCTCGACATCGAATTCGCGGCCGAGAAGGTACTCGTGCAGGTGAGTGGTCGTTCCGTCACATTCGGCTCGGATCCCGTGCGGGGGTACGAAATTCACCATGGACGAGTGGTCCGGAACGACGACGATGCGCTGCTGACGACCGCGGGGGGCGTCGGCGAGGGCAGTGTGCGTGGCGGTGTCGTGGGAACTCACTGGCACGGACTCCTCGAATCCGATGATTTCCGTCGATCCTTTCTCGCCTGGGTGGCAGAGAAGGCGGGTCGCGCGGGATTCGAGGTTGCGTCCGACACGTCGGTTGCGGCCCTACGGGAACAGCAGTTGGATCTGCTGGCCGATCTGGTGGACAGCAACATCGATATCGACGCCGTTCTCGATCTGATAGAGAACGGCGTCGACGGCTCGACGAGAAAGATCGTCACGCAGATGCTTTGAGCAAGCCCATCCAACTGACGGTCGAGAAGATCCCGGTGATCACGAGCGGAACGACCACCAGCAGAAGCACGCGTGGGGTGTCGGTGAAGAACGTCCCGACGTCGGGCCACCAGTTCTGCCACGTGATCACGATCGCGCCGCCTCCGAAGACGACGAGGCCGGCGAGTCCGAGCGTGAACAGACCGTTCGTGCGGAAGCGCCGGTAGACGACTCCGACGAACGCCCCGATGGACCCGATCAGCAGTAGCCCGATCACCAGAGTCAGCCACTGCAGGAGCGGGTTGTCGGTGGCGTAGCGGGCCAGACCGAACATGCGGATCTTCAGCCCGAAGCCGCCGGTCGCGGCTTCGACGACCGACAACAGGTAGACGATCGTGCCGAGGGCGACCGATTGTGCTACCCCCACCAGTGCTGTCGCAGTGAGGAATTCGCGACGTGTGATGCTCAGGCTCAGGGCGTACGGGAAGCACTGGGTGATAGCCGTGACGTAGAAGGCAATAGCGAACCCATACACCGAGAACACGCCGCCGCTGAAGCTGAAATCCGAATCGCTTTCCGGAACGACCGAGAAGATGCCGTAGGTGATCACGAACACTGCGACGAGAATTCCCAGGGGCCACGCGAATGTGGTTGCCCAGGAGGTGTTGTGGACCCGAGCTACGTTCAATATTCGCTTCATGACAAGGCCTCCTCGGCGGTGGTCGACTCGTGGATAGATCCGGAATGGGCAGTGGTTCGATCGATGATCAACTGCTGCAACGGAATCGGTTCGATGCTGAGACCGGACGCCACGCCGAGGGATTGCTGGTGATCGTTCAGTCGCCCGTCGATCGTCGCTCGGGCTGTCGAGCCGAGGGCAGTTCTGTGCAAGACTCGATGCTCTGCAGCGAACCGGTCGACGGCCTCGGTCGGACCGGTGATCTCGAATGCTCTCTCGCGCAGATCGTCCGACTCGGCGTCGAGCAGAATTCTTCCCTTGTCGATGAGAATCACGTGCTCGATCAGATTGCTGACCTCGTCTATGAGGTGTGTCGACAGAACGACCGTTCGGGGGTTCTCCGCGTAGTCGGCCAGCAGCCGGTCGTAGAACATGTGTCGTGAGACTGCGTCCAGCCCCAGGTAGGGCTCGTCGAAGAAGGTGAGTGGCGCTCGGGACGCGAGACCGATGACGATTCCGAGTGCCGACGTCATCCCGCGAGAGAGCTTCTTGATCTTGCGACCCAACGGGAGGTCGAAATCGCGCAGCAATTCGGCAGCGAAGTCGTTGTCCCAGTGCGGAAGAATGTGGGAGGCCTGCGCAATGGCGTTCTTGACCTTCAGATCGTCGGGATACTTCTGGCTTTCCTTGACGAAGCACACGTGACTCAGAGCGCGTGGGTTCTCCCACGGGCGTTCGCCGAATACCGAGATCTCACCATCACTTTCGCGCATCTGGGCGGTCATCATCTGCATGACGGTGGTCTTGCCTGCTCCGTTGCGGCCGAGGAAGCCGTAGATCTTGTTGCGTTCGATCTCGAAGCTCACGTCGTCGACGGCGGTGAACGAGCCGAACTTCTTGGTCAGGTGTGTGGCCGACGCAACGACGCGGCGGAGTTCGTCGGGCGTACCGATATCGTGGATGCTCATCGCGCTGCCTCCCAGTTGTCGAGCATGGTCTTGAGTTCGTCCACGGTCATTCCGAGCTTGCGTGCCTCGGTGACCAGCGGGTCGATGTACTGACGGGCGAACAGATCGCGTCGACGGAACCGGAGTGCGTCCCGTGCGCCTGTGGTGACGAACATTCCGATCCCTCGTTTCTTGTAGACGACGCCGTCGGCGACGAGCTTCGCGAGCCCTTTGCCCGCTGTGGCCGGATTGATGCGGTGGAACGCGGCGAGCTCGTTGGTGGAGGGAACCTGTTCTTCCTCGGCCAGGGAGCCGTCGATGATCGAGTTCTCGACGAGCTCGGCAATCTGCAGGAAGATCGGCCTGCCCTCGTCCATCAGAGCCACCGCCGCGGCGGCGAGGTTCGGTACCTCACTGGTTCATTACTCATGTAACTAACCATAGGACCGGTGCGTGGTTCTGGCAAGAGGCAGTACCGTCGTCCCCATGGAGTTCACGCATGTGAGTGCTGCGGGCGGGTCTGTTTCGGTACGAGTAGCGGGACCGGACAGTCGGCACGCCGTGCTCCTGTTGCCGGACATCGGCGATTCGGTCGATGTCTACGACTCGGTGAGCGAGCGCTTGCACAACTCGGATCTGAAAACCGTTGCGGTCGAAGACATCGACGGAGTGGGGTACGACGCTGTTCTCGCCTTGCTGGACGAGCTGAAGCTGTCGTGGGTCCACCTCGTCGGGAGCGGTGCCGGTGCGGAATCGGCCTGGAGACTGGCGGCGAAGACTTTCGGTCGGTTTGCCAGCCTCATCGCCGTGGATCGTTGCCACCCGGCGATCGCCGACCATCGGGGCATCGTGCGGGACGCCGATTGCCCCGCAATCGAGTTGCCGACGACGCTGGTCATCGGCAACTCCGAGATGCGTCCGTCCGCCGACAACAGCGGCCGCTTCGTCTACTCGGACTTTCGGGTCGTCGCGCTCGACGGCGTCGAACATGTCGCGGCCGACGCCCCGGCGGCGCTGGCCACGGAGATCGTGCTCCGCACCAGCCCCTGGTGATCGAAACCTACAGGTCGAGGCCCAGGAGGGCGTTCTCGACCACCTCGGGCAGTCCTGGGTGGATCCAGTACTGACCACGGGCCATGTCCTGGGCGGACAGTCCGAAGCTCATCGCCTGGATGAGCGGCTGGATGAGAGTCGGGGCCTGAGCTCCGATGATGTGAGCCCCGAGTATCTTGCCGGTGCCCTTCTCGGCGATGATCTTGCACAGCCCTTCGCTGTCCTCCATCGCCCAGCCGAAGGCGACGTCGCCGTAGTTCTGGACCTTCACCGTGATGTCGAGCCCTGCGTCTCGGGCCTGTTCCTCGGTCATACCCACCTCCGCGATCTGCGGATCGGTGAACACGGCAGCGGGAACGAAGCGGTGATCGTAGGTACGCAACGCGGACGTGTCGCCGTGCCAGGCGTCCTGCAACAGGTTGTGCTGGACGACGCGCGCTTCCTGATTGGCCACATGCTTGAGCTGGTACGGCGAGGAGACGTCGCCCAGTGCGAAGACGCCCTCGGCTGTGGTGCGGCCGAACTCGTCGACCACGATGCGGCCCTCGTCGTCCAGCTCGATCCCGGCAGCACCGAGATTCAGTCGGTCGCCGTTGGGCTGGCGGCCGACGGCCACGAGAAACGCGTCTCCGAGGACCTTGGTGCCGTCCGAGAGTTCGACGCCGTGCAGTCCGCCCTCGGAAATCCCGCGCGTGTCACCGGAGTCGAGGTGAACGTCCCACTTGGCCCGGGCGAGCTCGGTGAATCGCTTCGCGATATCGGCATCCAACGCGCGCAGCAGCGAATCCTTGCGCGCGACGATCGACACCTTCGACCCGAGTGCGGAGAAGACGTGCGCGAATTCGGCTGCGATGTAACCGGATCCGAGGATCACGAGGTGTTCGGGCAGTGCCGGTAGACGCATGACGTCGTTGTTGGTGTGGTAGTCGACACCGGAATCTTCGATCGATTGCGGCACGATGGGACGCGAGCCGGCCGCGATGACGATCCGGTCGGCCGTGATGGTCGCGCCGGTTCCGGTGTCGATGGTGCGCGGCCCGACAAAGCTCGCGTGACCCTGGAACAGCGTCACGTTGGGGCTGCCCTCGGCCCGGTATCGCTTACCGCCCTCGGAGATGGGGTCGATGCGTCCGAAGACCCGCTCGACGATGTCCGGCCAGCGGACCGCGTCGACGTGTGCATCGATGCCGTACTTGGCGGAATCTCGCACGGTACGGGCGACCTCGGCCGCGTAGACGTACATCTTGGTGGGGATACAGCCGACGTTGAGGCAGGTTCCGCCGAACGTCGAATTCTCCTCGATCAGGGCGACCTTCTTGTCGTCGAACCTCTGATCGACGATCGAGTTTCCCGAGCCGGAGCCGATGATGACGACGTCGAAGTGCTCAGTCATGAAATGTGTCCGATCTCGGTGTGGTCCTTGCCCGACGCGTGGTCGGTCTTCTCTCCTCGGTGCAACCACTCGAGCCATTCGTCCATTTCCTCGAAGGCCTGGGCGCGAGGGCCCTCGGTGGACAGGAAGACGTCGTGGCGTGCGCCCTCGATGGGGACGATGGAGGTTCGATCACCCAGGCAGCCGGCCCAACGGGCGATCTGCCGGACGTCGAGAACGGCATCGGCCGCGTCGACGGCCGAGCTGTAGCGGCGAGAGAAATGCGTCACTTTCGAGCGAAGGATCAGCGAGGGAATTCCGATATCGAGGCCGCGGTGCAGCTCGGCATGCCCGTGCCGGACCGCACGGATCCAGCCGAAGGTGATGGGGAAGCCGGCGAGGGGTTTCCAGTCCAGGTCGTAATCCCACTCGCCCTGCTCCGATGCCGCAAGGGAAAGGCCGTAGGTGTCCAAGCCGCCCCCGGGAACCGGGGTCTTGGCCCGGAATCTGCCGATGACGTCGATCGCCGCGGTACCGACGCTACGTATCGCAGGCGGGCCCTGCAGGTCGAACCAGGGGCTGTTGAGGACGACGCCTGCCAGGCCCAACCCGGACGAGCCGCCTTCCTGACGGTTGAGACGGTTGAGCCACAGCGGCAACACGAGGCCACCGGTGGAGTGCGCCATCAGCAGCACCGGCGCGTCCGCGCGCTCGGCGCGCACCAGGCTCAGCGCCTCGTTCAGCTCGGCGTCGTACATCGCCAGATCGGTCACGAAGTGTGCAGTCTGGCCCTCACGGCGCGATCGTCCACATTTGCGCAGGTCGAGCGCGTAGAACGCGTATCCCTTGGCGGAGAAATGCTCGGCGATGTGTCGCTGGAAGAAGTAGTCGGTGAATCCGTGGACATAGATGACCGCGCGGTCGAAGTTGGCGACACCCGGCGGTTGATACCGCACCAGAGTGGCCTCGACCTGGCCCTCGCCGTCCGGATCGTCTCCGAGTGGGATGGTCGTCTGTTCGTAGCCGTCGCCGAGGACATCGGGAACCCAGGTAGTCACAGATCACAACTGTAGTGGGCGCCGCCGACAGCGTCCGAGGAGCACAATCGAGAGCAGGTTGACGTGGTGTCCGATGGGGTAGGCCCAGCTAGTAACCTGACCGCATCGGGTGAGTAACCCTCTACAGAAGAGTTCTCGGACCGATACCGCCACCGGCCGAGACCTTTACAGACAAGGAAGTCGATTCTCCAGTGTCCACAGATGAGCAGGGTAAGCGGATCAAGACCGACGTCGTTCTGGTCGGTGCCGGAATCATGAGCGCCACCCTCGGTGCGCTGCTCCGTCAGCTCGAGCCGAACTGGTCGATCGACGTCTACGAACGTCTCGACGCCGCAGCGGCCGAAAGCAGCGACGCGTGGAACAACGCGGGCACCGGGCACTCGGCGCTCTGCGAGCTCAACTACACGCCGCAGAACAAAGACGGCAGCGTCGATATCGCCAAGGCGCTCAACGTCAACGAGCAGTTCCAGGTTTCGCGGCAGTTCTGGGCCCACGGCATCGAGACCGGCGTCCTCTCCGACGCCAAGAACTTCATCAACCCGATCCCGCACGTGAGCTTCGTGCACGGCGAGGACAACGTGAAGTACCTGCGGGCGCGCTACGAGGCGCTCGTCGGCAACCCCCTGTTCGCCGGCATGGAGTACATCGATTCCAAGGACGAGTTCACCGCGCGACTGCCGCTGATGGCTCGTGGCCGTGACTTCTCCGATCCGGTCGCGCTCAACTGGAGTCAGGAAGGCACCGACGTCGACTTCGGTGCACTCACCAAGCAGCTGCTGAACTACCTGTCCGCGGCGGGTGGCACCGTGCACTTCGGGCACGATGTGCGCAACATCACCAAGCAGTCCGACGGCACGTGGGACGTCAAGGTGGCGAACCAGCGCACCGGTGCCAAGAAGACCGTCAACGCCAAGTTCGTGTTCGTCGGGGCGGGCGGCGGCGCGCTGCACCTGCTGCAGAAGTCGGGCATCGCCGAGATCAAGGGCTTCGGCGGATTCCCCGTCAGCGGCGAATGGCTGCGGTGCACCAACCCCGAACTGATCGAGCAGCACTCGGCCAAGGTGTACGGAAAGGCCTCGGTGGGAGCACCGCCGATGTCGGTGCCGCACCTCGACACGCGCGTCATCAACGGCCAGCAGGGATTGTTGTTCGGCCCGTACGCGGGATGGTCACCGAAGTTCCTCAAGCAGGGCAAGATCACCGATCTGCCCGGCTCGGTCAAGCCGGGCAACCTGATGTCGATGCTCGGCGTCGGCGTGACCGAGCTCGGGCTCGTGAAGTACCTGGTGAGCGAGTTGGCTCAGTCGCAGGCCGATCGGGTCGAGACTCTGCGGGAGTTCGCGCCGACCGTCGTCGCCAAGGACTGGGAGCTGGTCACGGCCGGTCAGCGTGTCCAGGTGATCCGGAAGAAGGGACGCGGCGGCGTTCTCGAGTTCGGTACCGCTGTGGTCAACGCTGCCGACGGCAGCATCGCGGGCCTGCTCGGTGCCTCTCCCGGCGCATCGACAGCCGTACCGGCCATGCTGGACGTGCTCCAGCGGTGCTTCGGAGACAAGTACGACGCGTGGCAGCCCAAGCTCAAGGAAATGGTCCCGTCCCTGGGGGTCAAACTGGCTCAGAACAGCTCGCTGTTCGACGAGGTCTGGGCCTGGACCTCGAAGACGCTGGAGCTGGAAAGTTCGCGTGAGCTCGCACAGCACACGGGTGTGTGATAGCAAAAGGTATGAATACGCAAGCAGCAGCTCTCAAACGATCGTGGGCACTAGACCTGTCCAACAGCACGTTGTACGACCTGTTGAAGCTGCGTGTCGAGGTGTTCGTGGTCGAGCAGGCCTGCGCCTATCCGGAGTTGGACGGACGCGACCTGCTGACCGAGACGCGGCACTTCTGGCTCGAACGAGACGGTGAAGTGGTGTGCACTCTGCGTCTGCTCGAAGAGCACGACGACGGCGAGAAGGCGTTCCGTATCGGCCGCCTGTGCACCCAGCGCTCGGCCAGGGGACAGGGACACACCACGCGAATTCTGCGGGCCGCCCTGGCCGAGGTCGGTTCGGCACCGTGCCGGATCAACGCGCAGAGCTACCTCGTCGACATGTACGCCAAGCACGGCTTCCTGCCCGACGGCGAGGAAGTACTCGAGGACGGTATTCCGCACACTCCGATGCGTCGCGGTGGCGGCACCGCCTGGAGCGAGGCGTAACAGCCCGTTCGGATCCGAAGCTACGAATGCCACACACGTCCAGGCGTGTGTGGCATTCGTTCGTTCGGCGGTAGTGTTCCGTTCGAAGTCGAGTGCGGAGAAGTCCTGTGAGAATCAGGCGCGGTCCCGCCACTGTGATCAGGAGTGTTCTCCTGTCAGCCAGATCGCCGCCCGGCTTCGTGTAGTCCACCGAACGCTCGGCGCGGAACTCCGAGCACGAAGGGAATTGGTTGTGCAGCGAGAGAGCAGTGTCCCCGAACCGGGGTATCCGTTCAGTGCGATCGTCGGCCAGGATCAGCTGCGGTTGTCGTTGATCCTGTGCGCGGTGCACCCCGGTATCGGCGGTGTGCTGGTGCGCGGCGAGAAGGGGACCGCGAAATCGACGGTGGTTCGCGCGCTCGCAACTCTGCTGCCGGCCGTCGAGGACGAGGACGGTGCCCGCCCGGCCAAGCTGGTCGAGCTTCCGGTGGGAGCGACCGAGGACCGCGTGGTGGGGTCCATCGACCTCGAGAAGGTACTGCGCGACGGGGAACGAGCATTCCAACCCGGCCTGCTCGCAGCAGCACACCGCGGCGTGCTCTACGTCGACGAAGTGAACCTGTTGCACGACCATCTTGTGGACGTCCTGCTCGACGCGGCGGCGATGGGTCGCGTACACGTCGAACGAGACGGCGTATCGCATTCTCACCCAGCACAATTCGTTCTCGTGGGCACGATGAATCCCGAGGAGGGAGAGCTCCGGCCACAGTTGCTCGACCGATTCGGTCTGGCGGTCGAGGTCACCGCGTCGCGTGATGTGGACGTGCGCATGAACGTCGTGCGCAGGCGAATGAACTACGAGCGTGATCCCCACGCGTTCGCGGCAGCGTACGTCGACGAGGACGCCGCCGTTGCAGCGCAGATCGTAGCCGCACGCACGATCCTCGATGATGTGGTGTTGAGCGACAAGGAACTTCGGCGCATCGCCGCGCTGTGCGCATCGTTCGACGTCGACGGTATGCGCGCAGACCTGGTGGTCGCGCGTACGGCCTCGGCCCACGCCGCGTGGCGAGGCGCGAGCGAGGTGACCGAGGAGGACGTGCGCGTCGCGGCCGAATTGGCGCTACCGCACAGGCGTCGACGCGACCCCTTCGACGAGCCGGGTATAGACGACAAGCAGCTCGACGACGCCATGCGCGACGCCGCCGAACAGGCCGAGCAGCAACCCGATCCCGAGCCGGAGCCGGATCCCGACGGTGATGGAGGAGCACCGAAGCCCGACGCGGCCGAAACTCCCGACGCGCCGTCGAGTACGGAATCCGACACGCCGCAGGAACCGGCCGACAGCCAGGACAAGGCCCCGACCGGTGCGGGCCGCGATCGGCAGGCGGGAACGCCGGGCGCGCAGTTCAAGGCGCGGCTCATCGAACTCCCGGGGGTCGGTGAAGGTGCTCCGGGTAGGCGCTCGCGGTCGAGGTCCTCGTACGGACGGTCGGTTCGTCCCACCGTCGAACCGGGCCGGGGTCTGCATCTGATCGGTACGTTGTTCGCGGCAGCCGAGCAGCAGGTGGTGCGCGGGCGCACGTCCGGGCGGCTGCGGCTCGCGCCCGAGGACCTGCGCGGAGCCGTCAAGGAGGGACGCGAGGGCAATCTCATCGTCTTCGTCGTCGACGCGTCGGGATCCATGGCTGCGCGAGACCGACTGTCGGCGGTGACGGGTGCGGTGCTCTCACTGCTCCGTGACGCCTATCAACGGCGCGACAAGGTCGCGGTCATCACCGTGCGCGGCACCGAGGCCGAGACAGTACTGCCGCCGACGTCCTCGGTCGATGTCGCCGTGACGCGGCTGCGAAAGATGAAGACCGGGGGCAAGTCTCCGTTGGCGCAGGGATTCCTGACCGCGCGAGAGTTGGTGCTGCGCGAGAAGGTTCGAGACCCGCTGCGGCGCGCGTTGGTGGTCGCTCTGACGGATGGGCGTGCCACGGGCGGCACCGATCCCGTCGGTCGGGCGCGAATCGCCGCCCGCCGCATCGCGGCGGACAAGATCGCGTCGGTCGTCGTCGACTGCGAGTCGGGCATGGTGCGCCTGGGATTGGCCGCGGACTTCGCCGGCTGTCTCGGAGGCGGATACGTGGCGCTCGCGGACCTGTCGGCCGAGCAGGTCACTGCCGTCGTTCGCGCAGCGGCGTAGGGGGACACGCGATGCCACAGGGAGTACCTGCTCCGGGAACCGTTCCGGAGGACGGCCTCACGACGCGTCAGCGCCGCAATCTGCCGGTGCTCGCCGTCCACACCGGTCCCGGCAAAGGGAAATCGACCGCTGCGTTCGGAATGGCGTTGCGGGCCTGGAACCAGGGTTTCGACGTCGGCGTGTTCCAGTTCGTCAAGAGTGCGAAGTGGAAGGTGGGCGAGGAAGCGGCATTTCGTGCTCTGGGCGACGCGCACGAGAGCACCGGAATCGGCGGCGCTGTCGAATGGCACAAGATGGGCGAGGGGTGGTCGTGGACTCGCAAGAAGGGCAGCGAGGTCGACCACGCCGACGCCGCGGCCGAAGGCTGGCGTGAGATCGCACGGCGCATCGAGCAGCAATCCCATCGCTTCTACGTGTTGGACGAATTCACCTATCCACTCAAGTGGGGCTGGGTCGACGTCGCGGAGGTGGTCGAGGTGCTGACACATCGGCCGGGCAACCAACATGTCGTCATCACCGGCCGCGACGCTCCGCCGGAGTTGATCGCGGCCGCCGACCTCGTCACCGAGATGACCAAGGTCAAGCACCCGATGGATGCGGGTCGAAAAGGGCAGCGGGGCATCGAATGGTGAACCGGTCGTGTCCGGCTGTGGTGATCGCGGCACCCGCGTCGGGCAGCGGAAAGACGACGGTCGCCACCGGACTGATGGGTGCCCTGCGCGGTGCCGGCCGTCGGGTCGCTCCGTTCAAGGTCGGCCCGGACTACATCGATCCCGGTTACCACTCGCTCGCCGCGGGCCTGCCCGGTCGAAATCTCGACGCAGTCATGGTCGGTGCCGACCGCATCGGCCCACTGTTTCTGCACGGCAGCAGCGGCTGCGACATCGCGGTGGTCGAAGGCGTCATGGGCCTGTTCGACGGCAAGATCGACATGACCGGTCCGGGGGAGGCGTCCGCCGAGGGCTCGACCGCGCGAGTGGCGGCCATGCTCGGCGCGCCGGTGGTGCTCGTGGTCGACGCACGCGGGCACAGTCAATCCCTCGCCGCCGTGCTGCACGGATTCTCCACCTACGACTCGAGTGTGCGGATCGGCGGTGTGATTCTCAACCGCGTCGGCAGTGATCGGCACGAACAGGTGCTCCGTCAGGCCTGCGAACGAGTGGGTGTTCCGGTTCTGGGCTCCCTGCCGAGGATGAGTGAATTGGTCGTTCCGTCACGGCATCTGGGGCTGATCACCGCGGTGGAGCACGGCGGTGCCGCTACCGATGCGGTCGACGCGATGAGTGCATTGGTCGCACAGTTCGTGGACATCGAGGCGGTCGAGGCTCTGGCGCGTTCGTCGGTGACCGTCCCGGCCTGGAACCCTGCGCTCGAGGTCGGACCGTCCGGCGGCGCACCGGTGATCGCTGTCGCCGGCGGCCCGGCGTTCACCTTCGGCTACACCGAGCACGTCGAACTGCTCCGGGCCGCCGGCGCAGATGTTGCGGTCTTCGATCCGCTGCGCGACGGATTACCCTCGGGCACAGCAGGAGTGGTACTTCCCGGCGGGTTCCCGGAAGAACATGCCGCCGCCCTCGCGGCGAACGAAGTGCTACTCGCCGATATCAGGACAGCGGCGGCCCGTGGATTGCCCATACATGCCGAATGCGCCGGATTGCTCTATCTCGCACGGAGATTGGACGGCCACGCCATGGCCGGAGTAGTCGACGTCGACGCGGAATTCGGGAACACGCTCACTCTCGGGTACCGCGATGCCGTCGCCCTCGAATCGTCGACGCTGTTCGACGCGGGTAGCCGCGTCACCGGCCACGAATTCCACCGAACGAAACTGGTGGACGTCCGAGAGAGCGCACCGGCGGCGTGGGGTTGGCACAAGCATGGGGTCGACGGCAGAACCGCCGCACGCGAGGGTTTCGTGCAGGGTGGTGTCCACGCGTCGTATCTGCACACGCACGCGGCGGGAAACCCCGAGTCGATCACTCGATTCGTGTCTGCCGCACACGATTACGCGTGCGTGTGAGGCGCGGCGTCGTCATCGGAATCGGCACCAGAGCAGGGGTCGGACCCGACGAGGTACTGCAGGCGATCACCGAGGTGATCGACGAGAACTGGTCGGTGGTGAGCATCGCATCGATCGACCGAAAAGCAGAACTGGTGGCAGCGATCGCGTCGAGAATGGGTGTTCGAGGAGCGACGTTCTCGGCGGCGGACCTGTCCGCAGTCGTCACCGAATCCGGGTCGGACCGGGTGCGAGACGCAGTCGGTACTGCCAGCGTCGCGGAAGCGTCGGCTCTGTTGGCCGGCTCGGCGCGGCGGTTGCTGGTTCCGAAGGCAGTCGGTGCCACCGTGGTCGTCGCGGTGGCCGCGACGGACGAAGAACCGGCGGATCTGCCGCACTGACTGGCGAAAGCGAGCCGACGAGGGCACTGTGGGTCGAATGAGTTCCGACAGTCTGGTTCTACTCGGCCCGATCGTTCGTTATGTCGGCACCGAGACCGCGACCCTGTGGTTCGAGATGGCGCACCCGTGCACCGTCACCGTCGTCACCGATGTCGGCGTCCGAGCATCGGAACGAACGTGGGGAGTGCACGGTCACCACTTCGCGCTCGTTCCACTCGAGGGCCTGCCCGCCAACGCGCCGGTGAGCTACGAGGTGTTCGTCGACGAGCACACGGTGTGGCCGGAGGACGGCAAGCGAGCCAGCATCCACACCGTGGACGCAGCGGGGCCGGTCACGCTTGCGTTCGGGTCTTGTCGGCGCGGCGACGATTACAGCGCGAAGTCTCTGAAGACGATCGGTGCCGATGCACTCGCCGGGCTCGGATCTGCCCTCATCGAGCAGGATCCGGGCCAGTGGCCCCAGGCCCTGTTGCTTCTGGGTGACCAGGTGTACGCCGACGACCCGTCGCCCGAGATAGTCGAACGACTGCAGGCGCGACGGGAGTCGGGAGAGGGACCGACCAGTGCCATCGGCACCGACGCGGAGAACGAGATCTGCGACTTCGAGGAGTACTCGTGGCTCTATCGGGAATCGTGGGGACTCGAGCCGGTGCGGACGCTGTTGGCGAGCATCCCGTCGTGCATGATTCTCGACGATCACGATCTGCGCGACGACTGGAATTCGTCGGCCTCCTGGCGTCGTGACATCGAGACCCGGCCGTGGTGGAACGACCGCGTGATCGGGGCGTACTCGTCGTACTGGGTGTATCAACATCTGGGCAATCTCTCGCCGAAAGAACTGGCGGGGGACGAGATGTACGCCGCCGTTCGCTCCGCCGAGACCGACGCGGATCGCGAGAAACTGTTGGCCGACTTCGCGTTACGTGTCGATCGAGCCCCCGAGACCGGCCGGTGGAGCTTCTATCGAGATTTCGGCGACACCCGTCTGATCATGATCGACTCACGCTGCTCACGAAATCTCGACCCCGAGAACCGCGAAATGGTCGACGAGAAGGAATGGGCGTGGGTCCGCGAGCGCGCACTCGAGACGACGCCCCGGCATCTGCTGTTCGGATCGTCACTGCCGTACCTGATGCTGCCGGCACTGCATCATCTCGAACAGTGGAACGAGGCTGTGGCACAGGGGAGTTGGGGGCCGAGGTCGGCCAAGGTGGCCGAAAAGATGCGAATCGGACTCGACCTCGAGCACTGGGCCGCATTCACCAACTCGTTCAACGACATGGCTGCCCTGACGCGTGAGCTCTCGCGCGGTGACGACAAGCCCGCGTCGATCATGTGGCTCTCGGGAGACGTGCACTGCTCGTACGTCGCCAACGCCGACTTCGGTGTCGGCGGGCGCGACGTGCCTGCGAGGTATCAGCTGACGATGTCTCCGTTCCGCAATCCGCTGAATCTGCCGATCCGCGCGGTCAACAAACTTGCCGTCAAACGCCCGGCGGCGAGGATCCTGTCGAAGCTCGCGCGGGCCGCCCATGTGGGCCCGTCGGGTGTCGAGTGGCAGGCAGAGGCGGGCCCGTGGTTCGACAACGGGGTCATGCTGCTGACCCTGCACGGCGACTCGGCGCGACTGCAGGTCCACCATGCCCACGTCGACGATGCCGGGAAGCAGGTCCTGACACGAACGTCCAGCCTGGCGCTCGCCTAGAGCAGGCATCCCCGCCATGCTCGGGTGAAAACGATTGGCCATCGAGGGGCTTATGGGGTTGGCTGGTTCGTTGTGGCCCATCTCGAACTCAACGACATCGTGTACTTCCTGCCTGACGGACGGCAGCTGCTCAACGGCGTCGGCTTCCGGGTGGGCGACGGTGCCAAGACCGCATTGATCGGGCCCAACGGAACCGGTAAGACGACGTTGACGCGCATCGTGGCGGGCGACGAGGCTCCCGACGAGGGCGCGGTGTCGAGCTCCGGTTCGCTCGGGGTGATGCGGCAGTTCGTCGGGCAATTGCGAGACGACTCGACGGTGCGTGACCTGTTGCTGTCGGTCGCGTCCCCAGCCGTGCGGTCCGCAGCTGCTGCGCTCGACGCCGCCGAGAACACGATGATCGAGGTCGACGACGAGAAGACCCAGATGAAGTACGCGCAGGCCCTGTCCGATTGGGGCGACGTGGGCGGCTACGACCTGGAACCGTTCTGGGACAAGGTGACCACGGCTGCACTCGGTATGCCGTTCGATCGGGCGAAGTGGCGCGCGGCTTCGACGCTCAGTGGCGGTGAGCAGAAGCGGCTCGTGCTCGAGTCGTTGTTCGCCGGCACCGACGATCTGCTGCTGCTCGACGAGCCGGACAAC
The DNA here is from genome assembly GCF_040686915.1 of Rhodococcus sp. NPDC077669. Taxonomy (NCBI): domain Bacteria; kingdom Bacillati; phylum Actinomycetota; class Actinomycetes; order Mycobacteriales; family Nocardiaceae; genus Rhodococcus; species Rhodococcus sp. NPDC077669. The sequence continues at coordinate 239,810 of NZ_JBFBMD010000002.1, read as the reverse complement.
TACCTCGACGTGCCCGGCAAACGTTGGCTGGAAGCAACGATTCGCGACTCCGACAAGTCCGTCCTGTTCATCAGCCACGACCGGGAGCTCATCGCCAACGCTGCCAATCGGATCGTGACCCTCGAGCCGGGGGTGAGCGGGGCCACCGCGTGGGTGCACGGCGGTGGGTTCGCGACGTATCACGCAGCGCGGGAAGACCGGAACGCGCGACTCGACGAACTGCGCAGGCGGTGGGACGAGGAATTGGTCAAACTGCGCGCGCTGGTGTTGCGTCTGCGCGAGAAGGCGAAGTTCAACGACGGCGTCGCCGCCCGCTACCACGCATCGCAGACGCGACTGGCCAAATTCGAGGAGGCCGGACCGCCCGAGGCCGTGCCGCTCAAGCAGCACGTCACCGTCCGGTTGCGCGGTGGTCGAACGGCCAAGCGTGCGCTCGTGTGCACGGCCCTGGAACTGACCGGACTGATGAAACCGTTCGACACCGAGATCTGGTACGGCGATCGCGTGGCGGTATTGGGTTCCAACGGCTCGGGCAAATCGCACTTCCTGCGTCTGCTCGCCAACGGCGGCACCGATCCCGAGAAGGAGCACGAGCCGGTCCAGGAACTCGCACTCGCGCCCGTTCCGCACACCGGGACAGCGGTACTCGGGGCCCGGGTACGGCCCGGTCTGTTCGCGCAGACGCACACGCGTCCGGATCTCGCCGGCAACACGCTGCTCGAGATCCTTCACATGGGCAACGAGCACCGGGACGGCATGGGCCGTGAGGCCGCCGGCCGAGCGTTGGACCGATACGGTCTGGCCCGCGCGGCCGAACAGTCCTACGACAATCTGTCGGGCGGGCAGCAGGCACGTGTGCAGATTCTTCTGCTCGAGCTCTCCGGCGCCACGCTGCTGCTGCTCGACGAGCCGACCGACAACCTCGACCTGATGTCGGCCGATGCGCTCGAAGACGCCATCGCGGCATTCGAGGGCACCGTGATCGCGGTGACACACGACCGGTGGTTCGCCCGCAGTTTCGATCGATTCCTGGTGTTCGGTGCCACCGGGCAGGTTTACGAAGCAGCCGAGCCCGTATGGGACGAGAAGCGAGTCCAGCGCGCGCGGTAGCGTTTCCTCTCGTGAACGCGACTGACTCTCCCTATCTGGTCGGCCTGAATCTCGAAGGGCGGCGCGTCGTCGTGGTCGGTGGCGGCACCGTCGCACAGCGTCGACTACCGCTGTTGATCTCGTCCGGAGCAGTGGTCCACGTGGTCACCCGCGAGGCCACTCCGGCCGTGGAGGCAATGGCGACGGCAGGGCAGGTGACGCTCGAACTGCGCGATTACCGCCACGGCGATCTGGCCGACGCCTGGTACGCCATCGCCTGCACCGACGAGGCCGAGACCAATATCGCCATTGTTGCGGAAGCGACCGCGTCCAAGATTTTCTGTGTCCGTGCCGACATCGCCAAGGACGGCACAGCCGTCACTCCGGCGTCGGCCGAATGGGACGGCCTCACGCTGGGAGTGCTGGCAGGCGGCGAACATCGCCGATCGGCCGCCGTGCGCAATGCCGTCGTCGAAGCGCTGCAGTCCGGCGTCGTGGCCGACTCGGCGCACGCGCCGCTGACCGGTGTCGCGCTCGTGGGCGGCGGGCCGGGCGACCCGGATCTGATCACCGTCCGGGGCCGCAGACTGCTGGCATACGCGGACGTCGTGGTGGCCGATCGGCTGGCTCCACCCGAGTTGCTCGCCGAACTCGGACCACACGTCGAGGTCATCGACGCTTCGAAGATTCCGTACGGCCGGGCTATGGCGCAGGAAGCCATCAACCAGGCGCTGATCGACGGTGCCAAGGCCGGCAAGTTCGTGGTTCGGCTCAAGGGCGGTGACCCGTACGTCTTCGGTCGCGGTTACGAGGAGCTCGAAGCGCTGGCCGCCGAGGGCATTCCGGTCACGGTGGTACCGGGCATCACCAGCGCGATCTCGGTTCCGTCCTCGGCCGGAATCCCGGTGACGCATCGCGCCGTCACCCACGAATTCGTCGTCGTGAGCGGTCACGTGGCCCCCGATCACCCCGATTCTCTGGTCGACTGGGACGCGTTGGCCAAGCTCAAGGGCACAATCGTGTTGCTGATGGCCGTCGAGCGCATCGGGCTGTTCGCCGATGTACTCGTGGCGGGCGGCCGCCCGTCGGACACCCCCGTCATCGTCGTTCAGGAGGGCACCATGCGCACCCAACGTGAAGTTCGGGCCACGTTGAGCACCGTCGCCGACGCGGTCCGCGAGGCCGAGATCAGGCCGCCGGCGATCGTCGTCATCGGCACTGTGGCCGGGTTCTCTGTACACGCCGGTAACGTGAACGCTCGTGCCTGAGTCATCGATGTCCAACACCTCCGCCGCCGAGATCAAGTACCCGGTGACGACTCGAGCGTTCGGGATGGCGATCATCGTCCTGAGCGGGCTGCAACTGATGGTGGTTCTCGACGGCACCGTCGCCAACCTGGCCTTGGCTCCGCTGCAGGCCGATCTGGGTCTGTCCGACGCCGGGCGCAACTGGGTGTTGACCTCCTACGCGCTGGCATTCGGTGGGCTGATGTTGCTCGGCGGCAGGCTCGGCGACGCCTTCGGGCGAAAGAAGATGTTCCTCGCCGGCGTCGTCCTGTTCACGATCGCCTCGTTGCTGTGCGGACTGGCAGTCAACGAAGCCACGCTCGTTGCGGCGAGGGCACTGCAAGGGGTGGGTGCGGCGGTGGCGTCGCCCACGGCCTTCGCACTGGTGGCCACGACGTTCGCTCCGGGCCCGGTGCGAAATCAGGCCATCGCCATCTACGCCGCCATGACCGGTGTCGGGTCCATTGCCGGGCTCATCATCGGCGGCGCTCTGACCGAGGTGTCGTGGCGCTGGATCTTCCTGATCAACGTACCGATCGGCATCGTCATCGTCGTGCTCGCCGTCGTGTCGCTGCAGGAGACCGTCGGGGCGAAGCTCGCCCTGGACGTGCCGGGCGCGATCCTGGCGACCCTGGGCTGCACGGGTGTGGTCCTCGCGCTGAGCGAGGGTACCGAGCTGGGCTGGTCGAGCCCGATCGTCATCGTGTCGTTGATCGCCGGACTGCTGTTCCTCGGATTGTTCCTGTTGGTCGAGCGACGGGCCGAGAACCCGCTGCTGCCGTTCTCGTTGTTCGTCAGTCGCGATCGAGTGGCGACTTTCGTCGCGATCTTCTTCGCCGGCGGGGTCATGTTCTGTCTCGCTGCATATGTGGCGTTGTTCGTGCAGGACATTCTGGGCTACAGCCCGCTGCATGCCGGCCTGGCTTTCGTGCCGTTCGCCTTCGGTCTCGGTGCCGCGGCGTTCCTCGCGTCGCAACTGGTGACTCGGATCGCTCCGCGCTGGCTGATTCTCTGTGGTGCGGTCATCATGGTCGGCTGGCTGCTGGTGTCCGTGACGACGATGGACGCGGATTCGGCGTACTTCCCGGGGTTGTTCTTCCCGGTGATCGGCATCGGCTTCGGCGTCGGTCTGACGGTCGTGCCGCTGCCGCTGTGCGCCATCGCGGGCGTGAGCCCCACCGAAATCGGTCCGCTGACGGCAATCTCGCTGGTCGCCCAGACCCTCGGGGGTCCTCTGGCGCTCGCCGTCATCGGGGCACTGGTCACGTCGCGGACACTGTCCCTCGGCGGCATATCCGGGCCGGCGACTCTGATGAACGACAGTCAGCTCGACGCACTGAGCTCCGGGTACATGTTCGCGCTGTTCTGTTGCGCAGTCTGCGCCGTGATCGCCGGCATCGCCGCACTGTTCATCCGATTCACCCCGCAGCAGGTGGCCCAGGCGCAGGCCGCGCAGGAGGACGCCCAGAAGGGCTGACGAGCGGGGCCGATCAGACTCCCAGTACGGCCTTCGCGATGAGAAAGTAGACGATCAGGCCGGTCGCATCGCAGAAGGTCGAGATGAACGGCGTCGAGAACACCGCGGGGTCGACGCCGATCTTCTTGGCGATCAGCGGCATCGCACCGCCGACCGTCGCGGCGAGCGTGCATATAGACAGCAGCGTCGTGCCGATGACCAGGCCCAGGTGCCAGTCGTAGACGAGTCCGGCGATGACGAACCCCAACGTCCCGAGCATCGCTCCCATCGTCGCGCCGACGCGGACCTCGCGAAACAGCACAGCGGCGATGTCGCGCGGGCGGACGTCACCCAGGGCGAGCGCGCGGGTCACCGTGGTCGCGGCCTGCGAACCGGTGTTTCCGCCCGTGCCGGTGAGCAGGGGAATGAACAGCGCGAGCGTCACTACCGCGGCCAGCGCGTGCTCGAAGATCTCGAGCACCTGCACGGTGAGGATGGCCGACAACGCCAACACGAGCAGCCAGACCACGCGCGAACGAACGATGGACAGGACCGGCGTCGACAGGTACGGCCGACGCAGCGGTTCCGCACCGCCCGCCCTGGCTGCGTCCTCGTCCTCGGCCTCCTCGAGAATGCGAGAGGACTGCTCGAGGGTGAGGATGCCGATCAGGCGCTGTTCGGAGTCGACCACCACCACCGCCGGACTGCGATGCTCGAAACACAGACGTGCCGCGACCTCCGCCGACGAGTCCGCCCGCACCACAGGGTGCGACGAATGGAGCTCTCCCACCGGCGTGGTCGAATCCGCCGTCGCGAGATCGGCGAGCGTCACCACACCGAGCAACGTACGACGGTCGTCGGTGATGGGCAGCAGGTACACCGATTCTGCGTCGGGACCGGTCCGTCGCACCGCGTCGAGAGCCTCGGCTGCCGTGGTGTCGTTGCGTAGGCGCACGTACTCCGGACTCATTCGACGGCCTACCGAACCCCGGTCGTAGCCCAGCATCGGTGCAGTGAGCGCCCGTTGGGCCGGCGACAGGCCGAGCATCATGCGATGCGCGATGTTGGAGGGCAGCTCGTCGAGCAGTTCCACTCGGTCGTCGGGATCGAGGTTCTCGAACAGGGCGATGACGTCGTCGCTACGCAAACTTTCGAACAGCTCGCTGCGAATGGTCGCGTCGAAGCGCTCGAACACGACGACGGCCTCGTCCTTGGGTAACAGCCGAAACAGAACCGCCCGCTGCGCCGAGTCGACCCGTTCGAGCATTCTGACCGCGTTCGTCGTGGACAGACCCGCCATCAGGGTCGACAACGCGGCCACGTCGCGCTCGGCCAGTAGTTCCGATGTCCTGGTCACGATGTCGTCGAGAGTCTCGGGCACCGGTCCATTTTGCCTTGCCGGCGGTCATCGACCGACAGCGGTCGCTACTCCGGAACGACGTCCCAGTGCTCGACGATGGCGCCGTCGAACCGGAAGATGTCTCCCGCGACGAAGGGGTCGGATTCTGCTGCGCCCGGCGCTTTCGCGAACGTCCACACCAGATCGCCGTCGGCCAGCGAGACGACCGATTCCGAGGCAGGGAACTGCGCGCCGCCGGCGAAGAACTGTTGCAGTGCCGCGGTGCCGTTGCCCGCAATCGGATTGTGTTGCAGGTAGGACGGGGCGAAGTCGGTCGCGAGCACGGACGCGTCGTGTTCGCGGAAGAGCGCGTCGTAGGTAGCCGTCACCGACATGCGTCGGCGCTCTTCCTCGTCCTCGGTCGGCTCGGTGGGCGCGGTCGGGTAGCGGTAGAGGTCACTGAACATGGTGTTGCCGCTCATCGACGTCGCCGGCACGGATTGCGTCATGGCCCAGTGCTCGGTGACCTTGCCGCCGTCGAAGGCGAAGAGGTCGATGTTCGCTTCACCGGTGGTCTCGGATTCCGGATCAGCGGTGGCCTGCCAGTGCACTGCGACCCATCTGCCATCGGCCGCGACATGCTTGACGACGGCTCGTGCACCGGGAATCCGTGTCCGGGTGGCCTCGAATCGGGCGACGATCGCGTCGGGCCCCACCGCTGGTCCAGGTCGATCGACGGCGTTCTCCGCCACGACCGACGCGGCGGCGGCGGGTTCTTCGGCCGTGAATGCAGATTCGAAGAGCGTCAGCGCTGCTTCTTCGTTGCGTGATTCGGTGACGCTGTCGGAGCGGTCGTCGGGCGACTGCGCGGCGACGGAGACGTCGTTCGGCTCCGGGGTGGAGGGCGACGTACCGCACGCCGCGATGGCGGACAGTGCGACCAGAACGGGCACGGTGAGTCGAGCAGCTGCGCGTGTTCGGTTCATGTCTGCTCAACTGACTTGAAGCTACAACAGTTCCCGAATCGGTCGACGAACCTCGTGGAATGTTTCAGCGGGACAGATCGGCTCGGTCGGCCGCGGCTCGTCCCGAATCCCATCCTTCGGCATCGAGGCGCGGGCCGCGCATCGGCTTGGCGGTGGGAAAGAGGCGGTCGAACTCCGCTTCCACGGCAACGGTCTGTGCCGCGAGAATCGGCAGCAGGTCGCCCGATTCCTGTCTCGCCTCGTCGAGGGCATGCGCGTCGGCATCGGTGAGACGATCTCCGATTCGGATGGCGTAGGCGTAGAGGAACGCCTTGCCGAATGCGGCCGAGCCGGCCTTCTTTCGCTTCTTGGCTTCGGGCGAGTGGCCGAGAGCTCGGGTTGCCTGCACCAGCAACGAGGTGAAGACGAGCTCGGCCTGTTCCACGTCTACCGGCGCGCCCACCAGCGTCGCAACGGCGTACTCCGCGTCCCAGATCGTCTTGACCCGGTTGGCAGTACCGGCGACGTGCAAGAGCTGGGCTTTGGCGGGTGCGTGCGGACCGTCGATGTGCACCCGTCGACCGCGAACGTCGAGATGACCCTCGGCCAACAGCAGCGTGTCGATCGAGTATCGCGTCATCAACTCCTGCGCCTTGGCGGTCAGCGTCTCGGCTTCCTCCGCGAAATCGGTGGCATCGGCCTTGGCCAGCAGACCGCGAATCTTGGCCAGCATCTTGCTGTTCGGTGAATCCGAGCCGGTGGTCGTCGGCACCGACGAGCGTGTGCGGGGCCACTGCGAAGGCTTGGCACCCAGTTGCGGCCAACGGGGGAGGGTTTGCCACTGGCCGAGCAGCGTGAGCACGTCGAGCCACTGATCGCTGGCGGCGATGTAGTCGGACTTGCCGGACGCCACGAGGTACGCCGTGAGGAAGTCGGGAGTGGCGTCCACTCGGGCTGCGACCGTCGGGAACTGTTCGCAGATCGCCGACATCTGATCGACCCAATCGTGCGGGGCGCGGGAGTCCGCTTCGATGAGATCGGCATGGTGCAGCAGCGCCGCGGCAGCGAGATTCGTCACGGCCACCGTGTGCTGACGCCGGACCACATGCATCAGATCCAGTGGTTGCCAACCGTTCTCGTACAGCGTGCCGACCATGTTGGTCAGTGCCAGCGTGCCGAGTTCGTTCGCTTGCATCGAGACCAGACGATCGGCGATGTCGTCGGCGATGCGTTGACTCTTGTTCTTGCCGACGGATGCGTCGGCTCCTTGTCGCAGCAGTTCCGGAACGGCGCTCATTCGGTGAGCACGATCAGTTCGGTGTCCGACGCCACTTCGACTCGAAGACCAGCTTTCGACGCCACGCGCGCAACAGCTTTCACATCTTTGGGCTCGGCCGTGGTCAGGGTCAGCGCGCGTGCGAGCAATCCCTTGTGATGCTTGTTGAAGTGGCTCACCACCGAACGACTGCCGTCGGGCTTCTCGGTGAGCACCGTTGCCGTGATCGCCCCGGGGATGGGCCCGAGCTGTTGATAGGTGCCGGACCGGAGGTCGACGACGATTCCCTCGGCCTCGGTGAGAAGGGCCTCGGACAGTCGAGGCTTCCAGTGCGCTCGCAACGTCCCGAAGTTCGGAATGGACGACCCGCCGGAGAGTCGATAGGACGGAATCGGGTCGGACGCGCGAACGGCCCCGAACAGTGCCGACCCGATCCACAGCCTGGCATCCGCACGCGCGCGTCCGGCACGGGTGAAGGTCGACGCCCCGAGAGCGTCGTACAGCACTCCTGTGTACCGGCGCAGGGCCGGAGTGGTGGGCGAGGCGAACAGGCGAGCGTTTCGTTCGATCTCGTCCACCTGGGTCGGACCGAGACCGAGAGCGGTGATGGACGCGTCGACGTCGTCGGAGAGCCGGACCAGGGCGTCGGCAAGCGTTCGGCGGAGCGGAAGCAGGGACGGCAACGACAACCGGTCCAGATCGAGAGGTGCTCCGGAACCGCCGTCGGACTTCGTCTCGGAGGGAGGCAGCAGAATCAGCACGGGGGTCAAGGCTACTCACTTCGCGGCCGCCTATCCGCAGGCGCTGCACCACCGACTAGTCTGACAACCCGTGATCACCCGTCTTTCGCAGCTGTTCCTTCGTACCCTTCGCGACGACCCGGCCGACGCCGAGGTCGACAGCCACAAGCTGTTGGTTCGCGCCGGCTACGTTCGTCGTATCGCGCCGGGCGTCTACTCGTGGCTGCCGCTGGGTCTCCGAGTGCTGCGACAGGTCGAACGCGTCGTGCGCGAGGAAATGAACGCCATCGGGGCACAGGAAATTTCGCTGCCCGCCCTGCTGCCGCGTGAGCCGTACGAGACGACGAACCGGTGGACCGAATACGGGGACGCATTGTTCCGGTTGCAGGACCGCAAGGGCAACGACATGCTGCTCGGTCCGACCCACGAAGAGTTGTTCGCGTTGACGGTCAAGGCCGAATACAACTCCTACAAGGACCTGCCGGTCACGCTGTACCAAATTCAGACAAAGTATCGCGACGAAGAGCGTCCTCGCGCCGGCATTCTGCGCGGACGCGAGTTCGTCATGAAGGATTCCTACTCCTTCGACATGGACGAGGACGGACTGAAGCGGTCCTACGCCGCACACCGCGACGCTTACCAGCGCATCTTCGCCAGGCTCGGGGTCAGCTACGTCATCGTCGCCGCGACGTCCGGCGCGATGGGCGGAAGTGCGTCCGAGGAATTCCTGGCCGAGAGCGACATCGGCGAGGACACCTACGTTCGGTGCATCGAATCGGGATACGCGGCCAACGTCGAGGCCGTCACTACCCCGGCACCGGACCCCATCGCCATCGAGGGGCAGCCTGCCGCGGTCGACTACGAGACGGGCAACACTCCCACCATCGCGACGCTGGTCGAGTGGGCGAACGGCGCAGATCTGGGTCGTGCCGTCACCGGTGCCGACACGCTCAAGAACATCCTGCTCAAGGTGCGGTCCGCCGGTGGCGAGTGGGAGCTGCTGGCCATCGGCCTGCCCGGTGACCGTGAGGTGGACGAGAAGCGTCTCGAAGCATCGCTAGAGCCTGCCGAATTCGCATTGCTGACCGACGCGGACTTTGCTGCTCACCCGTTCCTGATCAAGGGATACATCGGGCCACGTGCGCTGCAGGCCAACGGAGTTCGCTACCTCGTCGACCCCCGGGTGGTGAACGGAACATCGTGGATCACCGGTGCCGATGTGCAGGGCAAGCACGTGGTGAACCTCGTGGCCGGCCGCGACTTCGTTCCCGACGGCACCATCGAGGCCGCCGAGGTGCGTGACGGGGACATGTCACCCGACGGACAGGGGCCGCTGGTCAGCGCTCGCGGAATCGAGATCGGGCACATCTTCCAGTTGGGCTACAAGTACACCGATGCATTCTCGGTCGACGTACTCGGCGAGACCGGCAAGCCCGTGCGACTCGTACAGGGTTCCTACGGCGTCGGTGTCTCCCGTCTGGTGGCCGTCATCGCCGAGCAGATGCACGACGACAAGGGCCTTCGGTGGCCGTCGGAGGTAGCACCCGCCGACGTACATCTGGTGATCGCGAACAAGGACGAGGCCGCGCGCGCCGGCGCAGAATCCATTGCAACGCAACTCGATTCGCAGGGCATCGAGGTTCTCTTCGACGACCGCAAGGCCTCGCCCGGCGTGAAGTTCAAGGACTCCGAACTGATCGGTGTTCCGCTCGTCGTCGTCCTCGGCCGCGGTTGGGCCGATGGCAGGGTCGAAATCCGGGACCGCTTCTCGGGTGAGAGCCGTGAACTCGACATCGATTCCGCGGTCGACGAGATCGTCGCCGCGGTGCGCGCCACCACGTAACAGCCCGTCCCGATCTCTCCACGCTCGATCTCCCCACGCGCCGGTCTACTCGCTGGTAGCTTCGGGTCACACGACTAGGAGAGGTCACACCGTGGCTCAGTTTGCGCTGTTCGATCCGACAACTTTCGATCCCGCCGAGCTCGACGAGGAGTCTCGTCGTCAGCTCCGCGCACTGATCGATTGGTTCGAGGATCGCGGTAAGGCCAGGCTGCTCGCCGACGATCTCGAAGGAGTCTGGCCCGCCGACTTCCTCGAGTTCGTCGCAGCCCAGAAACTGTTCGCCACGTTCTCGACGCCGGCCGAATACGCGAACGGGTTGCCCAACGCTCGTTGGGACGCTGCCCGCAACGCTGCTCTGAGCGAAATTCTCGGGTTCTACGGCTTGGCCTACTGGTACACCTGGCAGGTCACGGTGCTCGGCCTCGGCCCGATCTGGATGAGCGACAACGACGACGCCAAGCGCCGCGCAGCGCGTGAGCTCGACCGCGGCGGCGTCATGGCATTCGGATTGTCCGAGCGCGCACACGGTGCCGACGTCTACTCCACCGACATGCTGTTGACCCCCTCCGCCGACGACGACCTCGAGTTCACCGTGTCAGGGGAGAAGTACTACATCGGTAACGGCAACGTGGCGGGCATGGTGTCGGTGTTCGGTAGACGCACCGACATCGACGGGCCGGAGTCGTACGTCTTCTTCGTCGCCGACAGCTCGCATCCCGCGTATCGGTTGCGCGAGAGCGTCGTTCACGGCCAGATGTACGTCAGCACCTTCTCGCTCGAGAATTATCCCGTTCGCGGCGAGGACATTCTGCATACCGGACCCGACGCGTTCTCGGCTGCACTGAACACAGTCAACGTCGGCAAGTTCAACCTCTGCACCGGCTCGATCGGCATCTGCGAGCACGCGTTCTACGAGGCGATCACACACGCCAACAATCGGATTCTGTACGGCAACCGTGTCACCGAATTCCCCCATGTGCGCAGTGCATTCGTTGATGCCTACTCGCGGCTGACCGCCATGAAGCTGTTCAGTGCGCGTGCGCTGGACTACTTCCGCGCTGCGGGTCCCGGCGACCGGCGCTACCTGTTGTTCAACCCCATGACCAAGGCCAAGGTGACGTCCGAGGGCGAGACGGTGGTCCGCTTGCTGCACGACGTCATCGCCGCCAAGGGGTACGAGAAGAACACCTACTTCCGTGAAGCCGCGCAACTGATCGGAACACTGCCGAAACTCGAGGGAACGGTGCATGTCAACGTCGCCCTGATGCTCAAGTTCATGCCGGCATACATGTTCTCGCCCACCGATCAGGCGGAGGTCACCAGGTTCACCGACGCCGTCGACGACGGATTCTTCTTCGCCCAAGGCCCCGCTCGCGGCGCGAGTTCGGTTCGGTTCCACGATTGGAACCCGGTGTATCGCAAGCATTCCGGTGTTCCCAACGTGGGTCGTTTCTACGAGCAGGCCCAGGCGTTCGCGTCGTTCCTCGCCGAGTGCGCCCCCGACGAGTCGCAGCAACAGGACCTCGACTTCCTGCTCGTGGTGGGGCATCTGTTCTCACTCGTCGTCTACGGCCACCTGATCCTCGAACAGGCCGACGAGATCTCCACCGACATGCTGGACCAGATCTTCGACTTCCAGATCAGGGACTTCTCCGGCTACGCCGTCGCGCTGTACGGAAAGCCGTCGTCGACCGATGCGCAGCAGAAATGGGCGCTGGACGCCGTACGCAAGCCGGTGGTGGACGCAGCAAGATTCGAGACGGTCTGGAACGACGTCGTCACGTACGACGGTCGGTACGAGATGCGTCCCTAGGCGTCACAGCTGTCCGGAATCGGCTGGGACGAGCTTGGTTCCGAACGCGCACATCGTCATCTCGTGCAGTCCCTCGCTGTCCTCCGGATGCTCCGGTGCCTGCATCGACAACAAGACGTTGAGCAGCATTCCGTGTGCGATGAACTGCCGAGCCTGATCTTCCGAACACCCGGTACCGCTGCGGATCTGGTTGTAGATCGCGCCCATTCCTTCTCGTGCCTGGCGGCCGATCTCGGGTACCGACCCTGCACCGAACCCGTGCATCATGACCATCAAGAGGTCGCGATCGGCCACCAGATCGGCGTAGGCACCGCCCAGGTCGGCCCAGGTCTCGTCGTCCGCTGGGTCCAGAGGCCCCGAAGCGAGCACTGCGTCGAATGCCGTCATGATGCCGTCGATGGAGCGTTGGAAGACCAGCCGAAACAATTCGACTTTGGTTCCGAACATCCGAACCACATACGGCTGCGACACGCCCGCTTCCTTGGCCACCGCATCGGTGCTCGTCCCGGCAAAGCCCCCGCGTGCGAACGCTCGTGTCGCGGCGTCGAGGACGAGTTCTCGACGGTCGGCCGCGTCCATTCGGGTTGCTCGGGGCTTGGGCGTGGGAGTGTCGGACATGTTGACAGGTTATCAGTCGATAACTTACGGTCGCATCATAAGTAATCATTCGATGCTTACAAACTCGAGACGGGACGTTCGCCATGACCGCTACAGCCTCTCCGCCTGCAGTGCACCCCGCCGCTCGGTCTATTCCGGTGTGGCTGGGAATCGTCGCCGCATCCCTGCCCATGTTCATGGCGACCCTCGACAATCTGGTGATGACCAGCGCGCTGCCGGTGGTTCAGCAGGATCTGAATGCGTCGGTCGGACAGCTGCAGTGGTTCCTCAACGCCTACACACTGAGCTTCGCGACATTCATGCTCACTGCAGCAACCTTGGGCGATCGCTGGGGCAGGCGCGCGGTGTTCCTCGGCGGGATAGCGCTGTTCACCGCGGCCTCCGTGGCCAGCGCGCTCGCCACGAGTCCGGCAATGCTCATCGCCGCGCGGGCGATACAGGGCCTCGGTGCCGCGGCGATCATGCCGCTGTCACTGACTCTGCTCGCAGCTGTCGTCCCGATTGCCAAGCGCGCCATGGCAATCGGAATCTGGGGCGGTGTCTCGGGCCTCGGTGTCGCACTCGGGCCTGTCGTCGGTGGTGCGGTCGTCGACGGTATTTCCTGGCAGGCGATCTTCTGGATCAACGTCCCGGTGGCGCTCGTCGCGGTACCGCTGGCGTACATCGCCCTGACCGAGTCGACCGGACGCAGGCAACCTCTCGATCTACTGGGTGTGGTGCTCGCGGGCGGCGGGGTGTTCTTGCTCGTGTGGGCGGTGGTCCACGGCAACGACGACGGATGGGCATCGACCACCGTGCTCGCGAGCTTCGTCGGCTCTGCGGTGCTTCTCCTCGCGTTCGTCTCCCGAGCATGGCGAACCCCGTTCTCGGTACTGCCGTTGACGCTCTTCCGATCACGCAGTTTCACGCTGGCGAACATCATCGGAATCACGTTCTCGCTCGGCATGTTCGGGGCCGTGTTCCTGCTTGCTCAGTACCTGCAGATAGTGATGCACTACAGCCCGTTCGAGGCGGGCCTTCGCACATTGCCCTGGACCGCCGCGCCTATGGTGGTCGCACCCATTGCGGGTCTCGTGGCCGATCGAGTCGGCCTGCGCGGCTTGTTGGTGTCCGGACTGGCGTTGCAGTCGCTGTCACTGGTGTGGATGGCACTGATCCTCGGACCCGACACCGCCTACCTGTCGATGGTGCCCGCGCTGTTGATGGCCGGAGTCGGCATGGGGTTGACCTTCGCGCCCTCGGCGACCGCAGTGTTGCGAGACATGGACGACGACGATCACGCCACGGCGAGCAGTGCGAACTCCACTGTGCGGGAGGTGGGAATTGCGCTCGGAATCGCCGTCCTGACGGCGGTGTTCATCGGAAACGGAGGATCACTCACCCCCGCTGGATACACCGACGCGTTGGCACCCGCTCTACTCGTAGGCGCAGGGGCGGTGGCGATCGGATTGGTTGCGGCACTGTTCATGCCGGGTCGTTCCGCCGGTCCGGCGGACGACGTGGTCACGGCTGACCGGGAAAAGCCGTCGACGACGGTGTGACGCCGAGGATCTGCTGCCATGTGGCCAGTCTGATCGCGGCCTCGGTCAGTGCCTGGACGCCCATCTCGCGAGTGCCGCCGGATCGACTGCGCTCGACGGCCGAGCGCCACGCCACACTCGTGTCGATCTCTGCCTGAACAGCGAGCTGCACAGCCGAGATCGCATCGGTCACCGGAAACGGAGACGCGTATGCCGGATCGGGCAGGGGCGCTGTGACGCTGGCCGCGCGGAGTGCGTCGATGGTCGAGTCTCGACGCGCTCGGTGTGCCGCGGTGCACGCGGCCACCATGTCTGCTCGGGTCGGGTTGGAGAACGCCGCGACGATCCCGTACGCGAAGACGGCTGCGTACTCGGCGACGAGTGCATCGAAGAGCCCCTGTTGTTCGGGTCCGAGATCGCTCATGCGAGTACCACCTGAGCGAACACCGTGCACGAGGCACTGATCGACCCGAGAAGGCCGGCGCGATAACCGCTTTCGTCGCGGGCGGCGGTCGCCGCACTGCGTGCCGAGGCGGTCAGCGCATCGCGCACCGCGCCGAGATCGGGTGGCGGCGCGGACTGGGCCGCGCTCGTGGTCGTCGTGGCAGTCGCCGACGAGGTGTCGGTGGTCGCTCCGGTAGCCCGGGCGATCTCGGTCTCGAGTGCATCCGCATGTTCGGTCCGCTGGGCCGCGACCACGCCGAGAGCTCCTGCGTAATCGGGAGCGACCGTTGCCGCCGAAGACGCAGCCGCGGCGTCGGAGCGAGCGGAGCGCAACTGTGCCGTCAGAGAATCGAGTGCGGGACCGGAGATTTCCTCCGCGCCGCAAGCCGTGACGGTCGACGCCGTGGCCGCTGTGAGTACGGCGGCACCGGCGAGCCGGAACAACCCACGTCTGTTCAACGAGAGAGGGGCGGTCGGCGTGGGCACCCCGATATCGTGCCAGACCCTCGACCGTGTCGGACCCTCGAGGCGACACGCGCCGTGCCCGTGTGTCGCCTCGGCCGTGCGTGGTCGCGAGCACCACCTGCGGGGCGGTAGTCTGTTGGTTCACCAAACGCGGTCCGGCGCACCTGTGCCGCATTGCCGACAACTACACACGAGGAGTTCGCGACATGCCTGTTCCGTCCCAGGAAAGGGTTGTCGAACTGCTCGGCGACCTGGTTCGAGATCGGGGCTACGACCTCGAGGACGTGAACGTGGTCGCTGCCGGTAAGCACAGTGCCGTGCGCATCATGGTCGACCGTGAAGACGGCGTCGACCTCGACGCGCTGCCGGAGTTGAGCCGGGTGATCTCCGATGTGTTCGACGGCGTGACCGATTTCGGCGAAGCGCCGTACACCCTCGAGGTCACCACTCCCGGAATCGATCGCCCGTTGACACAACCACGGCATTGGCGTCGCGCGCGTGGTCGCAAGGTGCGGATCGAACTCGCCGACGGCAAGGTCGAGGGCCGCGTCGGACTTCTCGACGGTGACTCGGTTGCCCTCGTGATCAAGGACAAGGGAGTTCTCTCGACACGATCGATCGCGCTGGCCGATGTTGTGAAAGCTGTTGTGCAGGTAGAATTTTCGCGGCCGACCGCAGAAGAGATGGATCTTGCGGGCGGCGTGGTGGGCGGTAGGCCGTCACCCGCGAACACCGACGAAATCGTGAATGTGGAAGCACCGGAAGAAGGGTCGGACAAGTGAATATCGATATTGCAGCTCTGCGCGCCATCGAGGCGGACAAGGGCGTTCCGATCGAGATGGTGATCTCGACGATCCAGACCGCGCTGTTGACCGCCTACCGGCATACCGAGGGGCACCAGTCCAACGCGCGAATCGACGTCGATCGCAAGACCGGTTCCGTCCGGGTGATGGCCAAGGAGTTCGACGCCGAGGGCAATCTGATCTCCGAGTGGGACGACACGCCGGAAGGCTTCGGCCGGATCGCTGCCACCACCGCTCGTCAGGTGATTCTGCAGCGCTTGCGCGATGCGGAGCACGAGCGCTCCTTCGGGGAGTACTCGACCCACGAGGGTGAAATCGTCAACGGCGTCATTCAGCGCGATACGCGCGCCAACGCCAAGGGCACCGTCATCGTCCGGATCGGCAGCGAGGCGAACGGGGCCGACGGCCTGCTTCCGCCCGCCGAGCAGGTTCCGGGGGAGACGTACGAGCACGGTGAGCGCATCAAGTGCTACGTCGTCGGAGTCGCGCGGGGCAACCGCGGCCCGCAGATCACGCTCTCGCGCACACACCCCAATCTGGTGCGCAAGTTGTTCGCGCTCGAGGTGCCCGAGATCGCCGACGGTTCGGTCGACATCGTGGCGGTAGCGCGTGAATCAGGGCACCGCTCGAAGATCGCGGTCGCGTCGACGGTCTCGGGCCTGAACGCCAAGGGTGCATGTATCGGGCCGATGGGGCAGCGCGTGCGGAATGTGATGAGCGAACTGGCCGGCGAGAAGATCGACATCATCGACTTCGACGAGGACCCGGCGACGTTCGTCGGGAATGCACTGTCGCCGTCGAAGGTTGTGTCTGTGACCGTGGTGGACGCAGCCGCTCGCGCGGCGCGAGTGGTGGTCCCGGAGTACCAGTTGTCGCTGGCGATCGGCAAGGAAGGGCAGAACGCTCGACTTGCCGCTCGATTGACCGGTTGGCGTATCGACATCCGCAGTGACGCGGCGGCACCCGAGACGACCAGCGCCTAGGGCCGGAATGCGGAGATCGAGGCAATACAGCGGTAGAGTGGTCGATGGTTCGGTAACGACCTCTCCGCTCGGAGACGTGAACGCGAGAATCCGGTTGTGACAAGCCGGCCGATTCGTACATGTGTCGGGTGCAGGGAGCGAGTGCCGGCCGCCGATCTGTTGAGGATCGTGGTTCGAGAAGCTGGTTCGTACGAATTCGCTCTCGTCCCCGACGTCCGGCATTCGATGTCCGGTCGTGGTGCTTGGTTGCACTACAACCGAGAATGCCTGCACAATGCGGAACGTCGCCGAGTCTTCGGCCGCGCGTTTCGGATATCGGGAAATGTGGAATCGTCCGCAGTATCGGACGTGCTCGACGAGCACGAACGGCTGCACGGCGAGAACACGACAAGAGCAACACCCGTCGACAAGAACAGGCAACAGCACTGATGAGCACACCGTGAAGCACCAACGATGAACGTCCATCGGAGATAACCCGAGGTCGTGCGGGCACCAAGCCTCGCTCGGCCTCTCAGTGAGGAGAGCAGTGGCAGGCAAGGCCCGCGTGCACGAGTTGGCAAAAGAACTCGGTGTCACCAGTAAGGAACTACTCGCACGGCTCAAAGAGCAAGGCGAGTTCGTCAAGTCCGCATCATCCACAGTCGAAGCCCCCGTGGCTCGTCGACTTCGTGAATCCTTCCCGTCCGCAAACGCGGACGCGCCGGCGTCCGGTGCAGCAGCACCCAACGGTCGCGCAGCAGCAGATCGTGCGTCGGATTCCGCCGCGAAGCCCGGCGCAGCAAAGCCGAGTGGACCTCGTCCCGGACCCAAGCCGGCATCCCGCCCGGCCGAGCCCGAGGCCCCCGCTGCACAGGCACCCGCAGCGCAAGCTCCGGCAGCGCAGTCGCCCGCAGAGGTAGCTCCCGCTGCCCCTTCGGCACCGGCCGCTGCGCCCACGCCGGCACCGGCTGCGCCCACCCCTCGTCCGGCAGCACCCGCTGCTCCGGTCGAGCAGGCACCTGCCGCGTCGGCCGAGGCAACCGCGTCGGCTCCGGCCGCCCCCAAGCCCGCTGGTCCTGGCCCCAAGCCCGGCCCGAAGGCTCCGCGCGTCGGAAACAACCCGTACTCGTCGGCTCCGGTCGAACGACCGGCCCCGCGACCCGCTCCCGGTGCCGGTGCTCCGCGCCCCGGCGGCGGACGACCGGCTCCCGGACAGGGCGGACCCCGCCCGGCCGCACCGGCAGGCGGCGCTCGTCCGGCTCCCGGACAGGGCGGCCCCCGTCCCGCACCGGGTCAGGCCGGACCTCGGCCCAGCCCGGGCTCCATGCCTCCTCGCCCCAATCCGGGTGCGATGCCGACTCGTTCGGCACGTCCCGGCCCCGCAGCAGGCCGTCCCGGTCGCCCCGGCGGCGCACCGGGTGGACGTCCGGGCGGCGGCGGTGGCGGTGGCTACCGCGGCGGTGGCGCTCCCGGCGCTCCCGGTGGTGCACCGGCAGGCGGCGCTCCCGCAGGTGGCTTCCGTGGCCGTCCCGGCGGCGGTGGCCGTCCCGGTCAGCGTGGCGCAGCAGCAGGTGCGTTCGGCCGGCCCGGCGGAGCAGTCCGCCGCGGTCGCAAGTCGAAGCGGGCGAAACGCGCCGAGTACGAGAGCATGCAGGCTCCCGCAGTCGGCGGCGTCAGGCTGCCCCGCGGCAACGGCGAGACCATTCGTCTCGCCCGCGGAGCATCGCTGTCGGACTTCGCAGACAAGATCGACGCCAACCCCGCTGCACTCGTGCAGGCACTGTTCAACCTCGGTGAGATGGTCACCGCGACGCAGTCGGTCAACGACGAGACGCTGGAGCTTCTCGGCGGCGAGATGAACTACGTCGTGCAGGTCGTCAGTCCCGAGGACGAGGATCGCGAACTGCTCGATTCGTTCGATCTCACCTACGGCGAAGATGCCGGCGGCGAGGAAGATCTCGAGCAGCGTCCCCCGGTGGTCACCGTCATGGGCCACGTCGATCACGGTAAGACTCGACTGCTCGACTCGATTCGTAACACCACGGTGCGCGAAGGCGAGGCCGGCGGCATCACGCAGCACATCGGTGCGTACCAGGTGTTGACCGAGCTCGAAGGCAACGAGCGTCTCGTGACCTTCATCGACACCCCCGGTCACGAGGCCTTCACGGCCATGCGTGCTCGTGGTGCCAAGGCCACCGACCTTGCGATCCTCGTGGTCGCGGCCGACGACGGTGTCATGCCGCAGACGGTCGAAGCCATCAACCACGCCCAGGCGGCCGACGTGCCGATCGTGGTCGCGGTCAACAAGATCGACAAGGAAGGCGCGAACCCGGACAAGATCCGGCAGCAGCTGACCGAATACGGTCTGGTCGCCGAGGAATACGGCGGCGAGACGATGTTCGTCGACATCTCCGCCAAGCAGGGCACCAACATCGATGCCCTCCTCGAAGCGGTGCTGCTGACGGCCGATGCGTCACTCGATCTGCGTGCCAACCCGGACATGGATGCCCAGGGTGTCGCCATCGAGGCACACCTCGACCGCGGTCGCGGTCCGGTGGCCACCGTGCTCATCGCCCGCGGAACGCTGCGCGTCGGTGACTCGATCGTCGCCGGCGACGCCTACGGCCGCGTGCGTCGTATGGTCGACGAGCACGGCGAGGACGTCACCGAAGCGATGCCGTCCCGGCCCGTTCAGGTCATCGGCTTCACGTCGGTGCCCGGTGCAGGCGACAACCTTCTGGTCGTCGACGAGGACCGGATCGCCCGTCAGATCGCCGATCGCCGTAATGCCCGTAAGCGCAATGCTCTGGCGGCCAAGAGTCGCAAGCGCATCAGCCTCGACGATCTCGATGCAGCTCTGAAGGAGACTTCGCAGCTCAACCTGATCCTCAAGGGTGACAACTCGGGAACCGTCGAGGCGCTCGAAGAGGCCTTGCTCGGTATTCAGATCGACGACGAAGTCGAGTTGCGCGTCATCGACCGCGGTGTCGGTGGCGTCACGGAAACCAACGTCAACCTGGCGTCGGCATCCAACGCGATCATCATCGGCTTCAACGTGCGGGCCGAGGGCAAGGCAACCGAACTCGCCAACCGCGAGGGCGTCGACATTCGGTACTACTCGGTGATCTACCAGGCCATCGACGAGATCGAGAAGGCCCTCAAGGGCATGCTCAAGCCGATCTACGAAGAGGTCGCTCTGGGCCAGGCCGAGATCCGCGCGCTGTTCCGTTCCTCGAAGGTCGGAAACATCGCCGGTTGCCTCGTCACCTCCGGTACGATCCGTCGCAACGCCAAGGCGCGCCTGCTCCGTGATAATGCGGTCGTGGCCGAGACCGTGACGATCTCCTCGCTTCGCCGCGAGAAGGACGACGCAGTCGAGGTTCGTGAGGGATACGAGTGTGGTTTGACGGTGACGTACTCCGACATCAAGGTGGGCGATGTCATCGAGGCGTACGAGCTCCGTGAAAAGCCGCGCGACTAGAACAGGTCCGGAGCTGAACAGCTCCGTTCCCGGTCGCGTCGGCTCGGTGGTGAAGCCAGGGGAGTGACACTGCACTCCGGGGACGAGCCGGTGGTGGTACGACATATGTACCGCCACCGGCTTTGTCGTCGGAGCTGATCGAAGGGGCGACGTCAGCGTGTATCTGGGTGCTTTGGAGTTGGACGTGTTGTTGGGGGACGTGCGTTCGCTCGCCGAGAAACGGTCGATGGTGGAACCGGTTCTCGGCGATCTGCAGAGGCTGGGAGTGTCTGCCGCCGAAACCGGTGAGCGAGAACGTATTCGGCGTTCGATGTTGGGCGTGGCAGCGGCGGGCACGAACGTCGACCTGTTGCACGACAAGCTCGACGAGTGCGAGCGGCACGTCGCCGAGCGTCAGGATCTGGAACTGTTGGCAGTACGCCGAAGAATTTTCGGCCCCGAGGATTAGATCGGGGAGTTCGTCGAACGTGTTCGGCGAATGTTGGAGCGTAATCGCCGAGACGTCGCACTGCAGTGACGTCCGGCCATGAAAGAGGAGTGTGATTGTCGTGGTGGATCAGGCCAGGGCTCGTAAGTTGTCCAAGCGAATCGCCGCTATCGTTGCGACGGCGATCGACCACGAGATCAAAGATCCACGGTTGGCGTTCGTGACCATCACCGACACGAAGGTGACGGCAGACCTGCACGACGCCACGGTGTACTACACGGTGATGGGCGAGGATCTCGATACCCCGCCCGATCTGCAGGGAGCTGCGGCGGGTCTGGAGAAGGCCAAGGGCGTTCTCCGCTCGAAGGTCGGAGCCGGTACCGGTGTGCGGTTCACTCCGACGCTGACGTTCGTGACGGATACCGTCCCCGACACCGCCCGGCACATGGAAGAGCTGCTCGAACGCGCTCGCGCAGCCGACGAGGAGCTGGCTCGCGCCCGGGCGAACGCGAAGCCTGCCGGAGACCCGGACCCCTACAAGGCTCCCCGCGAGGAGTCCCCCGCGGATCGCGGCGATGCAGAAGCCGTCGAGCCAGCCGAAGCCGACTGAGATGTCCGATGGCTCTGGTTCGGAGTTCGAGCTGGACGAGGATCTGGCGCGTGCGATCGAGATGCTCGAGCGCGCTTCCTCGGTGACCGTGCTCTGCCATGTCCAGCCGGATGCCGACACGATCGGCAGCGGATTGGCAATCGGTTCGGTACTCGAACGTCGCGGCGCGCAGGTGCAGGTGGCGTTCGCCGCGCCCGCGTTTCTGCCTCAATCGATGGAAGAGCTACCGAACCGGCATCTGCTGGTGGAGCCGGAGAAGGTGGCCGAATCGGTCGATCTGGTGGTCACAGTGGACGCCGGAAGCCGAGGTCGACTCGGTTCGCTCGGCGAGCGACTCGACTCCGCATCGGAGTCCCTGGTCATCGACCATCACCGGAGCAACACGCGGTTCGGAACACTGAACGTCGTCCACGCGTCCGCCGAGTCCACCACGGCCGTGATCGTCCGCCTGCTGGATCGGTGGGGTGTCGACATCGATGCGGACCTGGCGCATCTGCTGTTCGCGGGTCTGGTCACCGATACCGGGTCGTTCCGGTGGGTGCGGCCGGGTTCGCATCTGCTCGCCGAGAGATTGCTCGCGACCGGCATCGACGGTGCACGTATCGCCCGTCGCCTCCTCGATACGCACCCCTTCGACTGGCTGCCGATGCTCGGGGCGGTACTGGGTTCGGCCGAGCTGCTGCCCGACGCGGCGGGCGGAAAGGGGCTCGTGTACGCCGTCATCCGGAGCGAGGATTCGGCCGGTCTGAGGTCGGAGGAGATCGAGAGTGTCATCGACATCGTGCGGACCACCTCCGAGGCGGAGGTGGCTGCGGTGTTGAAGCAGCAGGATTTCGGGTCGGTCTGGGTTGTGTCGCTCAGATCCAAGACGCAGGTGGACGTATCTGCAGTGGCGACCGGGCTCGGCGGCGGTGGACATCACAACGCCGCGGGCTACACCGCGACCGGTGAGCTCCCCGACGTGGTCGATGCGCTCCGTGAGGCCTTGTCGGCGTCGTGAGTTCCACCCCTGTCACGGCTCGCAGAATTCTCGGGCTGTCGCTTCCATCGCTCGGAGTTCTGGCCGCCGAACCCCTCTACCTCCTGTTCGACGCGGCGGTCGTCGGCCGGCTCGGCGCGTTGGCTCTGGCCGGCCTGGCGATCGGGGGGCTCGTCCTCGCTCAGGTCAGCACGCAGCTGACCTTCCTGTCCTACGGAACCACTGCGCGTGCGGCGCGCATGCACGGTGCCGGTCGTGAGCGCGACGCCGTCGGGGAAGGGGTTCAGGCGACGTGGCTGGCGGTGGCGATCGGTCTCGCGATCGTCCTCGTGGTCCAGTTGTTCGCCGCCCCCGTCGTGTCGCTACTGGCCGGTGGCGGTGACATTGCCGCGGAGGCACTGCTGTGGCTGCGCGTGGCGCTGGTGGGGGTGCCGTTCATTCTGATATCGCTGGCCGGGAACGGCTGGATGCGCGGCGTGCAGAACACGACGACACCATTGCGGTTCGTCGTGCTCGGTTTCGGCGTGTCGGCGGTGCTGTGTCCACTCCTCGTCCACGGCCTGCTCGGATTTCCCCGGCTCGAATTGGTGGGCTCGGCCGTTGCGAACGTCATCGGCCAAGGTGTCGCAGGCGCTCTGTTCGTCGGTGCCCTCGGGCGGTCGGGTGCGCCGTTGCGCCCGCGCTGGTCGGTCATGCGGGCGCAGCTGGTACTCGGCCGCGATCTGATCGTGCGCAGTCTCGCATTCCAGGCGTGCTTCCTGTCTGCCGCAGCGGTCGCGTCGAGATTCGGTGCCGCATCGGTGGCGGCAAATCAGGTGGTGCTGCATCTGTGGAACCTGGTGTCGTTGATGCTCGACTCGTTGGCCATCGCCGCGCAGACACTCGTGGGAGCGGCCCTGGGTGCGGGCAGGACCGAGGATGCGCGTGCGCTCGCTCGCCGGTTGACGGCATGGTCGACGGTCTTCGCGGTGATCCTGGCCGCGGTGTTCGCCGCCGGGCAGCCGGTCGTCCCGGGATTGTTCACCACCGACGTCTCGGTGATCGATCAGATGCAGGCGATCTGGTGGATCTTCGTGGCGATCATTCCGGTCGCCGGTGTGGTGTTCGCGTTGGACGGGGTGCTGTTGGGCAGCGGCGATGCCGCGTTCTTGCGTAACGCCACGATGGCGTGTGCGATCGTCGGGTTCCTGCCGTTCATTTGGTCTGCCCTGGTGTTCGACTGGGGTGTCGTGGGCATCTGGCTGGGTCTGGGTGTGTTCGTCTGCCTGCGCATGGTCGCGGTCGCCGGTCGAGTGCTATCGGGTAAATGGCTCGTGACCGGTAGCGATCGGCAACTGCGAGACTGATCGCGTTCGCATGCATCACCGCCGTGACACCAGGGCCGGATGCAGCACCACCTCGCGGCTCTTGACGACGAAGAACACCCGTCGGCCGGGTTCCAGGCCCAGCTCCGACACCGCGGCGGCGGTGATGTCTGCCGCGATACCCGGTGTGCCGTCGGGGTGCGGACGAGCTCGGACGCGGATGCCCGAGCCCTGCACTTCCATCTCCTCGATGACTACTTCGAAGACGTTGCGCGGGCTGGCGTGCGGCGCGGTGAGGTGTACCGAAACGGCAGCGGGGGAGAAGACTGCGACCACCGGCGTCCCGGAACCGTGTTGCCCCGAGCCGTGCACGACGGTGTCCCACGGCGTGCGCAGCGCGGTGGTGTCGCCGACGGTGAGTGCGTGGCCCGAGATCAGATTGACCCCGGCCATGCGAGCACCGAACTCGCTTCGCGGGGCGGTGAGAACGTCGGCGACCGAACCGCGTTCGACGACGCGTCCACCGTCGACGACGGCAACGCTATCGGCGAGTGCGACGACGTCGAGCAGATCGTGGGTGACGATCAGTGCCGTACGACCGTTCTCTCGGAGTACGGTGCGCAGCAGTCTTCGGATGGCCGGGGCCGTGTCGACGTCGAGCGCGGCGAGCGGTTCGTCGAGCAGGAGGAGTCGGGGATCGGCGGCGAGTGCGCGGGCGATGGCAACCCGCTGAGCTTGGCCCCCGGACAGCTGTGCCGGGCGGCGCTCGGCCAGGTGAGAGGCTCCGACTGCGTCGAGCCATCGATCGGCCACTGCCCCGGCCGTCCTCCGGTCGGCGCCGGAACTACGTGGTGCGAATGCGACGTTCGTCCGTGCGGTCATGTGAGGAAACAGCAGTGTCTCCTGTGCCAGAGTCGCGATGCCGCGGGCGTGCACCGGAACGGCCGTCCCTGCGGTCGTGTCGGTCAGAACGTCCTCGCCCAGGCGGACGATGCCGTCGTCGGGTGGCACCAGGCCCGCGACGAGCTGCAGCAGTGTGGATTTACCTGCGCCGTTCGGTCCCAGGATCGCCGTTGTTTCACCCTCGGCGACATCCAGCTCGAGATCGACGCCCCGGGCCGCGACGGTGGCGCGCAGGTGTAGCGAACTCATGGTGTTCCCGTCGTTCGAGTACCGCGAGCGGCCAGGACCACCACTGCCGCGACGACGACGAGGACGAGCGACAGGGCTATCGCTGCGTCGGGGTCGGACTCGCGTTGCAGATAGATTTCGAGGGGCAGGGTTCTGGTCACTCCCTCGAGAGAACCGGCGAACGTCAGGGTCGCGCCGAACTCTCCCAGTGCGCGCGCGAACGCGAGAACGATTCCGGACGTCAACCCGGGCAGGATCAAGGGGAGGGTGACGCGGCGCAGGACCGTCGTAGGGGGAGCGCCCAAGGTTGCGGCCACCACGTCGTATCGGTCCCCGGCAGTGCGCAGCGCGCCCTCGACGCTGACCACCAGGAAGGGCAACGACACGAAGGCCTGGGCGAGCACCACGGCCGTCGAGGTGAACGCGATCCGGATTCCGAAGGCATCGAGATGTTCGCCCAGTAGCCCCTGGCGACCGAACGTGTAGAGCAAGGCGATACCGCCGACCACCGGGGGGAGCACCAGTGGGAGGACGACGAGGGAACGCAGCGTCGACAGACCGCGAAACGAACTGCGGGCGAGGACCGTTGCCATCGGCACACCCAGGAGCACACACAACACCGTGCTCGCCGAGGCCGTCTTCAGACTCAACAGCAGTGCGGCTACTGCGGACTCGGACGTGATGAGCCCGAAGAAGTTCGTCCAGTCGATTCGGGTGAACATCGCGGCCAACGGCGCGACGACGAGAAGCGCTCCGGCAGCGGCAGGGACGAATATCCATCCGGGTACACCGACGGTCGGACCTGTGCCCGCGGCGTGCCCGGTCACGGTGCCGCGAAGCCGGCCTGCGTCAGCACTTCACGGCCGACCGGTCCGGCGACGAAGTCGGTGAAGGCGCGGGCCGTGTCCACGTTGTCGGATCCGCTCAATGCTGCGATCGGATAGGTGTTGACCGCCCCGCTCGATTCCGGGAAAGGCACGGCGGTGACGGCGTCTGCGGCCCCCGTTGCATCGGTGACGTACACCAGTCCGGCGTCGGCCTGACCGGAGGTGACCTTGCCTAGAACGTCGGTGACGGACGACTCCTCGCTGACTGCCGGGACGTCGGTTCCGGTGGCGTTCTCGACGGCTGCCGTGGCCGCGCCGCACGGCACCTGCGGCGCGCAGATCACCGTCAGCACATCGGGTTTCGCCAGATCGGCGAACGACCGGACGGCCTTGGGGTTACCCGGGGCAGTGACGATGGTGAGGGTGTTGGAGGCGAAATCGACCGGGTCGCCGGCGACGAGGCCGGCATCGACGGTTGTGCTCATGTTCTTGGTATCGGCAGAGGCGAACACGTCGGCAGGTGCACCGTTGACCAGTTGCGCGGCCAGATCGGAGGAGCCCGCAAAGCTCAAATCGACGGTAGTGCCGGGATGTTCCTGCTCGAAGCGGGTGCCGAGGGCGGTGAACGTCGAGCGCAGTGATGCCGCCGCGAACACGGTCAGCGTGCTCGAACCCCCGTCCTGCGGAGCGTCCTCGGCAGCGGGGTCGGCCGCGCACCCTGCAAGCATCAGGGCGACCGCGACCAGAGCACCGTGAACCGCTCGAATGTTCTTCACTGACATCGTCCTTCGGTTCTAGGGAGTTTCGACAATGACGGTCGTGGCCTTGACGACCGCGACGGTGATGGAGCCCGGTTCGAGCCCCAATTCCTGGACCGATCGGGTGCTCATCAGGGACACGATGGTGAACGGCCCACACTGCATGCGGACCTCGCTCATGACCGCGTCGGAGACCACGTCGGTGACAAGCCCCACGAGTCGGTTCCGGGCCGAGCTACCGCCCGATGCCACCTCGGGCGGGGGAGCGGCGTGCTCGCGGGCGTACTGCGCGAGAGCGCGCGCGTCGACGACCTTGCGGCCCGTCTCGTCGTCGCGGGAGGGCAGGGTCCCGCTGTCCATCCACCGGCGGACGGTGTCGTCGCTGACTCCGAGCAGTGCGGCGGCGTCGCGTACGCGTATCGGCGGTGCCGTCATCGCACGATGCCGTTTCCTGTAAGTGTCCGCAAAAGCGTCATGGATGGCACCATATACCCGAATCTGCGGTCGTTGCTGCGTGGACCCTCCTTTCGGAGCCGTCCGACGAACCGCAGCGGTTCACCCCGCGTGCACCGCTGCGGAATCTCCGGGGAGTATTGGAGGTTGGTACGTTCTCGGGCGGTTGTGGCGATTCGACGTCGGCGGCCGAGTGCATCGGAAGGGATCATCAGTGGCAGCCAAGTTATGGGCAGTGAGCGACATTCATGTCGGACATCGAGGCAATCGACCTGTCACCGAGGACATTCATCCCGAGTCACCCGAGGATTGGCTGATCGTCGCCGGAGACGTCTCGGAAAAGACCGACGACATCAAATGGGCGCTCGAGCTGCTGCGCAGCCGCTTCGCGAAAGTGATCTGGGTTCCGGGCAATCACGAGTTGTGGACGACGGTGAAGGACCCCGTTCAGATCCACGGAGCGGCTCGGTACGAGTACCTGGTCAATCTCTGCCGCGAGATCGACGTCGTCACTCCCGAGGATCCCTACCTGCTCTGGGAAGGCGAAGGTGGACCCGCGACGATAGTGCCGATGTTCCTGCTGTACGACTACACGTTCCTCCCGCAGGGTGCGCGGGACAAGGAGCACGGGCTGGCGATCGCGCGCGAGAAGAACGTCGTCGCCACCGACGAGTTCCTGCTGTCCTCTCAGCCGTATGCGACGCGCGATGCCTGGTGCCATGCCCGCATCGACGCCACCCGCGAGCGCCTCGACGCGCTGGACACCACGGTTCCCACCGTGCTCATCAACCACTTTCCGATGGTGCGTCAGCCGACCGAGGTGTTGTTCTACCCGGAGTTCGCCCTGTGGTGCGGTTCGACGCTGACGGCGGACTGGCACACCAGGTACAATGCGATCTGCTCGGTGTACGGCCACCTGCACATCCCGCGGACCACCTACTACGACGGCGTCCGCTTCGAGGAGGTCTCGGTGGGTTACCCGCGCGAATGGCAGCGGCGTGGACTGCCGAACAACGTTCTGCGCCAGATTCTTCCGGTTCCCGAGTATCCGCCGGGCACGTTGAACAAATGGGGCGGGCACTTCACCGTGACGCCCGAGATGGAGGCAGAGGTCGAGAAGATGAGGGCAGGCCAGTGATCGAATCGATTCTCCCAAACGGGGTCGTCTCGGCCGAATTGTTCACCGATCCACCGGGTTTGATGCCGCACCCACTCGAAGCGCCGCTGGTTGCCAAGGCGGTGGACAAGCGCAAGCGTGAGTTCACCTCGGCTCGACACTGCGCGCGTGTGGCGATGCAGAAGCTCGGTGTGGAGCCCGCGCCGATCATGCGCGGCACCTCCGGCGCACCGCAGTGGCCGAAGGGAGTGGTGGGCTCGTTGACGCATTGCGATGGCTACCGCGGTGCCGTTCTGGGCTACGCCATGCAGGTTCGCTCGGTGGGAATCGATGCCGAGCCACACGGACCTCTTCCCGACGGTGTGCTCGACGCGGTCAGCCTCGAAACCGAGCGCGAGTGGCTCTCGACAGCGGGCCGAGAAGACGTCCACTGGGATCGAGTGTTGTTCTGCGCCAAAGAAGCGACGTACAAGGCCTGGGAGCCGCTGACCGGTCGCTGGCTCGGGTTCGAGGACGCGCACATCACGTTCGAGCGCACCGGCACCGGCGACGACATCTCGGGAACGTTTCGATCCGAACTGCTGGTCCCGGGCGACACCGTATCCGGACCTCCACTGACGGCTTTCGACGGTCGATGGATGGTGTCCGACGGTTTGGTGATGACGGCGATCTCGGTGATGTGACGACCGGCTCGTCGCGCCTGGCACAATGCACTCTCGTGAGTGCTCGCGGAAAGATCTCGTCCGGTCTCGTCGGTGCCGGTGTGTTGGTGGTCGACAAGGGGCCGGGCGTCACCAGCCACGATGTCGTCGCGTCGTGCCGAAAGTTGTTGCAGACCAGAAAGGTCGGTCATGCGGGGACGTTGGACCCCATGGCGACCGGGGTGCTGGTTCTGGGCGTGGAGCGGGCGACCAAGATGCTCGGACTGCTGACGCTGACGACCAAGTCGTACACCGCCACCGTGCGACTGGGGCGCAGTACGACGACCGATGACGCCGAGGGTGAGGTGCTCGCCGACGTCCCGGCCACGAATGTCTCGGATTCGGACATCGCGGCCGGGGTTGCCGCACTCACCGGTGACATCGAGCAGGTTCCGGCCAGTGTCAGTGCCATCAAGGTCGACGGTCAGCGGGCACACAAGCTCTCGCGCGCCGGTGAGGAGTTCACCCTCGCCGCTCGCAAGGTCACTGTCACTCGCTTCGACGTGACGGCTCGCCGCGATGTCGTCGATTCCGATGGCCGGTTCGTCGACCTCGATGTCGAGGTGGACTGCACGTCGGGGACGTACGTGCGCGCGCTCGCACGGGATCTCGGCGCAGCACTGGGCGTCGGCGGCCACCTGACGGTTCTGCGCAGAACCAGGGTCGGGCCGTTCACGCTCGACCACGCCGTGACGCTCGAGGAATTGGCCGAGAATCCCGCTGTGGGCCTCGATATAGACGAGGCTGCGCGCACCGCATTTCCGCACCGACAGATCGATGCCGCCGAAGCGGAGTCGCTCAGCCAGGGACGCTGGCTCGATCCCGTCGGAATCGAGGGGGTCTACGCGGCTGTCGATCCCACCGGGCACACCATCGCGTTGCTGCAGGAAAAGGGCAAGCGGGCGAGCTCGGTGATGGTGGTGCGGCCGGCAACACTGCGCGGGTACTGATTTCCCGTTCGAGTCGGCCCTGCGACCGAGGGGACTGCACCGCTCAGGTGGCCGGAACCATCCAGATCGCTTCGGCGGCGCGGTGACCGAGATCGATGGACTCCGTGCTGCCGCGTCGGGCGAGTTCGATCGCCACCGTGCCGGCGTAGTCGCGTCGTTCGACCACGGTGATCGGTAGATCGAGCTCGATGCCGACCGAATCGAAGTACCGGAGCATCGCGGGGTCCGAATCGGAGATACGAGCCACTCGTCCCGACTGACCGTCGAGGTACTCGCTCAGTCTGGTTGCGGACGGCGTGTCGATCGACCCGTTGGCCGACGGAATCGGGTCCCCGTGTGGATCTCGTTCGGGGTGGCCGAGTTTGGCGTCTATCCGATCCATCATCAGATCGGATACCGCATGTTCGAGGATTTCTGCCTCGTCGTGGACCTCGTCCCAGCCGTACCCGAGTTCGCGAACGAGGTAGGTCTCGATGAGGCGATGTCGACGGACCATGCCGATGGCCGCCAGTCGGCCCTTCTCGGTGAGTGAGATGGCACCGTACCGGGCGTGGTCCACCATGCCCTGATCGGCCAGTTTGCGAATCGCCTCGGACACAGTGGATGCGGACACGCCGATTCGTTCGGAGAGCATCTTGGTGCTGACGGAGTCTTCACTCCATTCGCTGGCCGTCCAGATGACCTTGAGGTAGTCCTGCGCAACTGCGGACAGCTGGACGCCCTCGTCGGCCGGAGCTGGATCGTCTTTTCGTTGCGCCACGTCGCCGAGCTTAGGCAATCCAATGGAAAAAGACATCTCACCCGGCCGGAGCCACCGTCACCTGTCCTCGGCGGCGCAGAGCGCGCGTGACGATGCCCTGCGCCGGGCTGAACAGGTACGCCAGCACGAACACCAGGCCTTGGGCCAGCACCACGCTGCCACCCGAGGAGACGTCGAGATAGAAACTGGCGTAGATACCGACCAGGGCGCAGCCCACCGAGATGGCGGGGGCAATCATCAGCATGCGGCCGAAGCTGTGGGTGAGTAGGTATGCGGTTGCGCCGGGTGTGATCAGCATGGCGACGACCAGGATGACGCCGACGGCCTGTAGCGCCACGACGGTCGTCAGCGCGAGCAGCGTCAACATCGCGGCCGAGATCACGCTCGGATTGATACCGACCGCGCGAGCCTGCGTGCGGTCGAAGGCGAACAGAGTGAAATCGCGACGCTTGATCACCATCACGGCCAACGCCAGCCCGCCGAGCACGAACACCTGGATCATGTCCGACTGCGACACCCCGAGCAGGTTTCCGAACAAGATGTGGTTGAGGTCGATCTGGCTCGGAAACTTGGAGATCAGGACGACGCCGAGGGCGAACAACGTGGTGAACACGACGCCGATCGCGGCGTCCTCCTTGACGATGGTGGTGTTGCGAACCACCCCGATGGCACCGACCGCGATGAGTGCGAACAGCAGCGCGCCGATGGCGAACGGCGCACCCAGCAGATAGGACAGGGCGACGCCGGGGAGTACCGCGTGCGATACGGCGTCCCCCATCAGTGACCAGCCGATGAGTACGAGCCAGCAGCTCAACACTGCGCAGACGATCGAGGCGGTGACGGTCACCAACAGCGCACGCTGCATGAAGGTGTATTCGAGAGGATTGACGACGAAGTCGATCAGGTACACGGTTCAGCTCACTTCCGACGTTGGAGAGCTCGCGCCCAGTTCGTCGATCTTCGACGGGTCCATGCCGAAGGCCAGTGCCAGGTTCTCCGGGCGCAACACCTCGGCTGGACTGCCGTGCATCAGGACCCGCTGCTGCAGCAGGATGGCCTCGTCGCACAGTTCCGGAAGGGCGTGCAGATCGTGGGTGGACACCAGGACGGACGCACCCTGAGCGGCCAGTTCTCGGAGGAGTCGCGTGATCGTCGCCTCGGTCTTCTTGTCCACTCCTGCGAACGGCTCGTCGAGGAGCAGCAAGGACGCTTCCTGAGCGATGGCGCGGGCCACGAATGCCCGTTTGCGCTGTCCGCCGGAGAGTTGCCCGATCTGTCGATCGGCGAGCTCGGTGAGATCGACTCGTCTCAGGGCCGCGTCCACCGCAGCTCTGTCTGCCGCACGAGGGGTTCGGAGAAAGTTCTGTTTGCCGTAACGACCCATCATCACCACGTCCCGGACGCTGATGGGGAAGGTCCAGTCGACCGATTCGGCCTGGGGCACGTAGCTGACCGTCCCGGCTTTGCGGGCCCGGGCGGGGTCGCCGCCGAAGACCGTGATCGAACCGGCATCGGTCTTGACGACGCCCATGATGGCCTTGAACAGCGTCGACTTACCCGATCCGTTCATTCCGACCAGGCCGCAGACGCGTCCGGGTGCGAGGGTCAGGCTCGCGCCGACCAGCGCCACGACGTCTCGGTACCGAACGTCGACGGCGTCGACGGTCAGCGCGGCGCCGTCCCGGTTCGCACCCGAGATGTGCCGGGTCATCGCGTGCCCACCAACGCGTCGGCGATCAGCCGCGCGTCGTAACGCAGCAGGTCGAGGTAGGTGGGCACGGGTCCGTCGGCGGCGCTGAGGGAGTCGACGTACAGCTTTCCGCCGAAGCGGGCACCCGTGTCCTCGGCGACCTGGAGCTGAGCCTTGTCCGAGACGGTCGACTCGCAGAAGACGGCAGGCACGTCGTTGTCACGTACGAAATCGATGGTGCGGACCACTTGTTTGGGTGTCCCTTCCTGTTCGGCATTGACCGGCCACAGGTACGCCTCCTGCAGGTCGAAGTCGCGGGCCAGATAGCCGAACGCGCCCTCACACGTCACCAGAGCACGTTGCTGCGCCGGAAGTTGGGCCAGATCGGATTCCAGTTCGTCGCCGACCGACCGCAGCTCGGTGATGTACGCGGCGGCGTTGGCACGGTATTCCTCGGCATGGGCAGCGTCGAGCGCCACGAACGCGTCGGCGATGTTGGTGATGTAGGTCTCCGCCACGACCGGCGACATCCAGGCGTGTGGATTGGCCTTGCCCGCATACGCGTCGTCGCGGATGTAGACGGGTTCCACGTGTGCGCTGACGACCGCGTGCGGTGCGGGCACCCGCTCGACGAACTTCTCGAACCACGCCTCGAGTCCCAGACCGTTGTCCAGGATCAGATCGGCGCTTTCGGCAGTGCGTAGGTCGCCGGGTGTGGGCTCGTACCCGTGAATCTCGGCTCCGGCCTTGGTGATCGACTCCACACGGAGATGGTCGCCTGCAACGTTCGCGGCCATGTCGGCCAGCACCGTGAACGTCGTCAGCACCAACGGTCTGCCGTCGTCCATCGACGTCGGCTCCTCGTCGTCGACCGTGCGAGCGCATCCGCTCGACGTCGCTACCAGCAGTCCCGCCACGGCCCAGCTCGCAACGATTCGACCCACGCGAGATCCGCGAGATCGAAGAAATAAGTTAGGCACCCCGAAATATTTACCGTGGGGACACCCTTTTGTCCATACCTGCCGCACGCGACACGCCTGTCCGAGGATGACCGAGCGGCCGCCGGGCCGTAGGCTTCGCGGTGTGCAGAGATGGCGAGGTCTCGACGATGTACCTGCCGACTGGGGCCGATGTGTGCTCACGATCGGTGTGTTCGACGGCGTTCACCGCGGACATGCGCAGTTGATCGGTAGAGCAGTGGCCGCAGCTCGGGAACGCGGCGTACCCAGCGTGCTCATGACCTTCGATCCCCACCCGATGGAAGTGGTCCGTCCGGGTAGCCACCCCGCGCAGTTGACGACGTTGACCCGGCGTGCCGAACTGGCCGAGGAACTGGGTATCGACGTGTTCTGTGTCATGCCGTTCACGCCCGAACTGATGAAACTCACCCCCGAGCGATACGTGCACGAGATCCTCATCGAACGCCTGCACGTTGCGGAAGTGGTCGTCGGCGAGAACTTCACCTACGGGAAGAAGGCGCTCGGGACGGTCCCCATGCTGCGCAAGATCGGCGAACGGTCCGGCTTCGCGGTCGACGGAGTCAACCTGTTGGCCGAGCATGCCGTCACGTTCTCGTCCACCTACATCAGGTCGTGCGTGGACGCCGGGGACGTCGCGGCAGCAGCTGCAGCGCTCGGCCGCCCGCATCGCGTCGAGGGTGTCGTCGTGCACGGCGACGGACGCGGCCGTCAAATGGGCTATCCCACAGCCAATGTCGCTCCGCCGATGTACTCGGCCATACCGGCGGACGGGGTTTACGCCGCCTGGTTCACCGTGCTCGGTCCGGGTCCGATCATGGGGACGGTCACTCCGGGGGAGCGGCACCCGGCGGCGGTGTCGGTGGGCACGAATCCCACGTTCTCGGGACGCACCAGGACCGTCGAGGCGTTCGTGCTCGACGGCGAGGGAGACCTCTACGGGCAGCACGTGGCCGTCGACTTCGTCGAGCGACTGCGCGGAATGGAGAAGTTCGATTCCATGGAGGCTCTCGTGGAGGAGATGGGCCGGGACGCCGACCGGGCCCGCTCGATCCTGGCCGCCAGCGCAGCCTGATAGGCTGACTCCTCGGTGTTCGCTGCGGTCCGCGGCGGCTGCACCGGCTTCGATACCGCCCGGATGATTATGCATCGTCCACGGCGGGGCCCGTTGCTTCCTTTCACGCGGACGTCATTGATCAGGAGTAGTACCAGTGGCATTGACCACCGAACAGAAGAAGGCCGTTCTCGGCGAGTACGGCTTGCACCCCACCGACACGGGTTCGCCCGAGGCGCAGGTTGCAATGCTCACCAAGCGCATCGTCGACTTGACCGAGCACCTCAAGATGCACAAGCACGATCACCACTCCCGCCGCGGCCTGTTGCTGCTGGTCGGACGTCGTCGTCGTCTGCTCAAGTACATCGCGAAGGTAGACGTCACTCGCTACCGTTCGCTCATCGAGCGTCTGGGTCTGCGTCGATAATTTCGATCGACGCGAGGATGTTGCCGATGCATGGTTCGACGCGCCGGTGTACACCCGACTCGCAGCAATAGTGCAGTAGCCAACGAGGCAGTGCTTAGACTGTTCCTCGTTGGCTTTCTGTGTTTGTACCGCAACATCAGGATAGTCAGCACGACCAGCGGATACACGGTATCCGCACACCGCCGTGTATGCCTGTCACGCCGTGGTGTCGGTCTTCGGTAGTGGCTTTTCGGATACGAGATCCGGAGGGCTTCGATCGATGGCCGCCTCCGCGCAGCCGCGTCCCGAGACGAACTCTCGGAGATGGACGGCACAGGTATGCCGCCACAGCCAGGAGGGCTGGTGGTGTGTCCACGCGGGCACGGCAAAGACGAGAGGACGAGAACAGAACACATGTCGGACACCACAACATTGGACGCCGAAGAAGGCGTCTACGAAGCAACAGCGATCATCGACAACGGCTCTTTCGGTAAGCGGAGCATCCGCTTCGAGACGGGTCGCCTCGCACAGCAGGCCGCAGGCGCAGTCGCCGCGTACCTCGACGAGGACACCATGCTGCTGTCGGCAACGACGGCGGGCAAGCACCCCCGTGAGGGATTCGATTTCTTCCCGCTGACGGTCGACGTCGAAGAGCGCATGTACGCCGCGGGCCGTATCCCCGGATCGTTCTTCCGCCGCGAGGGCCGTCCGTCCACCGACGCCATCCTCACCTGCCGCCTGATCGACCGGCCGCTGCGTCCGACGTTCGTCGACGGACTGCGCAACGAGATCCAGGTCGTCATCACGGTCATGAGCCTCAACCCGGCCGATCTGTACGACGTCGTCGCGATCAACGCCGCGTCGGCATCGACCCAGATCGCCGGCCTGCCGTTCTCCGGTCCGATCGGCGGCGTTCGCGTCGCGCTGATCGACAAGCAGTGGGTTGCGTTCCCGACCAACGAGCAGCTCGAGAAGGCCGTGTTCAACATGGTCGTCGCCGGCCGCATCGTCTCCGGCTCCGGTGCCGACGCCGACGTCGCGATCATGATGGTCGAGGCCGAGGCCACCGAGAACGTCATCGAGCTCATCGAGGGCGGCGCTACCGCACCCAACGAGGCAGTTGTCGCCGAGGGCCTCGAGGCCTCGAAGCCCTTCATCGCAGCCCTGTGCACCGCACAGCAGGAGCTCGCGTCCAAGGCCGCCAAGCCGACCGGCGACTACCCGGTCTTCCCGGCGTACCAGAGCGACGTCTTCGAAGCCGTCGAGAACGCCGCGAAGATCCCGCTCAACGAGGCACTGACCATTGCCGGCAAGGCCGAGCGCGAGAACAAGCTCGACGAGGTCAAGGCTCAGGTCCTCACCTCGGTCGGAGACAGCTTCGCCGGCCGCGAGAAGGAGATCGGTGCCGCGTTCCGCGCACTGACCAAGAAGTCGGTTCGCCAGCGCATCCTCACCGATCACTTCCGTATCGACGGCCGCGGCATCACCGACATCCGGTCGTTGTCCGCCGAGGTCGCGATCATCCCGCGCACCCACGGATCTGCCCTGTTCGAGCGCGGAGAGACCCAGATCCTGGGTGTCACCACCCTCGACATGGTCAAGATGGCGCAGCAGGTCGACTCGCTCGGGCCCGAGACGTCCAAGCGCTACATGCACCATTACAACTTCCCGCCGTACTCCACCGGTGAGACGGGCCGCGTCGGTTCGCCGAAGCGTCGCGAGATCGGTCACGGCGCACTCGCCGAGCGCGCTCTGCTGCCGGTGCTGCCCAGCCAGGCCGAGTTCCCGTACGCCATCCGCCAGGTCTCCGAGGCATTGAGCTCCAACGGCTCGACCTCGATGGGCTCGGTCTGCGCATCTACTCTGTCGCTGCTCAATGCCGGTGTGCCGCTGCGTGCCCCGGTTGCCGGTATCGCGATGGGCCTCGTGTCCGACGAGGTCGACGGCGAGACTCGCTACGTCGCCCTCACCGACATCCTCGGTGCCGAGGACGCGTTCGGCGACATGGACTTCAAGGTCGCCGGAACCAAGGACTTCGTCACCGCCCTGCAGCTCGACACCAAGCTCGACGGCATCCCCTCCAAGGTGCTCGCCGGCGCGCTGTCGCAGGCCAAGGATGCTCGCACGACGATCCTCGAGGTCATGGCCGAGGCCATCGACACCCCGGACGAGATGAGCCCGTACGCACCTCGCGTCACCGCAATCAAGGTGCCGGTCGACAAGATCGGCGAGGTCATCGGGCCCAAGGGTAAGATGATCAACTCCATCACCGAGCAGACCGGTGCCAACATCTCGATCGAAGATGACGGCACTGTCTACGTCGGTGCAGCGGACGGCCCGTCCGCACAGGCCGCGATCGACATGATCAACGCCATCGCCAACCCGCAGTTGCCGAAGGTCGGCGAGCGATTCCTCGGAACCGTCGTCAAGACAACGGCTTTCGGTGCATTCGTCTCGCTGCTCCCGGGCCGCGACGGACTGGTGCACATCTCGAAGCTCGGTAACGGCAAGCGCATCAACAAGGTCGAGGACGTCGTGAGCGTCGGATCGAAGTTGCGCGTCGAGATCGCCGATATCGACAACCGCGGCAAGATCAGCCTCGTTCCCGTCGAAGACGACAACGCGGCTGCTCCCGCCGACGCTCCCGAGGCACCCGCCGAGGTCAGCGCTGAGTAAGAAGCAAGCGAGTCGAACGGTACGTCCCCTCGGGACGTACCGTTCGGCCGTTCCAGAGACCAGCGGCACCGATACGGGCGTTCGACGCACGACTCTGCCCGGCGGCCTTCGGGTCGTCACCGAGTTCGTTCCTGGGGTCCGCTCGGCCTCGGTCGGTGTGTGGGTCGGCGTCGGCTCGCGCGACGAGCAACCCAGCGTCGCCGGTGCAGCGCACTTCCTCGAACATCTGCTGTTCAAGTCGACTCCGACGCGCAGTGCACTCGAGATCGCTCAGGTGATGGACGGTGTCGGCGGAGAGCTGAATGCGTTCACCTCGAAAGAGAGCACCTGCTTCTACGCGCACGTGCTCGACGAGGACGTCGCGCTCGCGATCGATCTCGTCAGCGATGTGGTGCTTCGTGGTCGGTGTAGATCGGCAGACGTGGACGTCGAGCGGCAGGTCGTACTCGAAGAGATCTCCATGCGGGACGACGATCCCGAGGATCTCCTGGGAGATGCCTTCCTGGAAGCGATGTTCGGTGATCACCCGATCGGGCGTCCGATCATCGGATCTGTCGAATCCATCGAATCGATGACCCGTTCCCAACTGCATTCGTTCCATGTTCGCCGCTATACGCCGCAACGGATGGTCGTCGCCGTCGCAGGCAACGTCGATCACAAGCAGATTGTGTCCTTCGTACGTCGCGCCTTCGCGGGTCATCTGGAAAAAGGCCTGCGGCCGGCCGAAAGGCGTAGCGGTACAGCGCGATTGCGGCAGAATCCGACGCTGAGCCTGACCACCCGGGACAGCGAACAGGCGCATCTGTGCCTGGGCGTACGGGCGTTCGGACGTCACGAAGGACACCGCTGGGCATTGTCGGTACTGAATTCTGCTGTCGGCGGTGGGCTCAGTTCTCGCCTGTTCCAGGAGATCAGGGAAGAGCGCGGACTGGCTTACTCGGTGTACTCCTCGGTGGATACGTTTGCCGACAGCGGGGCGTTCTCGGTGTACGCGGGATGCCAGCCGGAGAACCTGGGCGAGGTCACCACGGTGATTCGCGAGGTGCTCGCCAAGGTTGCGGCCGAGGGCATCACCGATGCCGAGTGCGCTCGCGCCAAGGGTTCGTTGCGCGGTGGATTGGTGCTGGGACTGGAAGATTCGGGCTCTCGGATGAACCGTATCGGTCGCAGCGAACTGAACTACGGCAATCACCGAGATATCACCGACACCCTGGCGCGTATCGACAGTGTCGGCAACGACGAGGTGCGTGAGGTCGCGGCGGTGTTGCTCGACCGGCCTTTCGGTGCCGCAGTGGTCGGCCCCTACAAGAACGTCCGCCAGCTGCCGGCGTCGGTCAAGTCTCTGATTCGCTGACGTTCCTGATCGCGTCGCGCACTGCGCATCGGATCAGGTCCGGCACCGCCGAGGTGTCGGTGATCGGCTCGAACGCTCGGGTGGCGTGGAGCGCCGCAATTCCGTGCACGGAGGTCCACAGTCTCAGCGCTGTGAACTGTGGATTCTCCGGCACGACGGCATCGAGTGTCGAGGTGAGAGCCTCGAACAGGGGTCGCGATTGTCCGCGCAGATTCTCGCCGGAGCCCTCGAGCAGGTCGTGTCGAAAGATGAGCGCGAACATCGCGGGGCGCTGCGCCGCGAACTGCACGTACGCGTGCGCCATCGCATCCAGTGCATCTCGGGGCGCATCCGACTGCTGTGCAGCAGAATTCAGTGCGGTCTCGAGATCGACCAGACCGACTCGGGCCACGGCCGCGGCCAGTGCGCTCAGCGTCGGAAAGTACCGCCTGGGAGCGCCGTGCGAAACACCGGCCTCGCGAGTGACCGCTCTGATGGTCAGCCCTTCCGGCCCTTCGCTGTCGAGTAGGCGTACACCCGCGTCGATCAGCCGCGTCCGGAGGTTGTCTGGCACGTAGACATTGTCTACTCTCGGCCTTGCTGTTGTCCAGCCGAGAGGATCGATAGATGTGGTACCTGCTCTTGAAATATGTCCTGATCGGCCCGGTTCTCCGAGTTCTCGGCCGTCCTTCGGTGGTCGGCGCAGACAATATCCCGAAGACGGGACCGGTGATCATCGCCGGCAACCACCTGACCGTCGTCGACTCGTTCTTTCTCGTCCTCCT
Organism: Rhodococcus sp. NPDC077669; assembly: GCF_040686915.1. Lineage (NCBI taxonomy): Bacteria > Bacillati > Actinomycetota > Actinomycetes > Mycobacteriales > Nocardiaceae > Rhodococcus > Rhodococcus sp. NPDC077669. The sequence continues at coordinate 200,772 of NZ_JBFBMD010000002.1, read as the reverse complement.
GGTTCGTCGCCGAGTCACGTTCATCGCCAAGAGCGAGTACTTCACCGGCCGGGGAATCAAGGGTGCGGCGCTTCGTTGGTTCTACAGCGCGACAGGTCAGGTTCCCGTCGACCGCCGCGGGGCAGGTGCTTCGGCTCCGGCGCTCGATGCCGCGAAAAACATTCTGCGACAACGGAAGGTGTGGGCGGTGTACCCGGAGGGGACGCGATCTCCCGACGGCCGGTTGTACAAGGGCAAGACCGGGCTGGCAAGAGTAGCGCTCGAGACGGGAGCGCCCGTCGTGCCGGTGGTGATGCACGGGACGCTCGGAGTCAACCCGGTGGGCTCGAGGATGTGGCGGCCGGGCAAGGTGCGCATGGTCGTCGGCGAACCATTGAATTTCACGAGATACGCAGGGGGAGAAAACAGTAAAGCCATTCTGCGGGCGACCACCGATGAGGTGATGGCAGCGCTGGCGAACCTGTCGGGGCAGGACTACGTCGACGTGTACGCCGCGACAGTGAAGGACGCGGCATGACGTCGGACGCGCAGGCACGCGGAAGAACAGTCCTCGTCACCGGCGTCGGTCGGAGGGAAGGAATCGGCTTCGCCATCACCCGCAGATTGCTGCAGGACGAGCGCGCCCGCGTCTTCGCGCAATCATGCGATGCCTACGACGCCAGTGAACCGTGGGGAGTGGGAACGCCGGGAGCGGTACAGGTTCTCGCCGAGTTGTGCACTGCGCCAAGCAGACTCGGGAATCTGGACATCGATCTCTCCGATGTCGAAGCGCCTGCCGTCCTGTTCGATGCTGTCGAATCCAGGTTCGGTGCCGTCGACTCGTTGGTGATCAACCATGCGCGATCACAGCTGGGCGAACTGGGTTCTCTGACGGCAGAGAACCTCGACCTGACGTGGGCGGTGAACGTGCGCGCGTCGTTGCTTCTGGTGCAGGAACTCGCGCAACGGTACGTCGATCATCCTGACGGCGGACGCGTCGTGCTGTTCACGTCCGGGCAGGGAGAGGGGCCGATGCCAACCGAGATTCCCTATGCGGTGACCAAGGGTGCCATCGCCGCGATAACACCGACCGTGGCCGATTCCCTGATCGAACGTGGCATCACCGTCAACACGATCAATCCGGGTCCGACCGATACCGGTTGGGCAAGTGCGGATCTGAACGAATTCGTAGAGCGTCACATGCCGCGCGGTCGGTGGAACTCACCAGAAGAGGCCGCAGCGGTAGTGGCGATGTTGCTCTCGCCCGATTCGGGTTCGATCACCGGACAGGTCATCGGGGCCGAAGGCGGATTCCGACGCTTCACGCCGTGATCACGGCGCGGTGCCTCGGTCAGAGCTTCTTCCGGTTCCGCAACAACTTCCAGGGCACCAAGGCAGATTCGAGCTGGACCGACAGGCTCATCTTGGATTCGCCCTCGCTGCGCTCCTCGAACGTGATGGGGACTTCGGCGAGCGTGAGCCCGTGTTTGACGGTGCGGTAGTTCATCTCGACCTGGAACGCGTACCCGTTGCTCTCCACCGACTCAACGTCGATCGTGCGGAGCGTGCGGGCATGCCATGCCTTGAAGCCGGCGGTGGCGTCCTTGACTCCGAGACGAAGAATCGTGTTCACGTAGAAGTTGGCCCACGCCGACAGCGCCTTGCGGTGCCACGGCCAGTCCGCCGCGACCGAACCGCCGGGGACGTAGCGCGAACCCAGCACGACCGCGGCGTCGGTGCTCCGCAGCTTGTCGATCATCGCCGGAATCACCTCGGTGGGGTGCGACAGATCGGCGTCCATCTGGATCACGATGTCGGCTCCCTCGTCGAGGGCCCGTGTCATGCCGGCCACGTATGCGCGGCCCAGACCGTTCTTCTCGGTGCGGTGCAGAACGGAGACCTCGAGGGGACCGTCGATGGCGAGTTTGTCGGCGATGTCGCCGGTTCCGTCGGGGGAATTGTCGTCGACCACGAGAACACCGAGCCCCTCGACCTTCAGCCCGGCCAGCAGTTCGACCAGCTTGGGGAGGTTCTCGCGTTCGTTGTACGTCGGTACAACGACGGTGGTCTTCGGGGCGACTCGTTCCGTACTCACCACCGTATGATCCGTGATTCCGTGTTCCGATCAAAATTTCGGACACGATCGGCCGCGTCGGTGCGGGTTTCGGAGGCCCGATGGGGCTATCGGCCTCGGTGCTCGACGAAGGTATCGCCGCGCAGTATCGGCACGCAGGAACTCGAACCGACTTCGGCGGCGATGTCGACGTCCTCGGGGTGGCCCATCGCTATGAGCTCCCGCCCCGAGCCGCATCGCCGCAGCTCGGTAGCTATATCCGCCGCGGCCGCGTGCCACGCGGTCGCAGCGACCACCGCCTCGGGGGATGGATCGAACAGTCCGGACTCCACGAGCGGTGCCAGCACGGCTCCGGCACCCCACAAGTCCTCCACTGCGGGCCGCAACGACGAATCGGGCCATCTCTCACCGGCGGCTATGACGGCAATCACGCTGTGGGGATGGTCATCGACGACCCACTGCGCGATCGCGGCGGCGTTGCGGAGCGATGCGCCCACGCACGTGTCGACCCGGGCGGCGAGTGCGTGGGCGATCGTGGAACCGTTCGGCGACGGCAACACGAGTCGACTCGGTGGCGGTGCGGCGGCGCGCACGGTGGCAGGACACAAGCTGATGTCGCCCGGCGTGGCAACCGAACGGCCGACTGCGAGAACGGCGTCGTGTTGCTCGGCCAGGTGGGTGGCACGGTCGTCGCGCCATCGGCTGGGTACGACCTCGATTCCGGCGTCCACCGCCACCGTCAGAGTGGTCGTGAACGACAGGACGTCCACGACGACGGCGATGTCGGCACCGGCGACCACAGCGTCGATCGCGGACAGGCCCCACTCGAAGCGCAATGCGCAGTCGTTCTGAGTGTGGGCGGAGTCGACCGGCATTGCGGAACCGTAACCAACATTGTGTCCGGTGCTACGTTCGGCCCGGACAGCGGACCCAAGGGGAGGCGCGGATGCAGCTGGAGATCGACACGAAAGTGATCGTGTTCGCGTCGGGTGTGTTGCTGATGTGGGCGTTGGCGCTCGGAGTGCTCAAGTACCACCAGATGTCCACGTCGAGCGACGGAACCGCGCACCGATACGTCGACATCGCGCATCGGGCAGCGTTGATGTACTCCTTCGCTGCGCTCGTTCTGGCGGCTCTCGCGCACTACAGCGCCTGGCCGACGGTGGTCGACCTGACCGCAGCGGTGGTGGTGCTGGTGTTCTTCGTCGCCGCGATCGCCGGCTACACCGTGCACGGGATCCGGCGAGACACCGAGAATCAGTTCGTCCATCCCGTTCCGGGGACGCACCTGTTCATGCTCGCTCTGATCGTCGGCGAGATCGGCGGGACCGCGGTACTGCTGGCCGGATTTTTTGCCGAACAATTCTTGGGACGGTCCTAGTGTCGCTCGGTCCCGAGGACGGTTGTGACGCAAGCATTTCCGATTTGTCCGAATAACCGACAATCGCGAGAACAAACACCACCTTTCCTCCGGCGCGGAAACAGTGGATGGCTTAGCGTCGGGAAATGGGAATGTTTCGCACGAAGTCCGTCGACGAGATCGAGAGCGACGTCGACGACGAGGGGTCCGGCAGTCTGCGCAAGCAGCTCGGGTTACGCGACTTGGTCGGTTTCGGGGTCGGCATCGTCATCGGAACCGGCATATTCACGCTCACCGGTGTACAGGCCAAAGAAAATGCCGGCCCGGCGGTCGTGATCTCCTTCGTCATCGCCGGTGTCGTGAGTTTGCTTGCCGCACTGTGTTATGCGGAACTTGCATCGGCCGTGCCGACGGCGGGCAGTGCGTACACGTACGCGTACGCCACCCTGGGGGAGCTGTTCGCGTGGATCATCGGATGGGATTTGATCCTCGAATTCGCTTTGGGTGCTGCCGTTGTCGCTCGAAGCTGGTCCGGCTACCTCGCGGATCTCTTTTCTCTGCCACCCAGCTTGTTCACGGAGGAAGCGCCGGTGAACGTCGGTGCTGTTGCCATCGTCGCGGTGCTGGGCGTCATTGCCGCTGTGGGAGTCAAGGAGTCGGCGCGAGTGACCAACGTGCTGGTTCTGATCAAGGTCGCCATTTCGGTGTTCATCGTGATCGCCGGCCTGTTCTTCGTCCAGAAGTCGAACCTGGTTCCGTTCGTGCCCGAGTCCGTGCCCGCCGAGGCCGGTGGCTCGACGCTCGATCAGCCCCTGATGCAGGCCGTGGCCGGAATCGCACCCTCGGCGTTCGGATTTGCCGGCGTCGTCACCGCTGCAGCGGTCGTGTTCTTCGCCTACACAGGATTCGAGGCCGTTGCCAATCTCAGTGAGGAGGCCGAGCGGCCCGCCCATGATCTGCCTCGTGCACTGATCGGCACGCTCGTGGCATGCACGTTGCTGTACATGATGGTCGCGTTCGTCGTCACCGGCATGGTGAAATACACCGAGCTCGACGACAGCGCACCCATTGCCAAGGCGTTCGATTCTGTGGGCGCAGGCTGGGCGGGTGTTCTGGTCTCGATAGCGGCCGTCGCGGGTCTGACGTCGGTCATTCTGGTCGAGTTGGTGACCATCAGCCGAATCGGCTTCGCGATGGGCCGGGACGGTTTGCTACCCAAGTCGGTTGCGAAGGTGTCTCCCCGTTTCGGGACTCCGACCCGGTTGACCGTCGGCGTCGTGGTGTTCGTGGCGCTGCTGGGGGCCCTGGTACCGCTGAAGGAGCTGGCCGAGATGGTCAGCATCGGAGCCCTGTTCGCGTTTCTGCTGGTCTCGGCGGCAGTGCCGATCCTGCGTCGGACCAAGCCGGATCTCGAGCGGCCCTTTCGGGTTCCGCTCTCTCCCGTCGTGCCGATTCTGTCCGGGCTCTCGTGCGTCTACCTGATGGCCAACCTGGTGGTGGAGACGTGGATTCGGTTCCTGGTCTGGTTGGCCCTCGGTCTGTTGATCTACTTCGCCTACGGGCGCCGCAACGCGAGGTTGGCGACCGAGGTGGTCGACCGATAGACCTACCGTCGGTCGAGGTAGAGCTCCGCCGTCTCCGTTGCCACGGCCGCGACCGCCGAGGCGAGGCCGGGCTCGAGATCCAGAGCCGTCGCGAGTGGCTCGCCGCGAAGATTCGACGATCGAAGCAACTCCCAGGCCCGCTCGACCAGTCGCACCGAGGTCGGGTGGTCCAATTCCGGTCGGTTGGACCGCAGCGCGGTGGCCGCCCAGTCCGCGTCGAACGTCCCGTTGGGAGGTCCGAACACGCGTTCACCGGACGAATAGCTCGTGGGCTCCATGCTCGACGACGCTAGCAGGATTTGCGGCAGGTGGGACCGTGACCGAACTGCGGCCGATCGACACTATCGAACCGATCGGTTTCATCTGTACGGTGAGTCGATGAGCGAGGGGTATCGCAGGCCTGTGGCGGCCGGGTCGGTCGTAGCACCATTGCTCGCTGCTGTGCTGCTCGTCGGTTGCTCCGCCGGTGAGGCACCTCGCCCGACGCCCGATGCGTCACCGCCACCGAACTTCGAGACCGCCACCGGCTCGCTCGTGGTCGGTGACCCGTTCACCGCGCCGACCGCCCCGACCGAAACGCTGCCGCCGGTCGTGCCGGGACTGTCGCTGGAGGGAATTCGTCACCCGTCGGGCTCACCCGTGGCGGTGACGGACGTAATGTTGGGAGCCTCCTCCGTCGAGTATCGACTGGGCGGCAACGGGCCGGTGTCCTACACGGTGCGCTACGTCGACGAGGCCGTCCGATACGGAACCAGTGAGCCGGTCGCGCTTCCCGGGCGAGCCGTACTCCAGGTCGACATCGCCGGTACCTCGACCGAGCCGGATGTCACCGTCGTTCCGTATGCCGGGCCGGATCGGATTCGCAACGAGCCGGACTCCGCCGTGGTGGCGGTCGACTTCCTGGCCGATGCCGATGGAATCTCAGAGTCCTTCGTCGCCGTGGCGTCCGACCGTCCGGACTTCGCGGTGCACAGCACCGAGGAACCGGCCGCCGTGGTCGTCACCATCTCCTGAGCTGCCGCCACACGACGTCGACGACGCGAAAGTACCTCTGCGACGTGCGTTCGGGCCCGGTCCACCGGGGGCCGCGCTACCATCGCGGTGTGTCCGACGCCACAGCGAGAGCAAGTTCGGCAGGTCAGGTGCATGTGCTCGTGTACAGCAGTAACGCGGCCACGCGCGCTCAGGTGATGTCTGCGGTGGGCACCCGGCCCGATCCGGCGCTCGGCGTCGTCGACTTCGTCGAGGTTGCCACCGCGGCCGTGGTCATCGAGCACCTGGACGCGGGTGGAATCGATGTGGCGATCCTCGACGGTGAGTCCTCGCCCGTCGGCGGACTGGGTTTGGCCAAGCAACTCAAGGACGAGATCGACAACTGCCCGCCGGTGCTGGTGCTCATCGGACGCCCCGACGACCGGTGGTTGGCCGACTGGTCGCGCGCCGAGGCCGCAGTTCCCCATCCAGTGGATCCGATCCGACTCGGGCGCGCGGTGGTCGATCTGCTGAGGCAGCACTCGGGTCGCGTCGGTGCCAGGGTCTCTCGATCGCGGTAGATCAGACCGTTTTCTCCGATGCGGGCACCGTCAGCACGAACCGGTGGATCGAGCCGGCGACAGCAGCTCCGAGCACGGGGAACACCACGAACACCCACAGTTGTGACAGGGCAGGGCCGCCGGCGACGAGGGCGGGGCCGAGGGACCGAGCAGGGTTGACCGAGGTCGAGTCGATTCCTATGCCCAGCAGGTGAACCACGGTCAGGGTCAGGCCGATCGGGATGCCGGCCGCCACGACGGGGTGAACGGTGGGGGCCGTGGTGGCGAGTACAACGAGGACGAGCAGGCCGGTCGCGATCGTCTCGAACACCGCGACCGACGCCAAGCCGTACGCTCCGGGCGAGGAGCTGCCGAATCCGTTGGTGCCCAGACCGTCCGACGACATGTCGTACCCGGGACGGCCTGATGCGACCAACAGTACGACCAGCGCGCCGATCACTGCACCTGCGGCCTGGGCGGCGATGTAGAACGCAGCCTTGATCGGGGTGATGGCGCGAGCTATCAGGGCTCCGATCGTCACGGCCGGGTTGATGTGGCAGCCCGAGATCGGGCCGATCGCGTAGACGAGGGCAAGCAGTGTGAGTCCGAACGCCAGGGCGATGCCCGGGGTTCCGACGGTGTCGCCCGTGATGACGGCGGTGCCGACGCCGAATATCACGAGCAGGGCAGTTCCCAGTCCCTCGGCGGCGAGCGCCGAGACGGAAATCGACTTCATCGTCTCTCCTTAGTGATGGCGGCAGCCCGGGTCGGGTGGCCGGAAATGTTCGGTGATTGGTCGTCCCTCGCGGTGTGGACCGCATGTGAGGCGAGAGTGATGTGAATCACATAGATGAGTGGGTCCGAGGGTGGGTGGCCCATGCGCGTCAACGGTTTACGAAACTGGACTGCTCGAAATCCCGCGAGATCCACACCGAACCCATACTGTGTGGTTCAGGTCACATTGGTACGGCCGTCGCATTTACTTTCGCGGCGGCGCGGTCGTCGATCGAGGGAGCGGATGCCCGAATGAACGCCTACGTTCCGATTCTCGTCCTGGGTGCCGTCGCAGTCGCGTTCGCGGTCTTCTCGGTGATGGTCGGCACGATGGTGGGACCCGCCCGATACAACCGAGCGAAGTTCGACGCGTACGAATGTGGAATCGAACCCACGATGCATGCGCCTACGGGACAACGATTTCCGGTGAAGTTCTATCTCACCGCGATGCTGTTCATCATCTTCGACATCGAGATCGTCTTCCTCTATCCCTGGGCCGTCCACCTCGACGTTCTCGGTGCGTTCGGGCTCGTCGCGATGGCGTTGTTCGTCGTGAACGTGTCGGTGGCCTACGTGTACGAGTGGCGGCGAGGCGGGCTCGGTTGGGACTGACCACACGATCTCGGATACGACGACGGCACGATGCACTGTTCTCATTCTGCGGAAGCGAAAGAGCGTGATCGATGGGACTCGAAGAGAAGCTACCCAGCGGATTCCTGCTGACCACCGTCGAGGGGTTGGCCGGATACGCACGTAAGGGCTCGCTGTGGCCCGCCACCTTCGGGCTCGCATGTTGTGCCATCGAAATGATGGCCACCACGTCCGGCCGTTTCGATCTCGCGCGATTCGGAATGGAAGCGTTTCGCGCGTCCCCCCGGCAGGCGGATCTGATGATCGTGGCCGGCCGCGTCAGCCAGAAGATGGCTCCGGTGTTGAGGCAGGTCTACGACCAGATGGCAGAACCGAAATGGGTTCTCGCCATGGGTGTCTGTGCATCCTCGGGCGGAATGTTCAACAACTACGCGGTGGTCCAGGGAGTCGACCACATCGTGCCCGTCGACATCTATCTGCCCGGGTGCCCGCCTCGGCCCGAGATGCTGCTCAACGCAATCCTAGAGTTGCACAAAAAGATTCAGCAGATGCCGTTGGGTGTGAACCGGGAACAGGTGCGAGCGGCCGCCGAGGCGGCCGCACTCTCGTCCACCCCGACGATCGATCTGAAGGGTTTGCTCCGATGACGGCGCAGCCGCCGGGTGGGATGTCTCAGCCGCCAGGAAAAATGTCTCAGCGGCCACGCGGGATGTTCGGGGTTCGCGGTAGTGGCGACACGTCGGGCTACGGTCGATTGGTGCCGCCGGCGGCAGCCGAGGACACCGCGACGCGGCCCTACGGCGGCTACTTCGATGCCCTCGTCGATCGGTTGGCCACCGTCCTTCCGGCCGTGAATCCCGTCGCTACGTTCGACGCCGCCGTCGAACGGGTGGTGATTCATCGCGGCGAATTGACGCTGCATCTGGTGCGGGAGTATGTGCCTGCCGTCGCCCAGGCGCTACGGGACGACGAAGAATTGCGATTCGAATTGTGTACCGGCGCATCGGGTGTGCACTATCCGGACCTGGTCGGCCGGGAGTTGCACGTTGTGTACCATCTGGTCTCCATCACGCACGGCCGTCGGCTCCGACTCGAAGTTGCCGTCCCCGACGACGATCCACACAGTCCGTCGCTGTGCGGGGTGTATCCCACCAACGACTGGCACGAGCGCGAGGTCTACGACTTCTTCGGCATCGTCTTCGACGGTCATCCTGCATTGACGCGGATCGAGATGCCCGACGACTGGGTCGGTCATCCACAACGCAAGGACTATCCGCTGGGCGGAATTCCCATCGAGTACAAGGGCGCTCGCGTCGCGCCTCCCAACGAGCGCAGGTCGTACAACTGATGAGTGCAACGGACGAAACCATCTACGCGGTCTCCGGACAGGACTGGGACGACGTCGTCGAGTTGGCTCGCGGATCGAGTACCGAGCGGATCGTGGTCAACATGGGCCCGCAGCACCCGTCAACACACGGCGTGCTGCGGTTGATTCTCGAAATCGAGGGCGAGACCGTCACCGAGGCTCGTTGCGGGATCGGGTATCTGCACACGGGAATCGAGAAGAATCTCGAGTACCGAAACTGGACCCAGGGCGTCACGTTCGTCACCCGCATGGACTACCTGTCGCCGTTCTTCAACGAAACCGCATACTGCCTCGGCGTGGAGAAGCTACTGGGTATAACCGACGACATTCCCGAGCGCGCCACGGTGATCCGGGTGATGCTGATGGAGCTGAATCGCATCTCGTCGCATCTCGTCGCATTGGCCACGGGTGGAATGGAATTGGGAGCGGTCACCGCGATGCTGTTCGGGTTCCGTGAGCGCGAGCTGATACTCGACGTCTTCGAGGCCATCACCGGCCTGCGCATGAACCACGCCTACATCCGGCCGGGCGGACTGTCGCAGGACCTACCCGAGGACGCGGTCGGCAGAGTACGTGCGCTCCTTCGCGTGCTGCCGGGACGCCTGCGCGACCTCGAACTCATGCTCAACGACAATCCGATCTGGAAAGCCAGAACCGAGAACGTAGGTTATCTCGATCTCACCGGATGTATGGCGCTGGGCGTCACCGGTCCGGTGCTGCGTTCGACCGGACTGCCCTACGACCTGCGACGGTCCGATCCGTACTGCGGGTACGAGAACTACGAGTTCGACGTGGTGACCGACACCGGATGCGACTGCTACGGGCGATATCTGATTCGCGTCGAAGAAATGAAGGAATCGCTCAAGATCGTCGAACAGGCCCTCGACCGCCTGCGTCCCGGGCCGGTCGTCATCGACGACAAGAAGATCGCGTGGCCGGCCGAGCTGGTCTCGGGACCCGATGGCCTGGGCAACTCTCAGGAGCATGTGCGGACCATCATGGACACCTCGATGGAATCGCTGATTCACCACTTCAAACTGGTGACCGAGGGAATGCGGGTCCCGGCCGGCCAGGTGTTGTCCTCGGTGGAGTCGCCGCGAGGGGAGCTCGGGGTACACATCGTCAGCGACGGTGGAACCAGGCCGTACCGAGTGCATTTCAGAGATCCGTCCTTCACCAACCTGCAAGCGGTGGCGGCAATGTGCGAGGGCGGAATGATCTCCGACGTCATCGCCGCGGTCGCCAGTATCGACCCGGTGATGGGTGGGGTGGATCGATGACCGCGCAGCCCCAGTCGGAACCGGTTCTGATTCAACTCGGAGCCCGGCCGGACGAACCGGTGCAACTGGCCACGCCGGGTGCACGAACGTCGTATCCCCCCGAGGTGCTCGCCCGGCTGCACGCCGACGCCGATATCGTCGTCGCGCGCTATCCGCAGGCCAGATCGGCCCTGCTGCCGCTGCTCCATCTCGTGCAAGCCGAGGACGGCTGCCTCACGCCCGCTGGAATCGAATTCTGCTCGGAGGTACTCGAACTCACCGGGGCGGAGGTGACTGCAGTCGCGACCTTCTACTCGATGTACCGACGCGAACCCACCGGGACGTACCGCGTCGGCGTGTGCACCAACACGCTGTGTGCTGTCATGGGCGGCGACGCCATCATGGACGCGCTGCGTGATCACCTGGACGTCGAGCACGGAGGTACCACCGAGGACGGCACGATCACCCTCGAACACATCGAGTGCAATGCCGCATGCGATTACGCCCCGGTGATGATGGTCAATTGGGAGTTCTTCGACAACAGCACCCCGTCGTCTGCGCGGGATCTGGTCGATGCACTTCGATCCGGCACCCAGGTCACACCGACGCGTGGAGCACCGCTGTGCACGTTCCGCGAAACCGAGCGGATTCTCGCCGGATTTTCCGACGATCGGCCCGAGGCACTCGAAGCGACCGGTAGTGCAGGCGATGCCACCCTGGCCGGACTGCGATACGCGCGCGAACACGCGATGTCGGCACCCGAGGCCGGGGCACGACCGAACGACGATCACCCGGACGTCGGCGCCGCGGCCGCACCGGAGACGGTGCGAGACAAGCCCGCACCGGCACCCTCGGCGACTGTGCCACCACAACCGAACACCACCGAGACCGATCCACCGACGAACGGAGCGTGACATGGCCCTGACGCCGGTGTTGAGCGAGTTCTGGGACGAGAAGAATTCCTGGACGCTCGACGTCTACCGCAGCCACGACGGATACCGCGGGCTCGAGAAGGCCCTCGCGATGGACCCCGACGACCTCATCGCCTTCGTCAAGGAATCCGGATTACGCGGTCGCGGCGGCGCAGGATTTCCGACCGGAACGAAGTGGAGCTTCATCCCGCAGAACGACGGTAAAGAGCATTATCTGGTGGTCAATGCCGACGAGTCCGAGCCGGGTACCTGCAAGGACATGCCCCTGCTGATGGCGAGCCCGCACACGCTGGTCGAAGGAATAGTGATCGCCGCGTACGCAATTCGCGCATCCCATGCATTCGTGTACGTCCGCGGCGAGGTAGTGCCGGTGCTACGCAGGCTGCAGGCTGCGGTCGCCGAGGCCTACGCGGCGGGCTATCTGGGAAAGGGTGTTCTCGGAACGAAATTCGACTTGGAGTTGGTGATCCACGCCGGAGCCGGCGCCTACATCTGCGGCGAGGAAACAGCCCTCCTCGACTCGTTGGAAGGTCGGCGCGGACAACCTCGGCTGCGGCCACCGTTCCCCGCAGTGGCGGGCCTCTACGCGCGCCCGACGGTGGTGAACAACGTCGAATCGATTGCCAGCGTTCCAGTGATCCTACGCAAGGGAATCGAGTGGTTCCGATCGATGGGTAGCGAGAAGTCGCCCGGCTTCACGCTGTACTCCATCTCGGGCCACGTCTGCCGTCCAGGCCAGTACGAGGCACCGTTGGGGATCACGCTGCGGGAGTTGCTCGGCTACGCGGGCGGGATCAGACCGGGACACGAACTGAAGTTCTGGACGCCGGGAGGATCCTCGACGCCGATGTTCACCGGCGAGCATCTCGATGTCCCACTCGACTACGAGGGCGTCGGTGCCGCCGGATCGATGCTGGGCACCAAGGCCCTGCAAATATTCGACGAGACGACCTGCGTGGTGCGAGCGGTGCTGCGCTGGACCGAGTTCTACGCACACGAATCCTGCGGCAAATGCACACCGTGCCGGGAGGGCACGTACTGGCTGGTGCAAATCCTGCGCCGCCTCGACGGTGGAACCGGCACCGAGGCCGACCTGACGACCCTGCTCGACATCGCCGACGGCATCGCCGGAAAATCCTTCTGCGCGTTGGGAGACGGTGCCGCCAGCCCGATCGTGTCTTCGCTGAAGTACTTCCGTGACGAATACATCCGTCACGTCACCGAGCAGGGATGCCCCTTCGATCCACACCGATCGACCCTGATGGCAGAGGAGCTGACGTCATGACTGCAGCAGCACACGGTCGTTCCGCGGGCTCCACTCCTGCATCTCCTGAGGTGTCGGTCGCCCCAGTAGAGATGGTGACACTGACCATCGACGACCACGAGATCAGTGTTCCCAAGGGCACGTTGGTGATTCGCGCGGCCGAGTTGATGGGCGTACAGATTCCGCGATTCTGCGATCACCCGCTGCTCGATCCGGTGGGTGCCTGCCGCCAATGTCTGGTCGATGTCGAGGGGCAACGCAAGCCGTTGGCGTCCTGTACGACGACCGTGGCCGAGGGCATGGTGGTGCGCACTCAGGTGACGTCGGAGGTCGCGGGCAAAGCGCAACGTGGCGTCATGGAATTGCTGCTGATCAATCATCCTCTCGATTGCCCGGTGTGCGACAAGGGCGGTGAGTGTCCACTGCAGAATCAGGCGATGGCCGCGGGTCGCACCGAGTCCAGGTTCACCGAGACCAAACGTACGTATCCCAAACCGATTCCGTTGTCGGCCGAGGTTCTGCTCGATCGCGAACGCTGTGTCCTGTGCGCTCGATGTACTCGCTTCGCGGCGCAGGTTGCCGGTGATCCATCCATCGAGCTGCTCGAACGCGGTGCCGTGCAACAGGTCGGCATCTTCGGCACCGAGCCGTTCGACTCCTACTTCTCGGGAAACACCGTCCAGATCTGCCCCGTGGGTGCACTGACGAACACCGAGTATCGGTTCCGAGCGCGCCCGTACGATCTGACGTCCTCGCCGAGCGTGTGCGAACACTGCGCAGGAGGCTGTGCGCAACGCACGGATCATCGTCGTGGCAAGGTCCTCCGCCGGTTGGCTGGTGACGATCCCCAGGTCAACGAAGAGTGGAACTGCGACAAGGGCCGGTGGGCATTCAAGTACGCCAGCGAGCCGGACCGCATCGGCGCACCGATGGTCAGAGACGAATCGGGGGCTCTGGTCGAGACGTCCTGGTCGGCTGCATTGGCGGCGGCGGCAACGGGACTGGCTGCGTCGATCGGGAACGCTGCGGTACTCGTGGGCGGAAGATCGACTGTCGAAGACTCCTACGCATACGCCAAGTTCGCGCGAACAGTGCTGCACACCAACGACATCGACTTCCGCAACCGTGCTCACAGCGCCGAGGAAGCGGAGTTCCTGGCCGGTCGTATAGCGGCGACGGGGCTGGGCGTGACCTACTCGGATCTCGAAAACGCTCCTGTGGTGTTGATGGTGGGGTTCGAGCCGGAAGAAGAGTCACCGCTGATGTTCCTCAGGTTGCGCAAGGCGCGCCGGACGCGCGGCGTGGTCGTGGCGTCGATCGCACCCTGGGCCAGCCGCGGTCTGCGCAAGCTCGACGGGGTGCTCCTGCAGTCGATTCCCGGCGAGGAACCACAGTGGCTCGACGCACTGCACGTCGGTGACCGGGGTACCGAATCGATCGCCCAGCTCCTCCGGAGCCCGGGAGCGATCGTGCTCGTGGGCGAGCGGCTCGGTTCCGTTCCCGGTGCATTGTCCGCAGCGTCGAAGTTGGCCGACGACACCGGAGCGAACCTGGCATGGATTCCGCGACGGGCAGGAGAGCGCGGTGCCCTCGACGCAGGCGCGTTGCCGAACCTGCTGCCGGGCGGGCGGCCCGTCGCCGACGCCGCCGCCCGCGCCGAGGTGGCAGCCGTGTGGGGAGTGACAGAACTCCCTACGGACGCGGGCCGAGATACCGCGGCGATACTGGCGGATGCCGGGCCTGACCGCGCCCTGATCACCGCAGGGATCGACCCGGACGATCTGCCCGATCCGCAGGGTGCGCTCGACGCGGTGGACCGATCGGCATTCGTGGTCAGCCTCGAACTACGCCACAGCGCCGTCACCGAGCGGGCCGACGTGGTGTTTCCGGTGGCACCGGTGGTCGACAAGCCCGGAACCTTCGTCGACTGGGAGGGCAGGCCTCGCACGTTCGACACGGCACTCGGTGCCGGCGCAGTATTGCCCGACCAACGCGTTCTCGACGCCATTGCCGCGCAGATGGGAGTCGAACTGTCGCTACCCGACGCGGCTGCGGCGCGCGGCGAGTTGGCACGGCTGGGAGCCTGGAGCGGATCACGGATTCCTGTGGCTCGAGTGGCACCACGGCGAGATATGCCGACGCTCTCCATCGGCCAGGCAATTCTGGCCACCTGGCGAATGCTCATCGATTCGGGACGGATGCAGGACGGCGAGGACAATCTCGCGCAGACCGGCCGGGCACCCGTGATCAGGCTGTCCGAGACGACGGCGTCGAGCATCGAAGCGTCGCCCGGCGACCTGGTCAGGGTCGAGACGGGCCGGGGCTCGATCACCTTGCCACTGAAGATCACCGATCTACCCGACAACGTGGTGTGGGTACCGATGAACTCGCCCGGTTCTTCGGTGTACCGCTCACTCGGCGCAGAGTCGGGTGCGGTGGTGAGGATTTGCAGGGATCAGCCTGCGGAACGACCCGAGGGTGCGGGAGTGGAGCCTGCGGATCGACCCCAGGGTGCGGGAGTGGAGCCTGCGGATCGACCCGGGGGTGCAGGAGTGGAGCCTGCGGATCGACCCGAGGGTGCAGGAGTGGAGCCTGCGGAACGACCCGAGGGTGGTGCATCGTGATTGTCGCAGCGCCGACCGATCTGTCGATGTTCGGCACCGACCCGTGGTGGCTGGTGGTCGGCAAGGCCCTGGCAGTCTTCGTTTTTCTGGTGCTCACACCGCTCGTGGCCATCTATGCCGAGCGCAAGATCATGGCGTGGATGCAGATGCGCGTCGGGCCCAATCGTGTGGGTCCGTGGGGACTGTTGCAGTCTCTGATGGACGGGATCAAGCTCGCTCTGAAAGAGGGAATCACTCCGACCGGCGTCGACAAGCCGATTTACATTCTGGCTCCGATCATTTCGGTGGTCCCTGCCTTCATGGCCTTCGCGGTGATTCCGTTCGGTCCCGAGGTGTCGGTGTTCGGCACTACGACTCCGCTTCAGATGACCGACCTGCCGGTGGGGGTTCTGTACATCCTCGCGGTCACCTCGGTGGGTGTGTACGGGATCGTCCTGGCCGGTTGGGCGTCGAGTTCGACGTATCCGTTGCTGGGTGCACTGCGTTCGACGGCTCAGGTCATTTCCTACGAGGTTGCGATGGGGCTTTCGTTCGCTGCGGTGTTCCTGTACGCGGGCACCATGTCGACGTCCGGAATCGTTGGTGCGCAACAGAACACCTGGTACGTGTTCCTGTTGTTGCCGTCGTTTCTGGTGTACGTGACGGCGATGGTGGGTGAAACCAACCGCGCGCCGTTCGACTTGCCCGAGGCCGAGGGGGAGTTGGTGGGCGGGTTCCACACCGAATATTCCTCCTTGCGTTTCGCGATGTTCATGCTTGCCGAGTACATCAACATGGTCACGGTGTCGGCGCTCGCGACCACGTTGTTCCTGGGTGGCTGGCGGGCTCCGATTCCGTTGAGTCTGTGGAGCGGTGCCAATTCCGGGTGGTGGCCGGTGCTGTGGTTCGTCGCCAAGGTGTGGGTGTTCCTGTTCGTCTTCATCTGGTTGCGGTCGACGTTGCCGCGGTTGCGTTACGACCAGTTCATGAACTTCGGCTGGAAGATCCTCATTCCCGTCGCTCTGATCTGGGTAATGGTGATCGCGACGGTGCGGGTACTGGGGGCCGGGCGATACGACGTACCTTTGGTCACGTTCGTGGTGTCGACGATCTTTGCAGTCGCCGTCCTGGGTTCGCTGCTGCTCTTACTGCGCCGCCGCGCGCGCACACGAAACCTGCCGCCTGCTGCACCCGTCGCACCGTTCGACGCTGCGGCGGGCGGGTTTCCCGTACCTCCCATTCCGAAGCAGGGCACGAACATCGCGAGCCGGCACGCCGGCGCACGGTCCACCGTGGCCGGGTCCCAGAAGGAGAACGCCGATGCCTGAATTCCTCGGTCCTATAGCAGGTTTCGGTGTCACCTTCGCCACCATGTTCAAAAAGCCCGAAACCGAGCTGTATCCGGAGGAGAAGAAGCCGACCGAGATGCGCTATCACGGCCGCCATCAGCTCAACAGGTACGCCGACGGGCTCGAGAAGTGCATCGGTTGCGAACTCTGTGCGTGGGCCTGCCCGGCCGACGCGATCTATGTCGAAGGTGCCGACAACACCGAGACCGAACGGTTTTCGCCGGGCGAGCGATACGGCGGGGTCTACCAGATCAACTATCTCCGGTGCATCGGCTGCGGACTGTGTGTCGAGGCCTGTCCCACACGGGCTCTGACGATGACCAACGAATACGAACTGGCCGGTGACAACAGAGCCGACCTGATCTACGAGAAGGATTCGCTGCTGGCACCGCTGGAGCCGGACATGGTGCCGCCGCCGCACGCGATGGCACCGGGGCGTTCGGCAGAGGACTACTACCGCGGTGCCGTCACCGGTGCCGAGAGCGAGGCCGACACCGATCGAGGGCCGGTTCGATGACTGCCACCGTTCAGCTCGCGCTCGAGGCAACCTCCACCGGCGAGGCCGTGCAGTTCTGGACCCTCGGTGTCGTTGCGGTCATCGGTGCACTGGGTGTGGTGATGAGCACGAAGGCCGTCTACTCGGCACTGTTCCTCGCGGCCACCATGGTGGTTCTCGCTACCTTCTACATGGCCCAAGGGGCCCTGTTTCTCGGTGTCGTGCAGATCGTCGTCTACACCGGCGCGGTCATGATGCTGTTTCTGTTCGTCCTGATGCTCGTCGGGGTCGATACCTCGGAGTCGTTGACCGAGACACTGCGCGGGCACCGTATCGCGGCCGTCGTCATCGGAATCGGCTTCGGGCTGTTGATCATCGGGGTGCTGCTGCGCGACTCGGCCCGCGCCGGGCGACTCGATTTCGCCGGACTCGACGCGGCCAACTCCACCGGAAACGTAGAAGGCCTGGCCGAACTGATCTTCGTCGAGTACGTCTGGGCGTTCGAGCTGACCGGCGCGCTGTTGATCACGGCCACCATCGGGGCGATGATTCTGGCGCACCGGGAGGCTCTGGGACCGGTGAAGGGTCAGCGTGAGATGTCGCAGGACCGGTTCCGTGACGGCTCCAGGGTGACGCCGCTGCCGAGCCCCGGTGTGTTCGCTCGTCACAACGGCGTCGATCGACGGGCTCTGCTCCCGGACGGAAGCGAGTCGGACTCGTCCGTCAACGCACTGTTCGCCGATCGAGGCATCGAGTACAAGGTGGACGGGGGTGACGTGCGATGAATCCAGAGAACTACCTCTACCTGTCGGTTCTGCTGTTCACGATCGGCGCGGCGGGAGTCATCGTCAGGCGCAACGCCATCATCGTGTTCATGTGCATCGAATTGATGCTCAACGCAGTCAATCTCGCGTTCGTCACGTTCTCTCGCATGCACGGCAATCTCGACGGCCAGTTGTTCGCGTTCTTCACCATGGTGGTCGCTGCAGCCGAGGTGGTGGTGGGCCTGGCGATCATCATGGCCATCTTCCGTTCTCGTCGCTCGATCTCGATGGACGAGAACAATCTGATGAAGAACTGACGGGGGAGCAGAAACGATGTCGATCCTGTGGCTTCTCCCGGCTCTGCCGGCGTTCGGTGCGGCCGTCCTTCTGCTCGGTGGCCGGCGCTGCAACTCGTGGGGCCACCTTCTCGCGACGGCCGCCGCGGTGTCGTCGTTCGTCGTTGCGGCGCTGGTGTTCTCGTCGATGCTCGGACGGGACGAGTCGGACAGAACACTCACTCACACGCTGTTCCGCTGGGTGCCCGTCGACGAATTGCAGGTCGATTTCGGCATGCGTGCCGATCAACTCTCGATCTGTTTCGTCCTGTTGATCACCGGGGTCGGATCACTCATTCACGTGTACTCGATCGGGTACATGAGCCATGGCCCGGAGCGGCGACGCTTCTTCGCGTACCTCAATCTGTTTCTCGCAGCCATGCTGCTGCTGGTGCTGGCAGACAATTTCCTCGGCCTCTATCTGGGGTGGGAGGGTGTCGGTCTGGCGTCGTACTTGCTCATCGGATTCTGGCAACACAAGCCATCGGCAGCGACGGCTGCTCGAAAAGCGTTCGTGGTCAACCGCGTCGGCGATATCGGCTTGGCCATCGCCCTGATGATCATGTTCGTGAACTTCGAGTCTGTGCAGTACGACGTGGTGTTCGCGGGAATCGGGAACGCGGGTGAATCGGTGGCGACCGCCATGGCACTGATGTTGCTGCTGGCGGCCTGCGGAAAGTCGGCCCAGGTGCCGCTGCAGTCGTGGCTCGGCGACGCGATGGAGGGCCCGACGCCGGTCTCCGCACTCATCCACGCGGCGACGATGGTCACCGCCGGGGTGTATCTCATCGTCCGATCCGGACCGGTGTTCGAGGCCTCGCCGGTGGCGCGGGCGGCGACCGTCACGGTCGGCGCGGTGACGTTGCTGTTCGGTGCCGTCATCGGTTGTGCGAAAGACGACATCAAGAAGGCGCTCGCCGCCTCGACGATGAGTCAGATCGGGTACATGGTGCTCGCGGCCGGACTCGGCCCGTCCGGTTATGCCTTCGCCATCGTGCTGCTGCTGTCGCACGGATTCTTCAAGGCAGGCCTGTTCCTGGGGGCCGGCTCGGTGATGCACGCGATGAACGACGAAACCGACATGCGACGGTTCGGCGGGCTCCGTGCCGCGATGCCGATCACGTTCGTCACGTTCGGTCTCGGCTACCTCGCCATCATCGGAGTTCCGCCGTTCTCCGGTTTCTTCGCCAAGGATCCGATCATCGAGATCGCGTTCGCGGCCGGGGGAGCGGCAGGTGTGGTGCTGGGCTGCGTCACGTTGCTCGGTGCGGGCTTGACGGCCTTCTACATGACTCGGGTGATGCTGATGACGTTCTTCGGCCCGAAACGCTGGGCGGCGCAGGCACATCCGCACGAAGCGTCGGCGACGATGACAGCCCCCATGATTCTGTTGGCCGTCGGCTCGGTGGCATCGGGTGCCTTCCTTGCGGTGGGTGGACGCCTCGAGACGTGGCTGGAACCGGTGGTGGGATCGGCGCACGAAGAACACGCGATACCTGCCTGGGTCGTGACGGTCGCAGTACTGGCAGTAGTACTCGTGGGTGCAGGCGTCGCGTACCGGAAGTACATCGCTCGTGACGTTCCCCCGACTCCACCCGAGGACGTATCGGTGCTGACCAGAGCCGCACGCGCTGACCTGTACGGCGACGCCTTCAACGAGGCAGCATTCATGCGGCCCGGTCAAAAGCTCACGAACACAATGGTATTCGCCGACAAGGCGGGTATCGACGCGGTCGTGGACGGGGTGGGGAGATCGATCGGCGGAGTATCGACTCGATCGAGGCGGCTGCAGACCGGATTCGTACGGTCCTATGCGTTGGCGATGTTCGCGGGGGCAGTTCTCGTCGTGCTGATGGTGGTGGTCCTGTGACGTTCCCCTGGCTGACCGTCCTGTGGGTTCTGCCGATTCTCGGCGCGATTGTCGTCGCCCTGGTGCCGGCCGATCGTCCGACAATCGCGCGTGGTGTCGCCGTGGGGTTCGCTACCGGCACACTCGTGGTGTCGGTGGTACTCGCCGTGGCATTCGACTCCGGTGGCGATCGCTACCAGTTCCTCGAAGATCATTCCTGGATAGCGGCATTCGGTGCGCGCTACACGCTCGGCCTCGACGGAATAGGCCTCGTGCTGGTGTTGCTCACCACCGTTCTGACCCCATTGCTCCTCGTCGCGGGCTGGCACGACGGCAGCCGTGTGGCGAACTACGGATCGCGCCGGGTCTCGCACACCTACATGGCGTTGATCCTGGTGGTCGAGTCCATGGTGATCGTCTCGTTCCTCGCCTTGGACGTACTGCTGTTTTACATCTTCTTCGAGGCAATGCTGATTCCGATGTACTTCCTCATCGGTGGCTTCGGGGGAATCCATCGAACGCGCGCCGCAGTGAAGTTCTTGCTCTACAACCTGTTCGGTGGTCTGGTGATGCTGGCTGCCGTCATCGGGTTGTACGTAGTCACAGCCCGGCCCGACGGTCCGTTCGACGGCGGCACGTTCGATCTACGCGCAATCGCGGATGCAGCGGCATCGGGCGGGCTCGGTGTGGATCCGGCAGTGCTCAACGCGCTGTTTCTCGGTTTCATGCTCGCGTTCGCGATCAAGGCGCCCCTGTGGCCGTTCCATACGTGGTTACCCGACGCCGCAGTGCAGTCCACCCCTGCGACGGCAGTGCTGATGATGTCGGTGGTGGACAAGGTCGGTACGTTCGCGATGCTGCGCTTCTGCCTCGAGCTGTTTCCCGGTTCGTCGCAGACATTCGCCCCGTGGATCATCACGCTCGCGGTGATCGGAATCGTCTACGGCGCGATACTGGCGATCGGTCAGACCGACATGATGAGACTCATTGCCTACACCTCGATTTCGCACTTCGGATTCATCATCCTCGGCATCTTCGCGATGACCGGTCAGAGTCAGGCCGGTGCCACGCTGTACATGGTCAACCATGGAATCTCCACCGCCGCATTGTTCTTGATCGCAGGCTTTCTCGTGTCCCGTCGTGGTTCACGCGCGATCGCCGACTACGGCGGCGTCCAGAAGGTCGCGCCGGTGTTCGCCGGAACGTTTCTGATCTCTGGTCTGGCCACGCTCTCGCTACCCGGTCTTGCCCCGTTCATCAGCGAATTCTTGGTGCTGATCGGCACATTCGGTCGCTACGGCGTCGCCGCAATCGTGGCCACCGGTGCGCTCGTGCTGTCGGCGATCTACATTCTCTGGCTCTATCAACGGGTGATGACGGGGCCGGTCCGAGAGGGCAGCGACAAGATCTCCGATCTCGTTCCCCGTGAGGCGTTGGTGGTGGTCCCGTTGCTTGCGCTGCTGATCGTGTTCGGGGTGTACCCGAAACCGGCACTCGACATCATCACTCCGGCAGTGCAATCCACGATCGTCGACAGTGCAGGAGGTCAACGATGACCACTCCCGAAGTGCAGTACGGTCTGCTGTCGCCCATGTTGATCGTCTTCGGTGTCGCGGTTCTCGGGGTTCTCGTCGAGGCGTTCGTACCGCTACGTGCTCGTCGCGCAACCCACGTGGGTCTCGCTCTGGCAGGGCTGGTCGGCGCCCTCGCGGCAGTGCTCGGCCTGGCCGGCACCGAGGCAGCCGCGATGAACGGGGCCGTCGCGATCGACGGACCGACTCTGTTCCTGCAGGGAACCATTGTGCTCGTGGCAATTCCGGCAATCGCACTGTTGACGGAGCGCACCGTCGCCGTCACCGGGGCCGGGGCCGAGCGCCGCATCGACTCGTTCACTCCGCAGGCCTCGACCACGCCGGGCAGCGTGGCAGAGAAGCAGGCCATCGATGCAGGCGTCGCCCAGACCGAGGTCTTTCCACTGGCGATGTTCGCGATCGGCGGCATGCTGCTCTTTCCGGCGTCCACGGATCTGCTGACGATGTTCGTGGCGCTGGAAGTGCTGTCGTTGCCGCTGTATCTGCTGTGCGGTCTGGCGAGACGACGACGACTGCTCTCTCAGGAAGCAGCCCTCAAATACTTTCTGCTGGGCGCGTTCTCGTCTGCGTTCTTCCTGTTCGGAGTCGCGTTCCTCTACGGCTACGCCGGGACGGTCCGATTGGACGGAATCGCCGACGCCATCACGGCAGACGGTCAGGGCAGATCACTCGCACTGATCGGAACCGCCTTGCTTGCGGTGGGTCTGCTGTTCAAAGTCGGTGCCGTGCCTTTCCATTCGTGGATTCCCGACGTCTACCAGGGTGCCCCCACTCCGGTGACGGCGCTGATGGCCACCGTGACCAAGGTGGCGGCCTTCGGTGCGATTCTGCGAATCTTCGGAATGGCGCTGCCCGGTCTCGAGTCGAGTTGGCGTCCGATGTTGTGGGTGATCGCCATCGCCACGATGGTGCTCGGTTCGGTTGTCGCGGTGACGCAGACCGACGTCAAACGGATGCTGGCCTACTCGTCCGTGGCGCACACCGGGTTCATCCTCACCGGAGTGACTGCGCTGGGTAGTTCGGGTGATGTACGTGATTCGGGGGTGTCGGCCACGATGTTCTACCTGCTTGCCTATGCCTTCAGCACGCTGGGTGGATTCGCGGTCATCGGTCTGGCCCGAGACGAACGCGGTGAGGTGAGCGACCTGGAGCGATGGGCGGGTATCGGTCGCCGCTCGCCGCTCGTCGCCGCTGTGTTCGGTTTGTTTCTGCTCTCGTTCGCCGGGATCCCGCTCACCAGTGGGTTCATCGGTAAGTTCGCGGTGTTCAGCGCAGCCTCGGGTGCGGGGGGAGCCGCACTGGTCGTGGTCGGAGTGGTGTGCAGTGCGATTGCAGCGTTCTTCTACGTGCGCGTGATCGTGCTCATGTTCTTCACCGAACCCAGCGAACGGACCGCCACGGTGGTGCGTCCTACCGCGCCGGTGGCCTGTGCGATCGGGGTGTCGGTGGTCGTCACCGTGGCACTGGGAGTCTTTCCTCAGCCCGTTCTCGATATCGCCGCGCGGGCCGGGAACTTCCTCTAGCACGTACGGGCCTACTTCGCGGACTTCATTCGCTGCTTCCACGTGTGCGAGCCGGTGCCGACGGGGATCCCACCGATAGCTCCCGCGAGGCCGAATGTCGGCATGTTGACGTAGATCGCTTCACTGTCCTGGGCTGTCGCGGTATAGGTTTCGTGCCATACGCCGACATGGCCGGTCGCAGCGACCGATCGGTTGAAGGCACGCCAGGCGGGGGCATGTGGTGCGTCGGGATCGGAGGCGAATCGCGTCAGGTCTTCCGCGTTGCGCCAGTAACTGACGAGCATGGTGGTGCGGCCCAACCACGAGTGGTAGCCGAGCAGTCCGGAGGTGGGATCCTGCTCGAGGTGGCTGAGCATCCGCGGCATCGCGCGCGCGGCGGGAAGCCAGGAGCGAACGGCAAGGGGATTGTTGATGCGCATTCCGATGAGGAAGACCGTGACGGTGTCGCGGTCGGATTCGACCGTGGTGCGGCCGTCGATGATGGATTGCATGTCGTGTTCCCGTCTGTTCGTTTCGGGCCGAGCACATGGCGTGACACTGTTATAAAACACTGTTGTGATAGATTTCGCAAGTGGCGAGACCCAGAATTCACGATGCCGAACTGCGCACCCGGCTACTCGAAGCCGCAGCGGAAACCGTTGCGCGCCATGGCGTCGACTCGTTGTCGTTGCGTAAACTCGCGGCCGCGCAGGGCACCTCGACCACGGCCATCTACTCGCTGTTCGGCGGTCGAGCGGAGCTGCTGGTGGCTCTGTTCGGCGCGTCGTTCTCGAGTTTCGGTGACGCGCAACGCAGCGTCCCTGTCACCGGGGAATCCGAGGTCGACCTGCGCGAACTGGCATATGCGTACCGCCGCTGGGCCATGGCCAACCCACACCTCTACGCAGTGATGTTCGGCGGAGTGCTCGGTTCGGTCGACGTATCCGATCAGGCACACCTCGCGGCCGCCGCGATGGATCCGCTTCGGGCGGCGGTGGCGAGCGCCGTCGAGGCAGGCACGATGAGCGGCGCGTCGGTGGACGTGATCAGCCACTCGTTCTGGGCGATCGTGCACGGTCTGGTGTCGCTCGAGTTGTCGATACCCGGGATGGCGGACGACGAGGACCGTCGGGTGATGTTCGACGCCGGGGCGGCGTCTGTGCTGCGCGGGTGGATGCGTCAGTAGGTGCGCGGTATCCCGATGATCTTGGTGGCGTCGACGGTCATACCCAACCGTGCTGTCGGAGCGAGCGCGGGCAGGGCCGGAAGATCGTCGGGGGTGGATGTGGCGGCACCGATCACGTCGGCACCAGCGATCTCGAAGTCGGAGATCGCTCGCCGAAGATGGCTGGGAGTTGTTGCGAGCACCAGATTCACAGCACCGATCTCAGCGGCCAGTGAGGTGGCGCGCTGCGCATTCTGCACCGTCGAATTCGCAGTGGACTCGACGTGAATGCGGTCGGCCGCAATCTCGTTGTCGATCAGCCACTTCTTCATCGCTTCGGCTTCGGTGACGCCGCGCTGCGGATTTCCACCGGTGACGATGATGGGTGATTCGGGGGAACGCTCGGCGACCGCGGCAGCGGATTTCAGTCGCTGCACCAATTCCGGTGCCATACTGCCGTCGTCGTTCAGGCCCAGGCCGAGCACCACGATTGCCGTCCTCACGCCATCGGTCGCAGGCGCGAAGTCGATCGTCTCCGTCGCCGCCTCGTCGATGACTTCGATAGCCCGATCCACCGCATCGGCAAGCGGGGGAGACAGGGCGCGCAGGCGGGCCGAGTGCTGCGCACGTGCGTCGGCATCATCGGTTGCGTTGGCGTAGAACGTCTGCAGTGCTGCCACATTGGCATCGTTCGGTGCGGCGGTGGCAACCGCGTCCAGTGCGGCGAAACCGGCCTCGTAGCGACCCTTGACCAGAGCATTCTGCGCATCGTTGTACTGCTGCGCGTCGGCCGAACGTACTGCGTCGGCAATCGTTGGGGTCGAGATCGGCGCAGCGGGCTCGGCCGTCGCCGAACTGGATCCCATGGCGAGCCCGAACACGGCGACACAGGAGACCACGGCAACGCGAATCGACGGTTGTCGGTCGGATCGCATTGTCGGCTGCCCTCCTGAACGATGACGGGTTTTCGTCACCCTAGCTCAGTTCGGTGCCAGTGTGGCTGGTGTGATCCGAGTTGCTCGAGTTACAGGAATGTACTTCGGTGTCGGCTGAACTCGATCGTCACATCGTGACCGGAGCGCGTCCGCGGTCGGCTGGTTCGATGGTCACCTCGGCGTCGGGAAGAAAAACGCGCTCGGTCGTGGTGGTTCCGTCGACGCCATCGGTGACCGTCACCGCCACGTTCTCGGCAACCTGTCCAGCGCTCTCGATGAACCCGGTCGCGACACCCTCCTCGATGAGGAGATGATCACCCACCAACAGAAGAAGCTCATCCGCCGTCACCGTTCGCCTGCCGCCCACATCTTCGATTGTCATGAATCCCACCGTAGTGCGAATTGTCCGAATGGGTTGTCGCTGGGGCTTCGCACTCTGTTTCGGGCGGGTCGTTCGGCAGGAGCCACTTCGTGCTCGACAATCGCAGTATGAGCTTCACCGCGCCCACGCCCGATCCCGTCGACGGTCCGCTCGTCGGTGACGACAGACCCATTCTCGAAGGAATGCTGCGTTGGCATCGAGCCACGTTGTCGAACATCTGTGCCGGTGCCGATGCCGAACAGCTTGCGCAACGCCCCTTCTCGCACTCGACGCTCTCCCTCCTCGGCCTCGTCCGGCACCTCGCGAAGGTCGAACGCATCTGGTTTCGAGAGCGACTGGCGTCGATGTCGTTCGATCCGATGTACGACGCTGCGTTGGGTAAGGATTCCGACTTCCTGGGCGCGACGGCATCGAGTGCAGAGTCGGACTTCGCGCGATTCGCTGCCGAGTGCGAGGCCTCGGACGTGGTCGCTGCCCAATACTCGTTCGAGGATCCGGTCGACTGTCGCGGCGGGCCGATGTCATTGAGGATGGTCTACGTGCACATGATCAGTGAATATGCGCGGCACAACGGGCACGCGGACATCATCCGCGAACAGATCGATGGAGTCACCGGCCGCTGAGGCATACCGTAGACACACCAACAGGCCCCCACACGGAAGAAGGTGTCGAGTGACCGACTCCGATGCAGGATTCGACCCGAGCTCACTGCGGCCGTCGTTGTTCATCGACGGGCAATGGCAGGAAGCCGGTGACGGCGGGACCCGCGACATCGTCGATCCGTCCAACGGCAGCGTCGTGGCCGTCGTCGACGAGGCGACACCCGACGATGCCCTGGCTGCCGTTGCCGCGGCTCGGGCTGCGTTCGACGACGGCCCGTGGCGCTCGGTGACGGTGGGTGAGCGCAGTGATCTGCTCAATCGCATCGCGGACTTGCTCCAACGAGACAAGGCGAAGTTGGCGCACATCGAGACCCTCGATACCGGAAAGACGTTCGGCGAGAGTGAGATCGATATCGACGACGTCACCTCGGTGTTCCGCTTCTACGCCGATCTCGCTGTGGTGCAGGCAGATCGACTGATCGACGTCGACCGTCCGGAAATTCTGAGCCGAGTGGTGCACGAGCCCATCGGTGTCTGCGTGATGATCGCGCCTTGGAACTACCCGCTGTTGCAGATCTCGTGGAAAATCGCCCCCGCCTTGGCTGCTGGGTGCACCATGGTGCTCAAACCCAGCGAGGTGACGCCACTGAGCACCATCGCGTTCACCAAGCTCGTGGAAGAAGCGGGAGTGCCTGCCGGTGTGGTCAACCTGCTGCAGGGCAGCGGCGCGACGCTCGGAGATGCGCTCACCAGGAACCGCGACGTCGACTTCATCTCCTTCACCGGCGGACTCGCCACTGGCAGGCACATTCTTGCCGCGGCCGCGGAGAACGTCACGAAGGTGGCGGTGGAACTCGGGGGCAAAAATCCACATATCGTCTTCGCCGACGCGGTGGCCGACGAGCAGTCGTTCGCCGATTCGGTCGACAACGTGCTGACCGGAGTGTTTCTGCATTCCGGTCAGGTGTGTTCGGCCGGTACCCGACTGATCATCGAGGAATCAGTGGCCGACCGGTTCGTGGCCGCCGTGGCAGAGCGTGCGAAGACCATCGTGATGGGGCCGGGTATGGACCCGGCCAGCGAGACCGGACCTCTGGTGTCGCAGGCGCAGCGCGAGAAGATCGAAGGCTTCGTGGCGACGGGTATCGAGGAGGGGGCCACCTTGGTCATAGGAGGTACCAAGCCGGACGATCCGTCCTTGAGCAAAGGTAGCTATTTCCTGCCCACCATCTTCGATCACTGCGATCGGTCGATGAATATCGTGCAAGACGAGACGTTCGGGCCCATACTCACTGTGGAGCGATTCGACACCGAGGCCGAGGCGCTTCTACTGGGTAACGATACGAATTACGGTCTCGCCGCGGGTGTTCGGACATCCGACGCCGCGCGAGGCGAAAGAATGGTGCGTGGGCTTCGTCATGGAACGGTGTGGCTCAACGACTTCGGTGTCTACACGGCGGCCGCGGAATGGGGCGGCTTCAAGCAGTCCGGAAACGGCCGCGAACTCGGACCGTCCGGTATGTCCGAATATCAAGAAGCGAAGCATATTTGGCACAACACCTCACCTACAGCGGCGGGGTGGTTCGGTACCCGATAGAGCACGATGGGAAAGGCCACAGGCATGGCAATACTGAACGACAATTCGAGCGGAATGGACGATTTCGGCTACAAGGAATCGCTCGACCGCAGTCTCGGCAAATTCGCCAGCTTCGCCGCAGGCGTCAGCTACATCTCGATTCTCACCGGTACCTTCCAACTGTTCTACTTCGGTTTCGGCACCGCCGGACCGGCATACCTGTGGTCGTGGCCTGCGGTCTTCGTCGGTCAGCTCTGCGTGGCACTGTGCTTCATGGAGTTGGCCGCGAAGTATCCGGTGGCGGGATCGGTGTACAACTGGGCGAAGCTGTTGGGCCGCAGGATCGTCGGTTGGTCGGCGGGCTGGTTGATGCTCACGGCATCGATCGTGACACTGGCCGCCGTTGCCCTCGCTCTGCAGCTGAATCTGCCACGCATCTGGAGCGGATTTCAGATCATTGGTGACGGCTCGGGAGCCACCGACTTCGCGGCCAATGCAGTGCTGCTCGGTGCGATTCTGATCGCCATCACCACCACGATCAACGCGCTGGGCGTTCGACTGATGGCGATGATCAACAGTGCGGGTGTGTTCATCGAACTCATCGCGGCCGTGCTCATCGCGATCTTGCTCGCGGCCAACATCACTCGAGGACCCGAGGTGTTCTTCTCCACCAACGGCTACGGTGCCGGTGAGAGCGGCGGCTACCTCGGTGCTTTCCTGGTGGCGTCGCTGGCGTCGGGATACGTCATGTACGGATTCGACACCGCGAGCTCGCTCGGGGAGGAAACCGTCGAACCTCGGCGCACCGCCCCCAAAGCGATCTTTCGCGCCATCCTCGCGTCGTTCGTCATCGGTGGAGCCATCCTGGTGTTCGCCGTCATGGCCGCGCCGGACCTGAACGATCCTTCCCTCGGCAGCCCCGACGGCAGCCTGCAATCCATCGTCGAATCGGTGATGTGGGGCCCGCTCGGCACCGTCTTCCTCATCTGCATCGTCATTGCGGTCTTCGTCTGCTCACTGGCAGTACACACCGCGGCGATCCGGCTCACGTTCGCCATGGCGCGAGACAACGCGTTGCCCTTCGGTGAGAGTCTGGCCAAGGTCAATCCCAAGACCCAGACCCCGGTGGTGCCCGCGGTGACCATCGGCGTGCTGGCCATCGTGATCCTCGTCGTCAACATCGGTCAGCCGCAGATCTTCACGGTCCTCACCTCGATCGCGATCATCATGATCTATCTCGCGTATCTGATGGTCACCGGACCGCTGTTGGTCAAGCGCATCAAAGGCGAGTGGCCGCAGGAGGATCTCAAACCCGGCGGATACTTCACGATGGGCAAGTTCGGCCTGCCGGTCAACATTGCGGCGGTGGTGTGGGGTGCCGGGATGGCGCTCAACCTCGCCTGGCCGCGCGAGGCCGTGTACGGAACCCCCTGGTACAACACGTTCGGTGCGTTCGTCTACATCGGCGGCATCCTGGGCGTAGGCCTGCTGTGGTACGCACTCAAGGGGCGCAAGCACATCGGCACTCTGAAATCACATGCCTCCACGGGCAACTAGAAGGAGCGTGCAGTGACAGACACCCAGTTCGATTACGTCGTCGCAGGAGGTGGCACGGCGGGGTGCGTCCTGGCCGCGCGGCTGAGCGAAGATCCTTCTGTGAGCGTCTGCCTCGTCGAGGCAGGTCCCACCGACATCGGCGACAAAGCGATCCTGGAACTCGTCGAGTGGATGCATCTGCTCGACTCCGGCTACGACTGGGACTACCCCGTCGAGCCGCAGGAACGTGGCAACAGCTTCATGCGGCATGCGCGTGCGAAAGTGCTCGGCGGTTGCTCTTCGCACAACTCCTGCATCGCTTTTCATCCGCCGGCCGAAACTCTCGACGATTGGGCCGCGGCCGGCGCGACGGGCTGGGGCGCGTCGGACATCCTTCCTTTCGTTGCGCGCGTGGAGAACAACGACACCGGCCGCGGTCACGACGGACCCGTGCGGATACGCGACGTGCCGCCGCACGATCCCTGCGGTGCGGCAGTGCTCGAATCGGCCGCCGGAATAGGCCTTCCGACAGTCGCATTCAATCGCGGGACGCCGGTACTCAACGGCGCGGGTTGGTTTCAGATCAATGCGGGTGAGGACGGGTCGCGTATGTCGACGTCCCATGCCTACCTGCATCCGATCATCGGCTCGCGGCCGAACCTGGAGGTGCGCACCGACTGCTGGATCAGCGAGATCCTGATCGACGAGTCGCTGACTGCGACGGGTGTGCGGTACCAACGCCCTGACCTGACCGGTTACGACACCGTGTCCGCGCGACGCGAAGTGATCGTCACCGCCGGTGCCATCGACACTCCGAAGTTGTTGATGCTCTCCGGAATCGGACCGGCGGCACAGCTGCAGGAGATGGGAATCACCGTTCGGGTCGACTCGCCCGGCGTGGGTGAGAACCTCGACGACCACGTCGAGGGACTGGTGTTCTGGGAGGCGAGCAAGCCGATGGTCACCACGTCCTCGCAGTGGTGGGAGATCGGGGTGTTCGCACAGACCGACACGTCGCTGAACTACCCGGACATCATGATGCATTACGGCAGCGTGCCGTTCGACATGAACACCCTCCGGTGGGGTTATCCGACCACCGACAACGGGTTCTGTTTGACGCCCAACGTCACTCAGGGTCGTTCTAGGGGAACTGTTCGGTTGCGCAGCAGAGACTTCCGCGATCGCGCCAAGGTGGATCCGCGCTATTTCACCGATCCCGACGGCCATGACGACGCGGTGATGCTTGCCGGGCTGAAGCTGGCGCGCGCTATCGCCGCAGACGGTCCACTCGCGGGTTGGATCGAACGCGAACTCGCCCCCGGGCCCGATGCCGTCACCGACGATGATCTGCTCGACTACGTGCACAAGACCCACAACACGGTCTATCACCCGGCAGGCACGGCGCGGATGGGATCGGTGGACGATACCATGGCCGTGCTCGATCCCGAGTTGCGCGTCAAGGGCATCTCGAACCTACGCGTGGTCGACGCGTCGGCGATGCCGAAGCTGCCGTATGTCAATCCCAACATCACGGTCATGACCATGGCGGAAAAGTGCGCCGACCTGATCCGTGGCGGATAGATCGGAGCTTGCCGACTTCCTCGGCGCGCACCCACCGTTCCTAGGCGCGTCACCTGCGGTACTGACCGACATCGCCGGAGCAGCCGTCGAACTCGACTATGTCAGTGGCGCATGGGTTGTGGGCCCGACGTCGAAGCTCGATGTGGCCGACACCGTGTGGGTGGTGCGTACCGGTCGAGTGGTGATCGTGCACTCCGACGACACCTCGCCCGCCGCCGTACCGATCGACACCATCGGTCCGGGCGGGGTCTTCGGTTTCTCGGCGTTGCTTGTCGGCGGGACGGTCGAATTCTGTGCGCGCGCAACCGAGCCGAGTACCGTTCTTCGGTTGCCCGGAGAGCTGATTCGACCGCTGTTCGCAACGCCGACCGGGCTGGCGTTTCTGGCCGACGCCGTCACCTCGGCCAGCACGCATCGCGGTGGGGCGGCCGAGGGTAGTGCCGGCCGCGCCGTCGGCGAACTGCTCTCGGCCCCAACGGTGTTCGTCTCCGTCGGCACCTCCGTCCGAGACGCAGTTCGGCACATGACCGAGCAG
The DNA here is from genome assembly GCF_040686915.1 of Rhodococcus sp. NPDC077669. Taxonomy (NCBI): domain Bacteria; kingdom Bacillati; phylum Actinomycetota; class Actinomycetes; order Mycobacteriales; family Nocardiaceae; genus Rhodococcus; species Rhodococcus sp. NPDC077669. Next base: position 169,235 of record NZ_JBFBMD010000002.1, on the reverse strand, counting down.
GGCAGCTCGTACGTCCTGGTTCCGCTGCGAGGTTCGCGCTACGGAATATTCACCGACCGTGACCTCAGGGTGCGGGTGGTCGCCGCGGGAATCGGCGTCGACACCCCGGTCGAGCACGTCATGACGTCGCCCACAGAGACGGTCACCGCGGACCGGTTGGCCGGCACCGTCCTGATGGACATGCTCGAGCTGGGACTGCGGCACATGCCCGTCGTGTCCAGCCGAGGCGAGGTACTCGGCGTCGTCGAGGACTCCGATCTGCATGCCGCGTCCACGCGTCGCAGCTTCGTGGTTCGTCGCGCGGTGACCTCGGCAACGACATCGGCCGAACTCGCCGACGCAGGAAGGCTCGTTCCGGGATTGGTGGCGGACCTGTTCCGGGGTGGGACCGACGCCCTGGCCGTCAGCGCGATTCTGTCCGTCGTGGTCGACAGCCTCGTTCGCCGAGCCGTGGAGATCGAATGGGCGGCGCGGCCCGAAGTACCGCGACACAACTTCGCCTGGATCACCCTGGGCAGCGTCGCCCGTCGGGAGGCGATGCCCTCCTCGGACGTCGACAGCGCTCTGACTTGGTCGGATACCACCGCCGACCCCTACGTGCGTGGACGATCGAACTCGGTGCCGAGAACTCGCGACGAAGTGCTGATGGGCCTGGCCGCTCGGGTACACGCGAGCCTCGACGGTGCCGGGTTGCCGTCCGACACCAACGGTGCGGTTGCGAGTTCGCCGAGATTCGCACGCTCGGCCGGACAGTGGGAAAGTGCCGCGGCCCACTGGCTCAGCAACCCCTTCGGCGATCGTGGCAAAGCAGGAACCCCTGGTCGTTCCGCAGGCTCCACTCCGGCTGGGGACTCCGGCCTCATCATGTCCTCGCTGATGATCGACGGCAGGGTGGTGTGGGGCCCGAGGGAGTTGAACACGGTTCCCGAGGCCTATCGCCGACTGCTGGTCGACAACCCCGATGCACTGCGACTGCAACTCAGAGATGCCCTCGCCGGACGGGCCCGGCTGCGTTCGCTGCGAGACGTGCTGGCGCGGCGCGGCGGTACGTTCGACCTCAAGGCCCATGCACTGACTCCCATCGTCAATCTCGCTCGGTGGGGTGGACTGTCGGTCGGAATGGCCTCGGCCTCGACACCGGCGCGTCTGGCGGCCGCGTCGGGCAACGGGATGCTCTCCGAACGGGACGTCACCACGTTGACCGAGGTGTTCGCGTTGCTTCAACGGCTGCGGCTGTCACACCAGATCGATCAGATGACGGCAGGCCATCGGCCCGGCGATGTGCTGATCATGGCCGATCTCTCACCGCTCGAGCGCAGTCTGCTCACCGACGGCATCCGAGAGATCGCCGCGGTGCAACGCCGAGTCGGGTACCTCGCCGCCAATGTCGGCGTGCATCGCTGACCGGGAAGCACCAGACTGTGTGCCGTGACCACCAATCCCGTGAGCGTTCCCACCCCGTCCACCGTCGAACACAACCGTTTGGCGGAGTCACCAGGGGTCAGCGGGCCATGGCGTCAGTGGGGACCGTACCTGGCGGGACGGCAGTGGGGCACGGTGCGCGAAGACTACTCCGAGGACGGAAACGCGTGGGCGTCGTTTCCGTTCGATCAGGCGCACAAGCGTGCCTACCGCTGGGGTGAGGACGGAATCGGTGGAATCTGCGATCGATTCGGTTTCCTGAATTTCGCGTTCGCCCTGTGGAATCGCAAGGATCCGATTCTGAAGGAACGACTCTTCGGGTTGGCCAACGAGGAGGGGAATCACGGCGAGGACGTCAAGGAGTATTTCTGGGCGATCGACGGCACTCCGACGCACAGTTGGATGCAGTGGCTCTACCGCTACCCGCATGCGGAGTATCCGTACGCGCACCTGCGCGAGGAGAGTGCCCGACGCGGCCGAGACGACCGCGAATACGAATTGGCCGATACCGGGATCCTGGACGAGAACCGGTTCTTCGACGTTCAGGTCACGTATGCGAAAGCGTCGCCCGACGACATCTGCATCACGATCTCCATCACCAATCACGGACCCGAGGCGGCATCGGTCGATCTGCTGCCGCAACTGTGGCTGCGCAACACCTGGTCGTGGGGGCGCGACGATCGCGGCGGATCGCTCACCCAGCTGACCCGACCGGAACTTCTGGCCGGCGGCCTCGAGGCCGTTGCAGCCGATCACGGCTTTCTCGGTCGGTACTACCTCAGCGCAGAGGGGTCGCCGTCAGTGTTGTTCTGCGACAACGAAACCAATGCAGAGTCCTTGTGGGGGCAGGACAACCTGTCGAAGTACCCCAAGGACGGCATCGGCCGACATGTCGTCGACGGCGAACAGGGTGCGGTGAACCCCGAGCAGACCGGAACGAAGGCTGCATTCTGGTATAGATTCGACGACATCGCCTCGGGCGCAACCGAATCGGTGCGACTGCGCTTGTCGCCCCATCGGCCGGACGAGCAGACGTTCGGTGCGGGATTCGACGCGGTCACCGGTGACCGTCGTGCGGAGGCGGACGAGTTCTACGGCGCAGTGATCGGTGCGGACCTCACCGATGCCGATCGACACGTGGCGCGCCGGGCATATGCGGGGCTGTTGTGGACCAAGCAGCTCTACCGCTACGACGTCGAGCAGTGGATCGAGGGCGACAAGGTGGGAGCCCCGGCGCCGCACTCGCGTCAGGACCCCAAGGGCCGTAACGCCCATTGGCGTCACCTCGCACTGGCCGATGTGATTTCGATGCCCGACGAGTGGGAATATCCATGGTTCGCCGCCTGGGACTTGGCCTTTCACGCTATTCCTCTCGCACATGTGGACCCGGACTTCGCGAAGGAGCAGTTGGTCCTGATGTGCCGGGAATGGGCCATGCATCCCAACGGCCAACTGCCGGCCTACGAGTGGGAGTTCGGCGACGTCAACCCTCCGGTCCACGCCTGGGCGGCCTGGCACGTCTATCGGATCGACGGGTACCAGGATCGCGAGTTCCTGGTCCGGGTGTTCACCAAGCTGCTGCTCAATTTCGCGTGGTGGGTCAACCGAAAGGACTCCGAGGGGTCCAACATCTTCGAGGGTGGATTCCTCGGAATGGACAACATCGGATTGTTCAATCGTTCCGCTCCGCTGCCGCCCGGTTTCCGTCTGGAACAGTCCGACGCCACGAGTTGGATGGCGTTCTACTGCCAGCAGATGTTCAAGATCGCACTCGAGCTCGCGCGCCACGACAGCGCCTGGGACGACGTCGCGACCAAGTTCTTCTCGCATTTCCTCTCGATCGCGAAGGCGGTCAACTCGTTCGGTTCCCAGCACATCTCGCTGTGGCACGAGGAAGACGGATTCTTCTACGACGTCCTCGTCCAACCAGAGGGCGACGCGGTACCGATGCGAGTGCGATCCATGGTCGGTCTGCTTCCCATTCTCGGGGCCACGGAAATTCCGCCCTGGGTCGAGGCGGAGTGCCCGGACCTCGCGGCGCGGCTGCGGTGGGTTCAGCACCGTCGGCCGGAAATGGTCTCACCGCTGCTGGCGCGTCGGGAAGGCAATGAGGTGCGCCTTCTGCTCACCCTCGTGCAGCCCGAACGTCTCAAGCGGATCCTCTCTCGCATGTTCGACTCGGAAGAGTTCTTGTCGGAGTTCGGTATTCGTTCCTTGTCGGCTTCGTACCGCGAGCCGGTCACGTTCGACGTCGACGGTCGAAGCCTGTCCATCGAGTACGAGCCGGGGGAGTCACGGACCGGAATGTTCGGGGGCAACTCCAATTGGCGAGGGCCGGTGTGGTTCCCGGTGAACGTGCTGTTGGCGGACAAGCTGCGCGCCTACGGGCGCTACTACGGCGACTCGTTCACCATCGAAATTCCCACCGGCTCGGGAAACCATCGCACTCTCACCGATGCCGCAGACTTGATCGACAACGGCTTGGCAGGACTGTTCCGTCCTGTCGACGGCAAGCGGCCTGCCGACGGTCGGCGGATCGAATCGAGTTCCGATCCACTGTGGAGTGAGCACCCGACCTTCAACGAGTACTTCGACGGAGACACCGGCGAGGGACTCGGAGCAACACACCAAACCGGCTGGACGGCGTTGGTCGCGCACCTGCTCAGGCCACGTCTGCCGCTGTGAGGGCCTGCGGCCCATGTGAGTGGAACTTCGTAGTGGGCTACGAAGTTCCACGCACATGCGGCGCAGCCGCATAGTCTGGCGGGATGAAGATTCGCGGCGCTGTACTCGAAGAAATCGGCCGATCTCGTCCCTTCGCGGACTCGCATCCCATCACCGTCTCCGAACTCGAACTGGGCTCACCGGGTGACGGGGAACTGCTCGTCCGGATCGAAGCGGCCGGACTGTGCCACTCGGATCTGTCGGTGGTCGACGGTAATCGCGTTCGTCCGGTACCGATGTTGCTCGGCCACGAGGCCGCGGGCCGCGTCGAGGAAGTCGGCGCGGGCGTCGACGACGTAGCAGTCGGAACCCGTGTGGTCATGACGTTCCTGCCGCGCTGCGGTGACTGCGCGGGGTGCGCCACCGACGGCCAGATGCCCTGCGTCGTGGGAAGCGCGTCGAACAATGCGGGCACGTTGCTCGGCGGAGACATCAAATTGCACCGCGACGGTGCCGAGATCAAGCATCACCTCGGAGTCTCCGGCTTCGCCACACACGCAGTGGTCAGTAGAAAGTCGGTGGTACCGGTCGACGACGACATCCCAGCCGACATCGCAGCGGTCCTCGGTTGTGCAGTGCTCACCGGCGGCGGCGCTGTCCTCAACGCCGGAACTCCGAAGCCGGGGCAGTCGGTGATGGTGGTCGGCCTCGGCGGAGTGGGCATGGCGGCCGTACTGACCGCGGTCTCGATCGGTGCGGGTGAGGTCATCGGTGTCGATGGCGTCCCCGAAAAGCTCGTCGCCGCAACCGATCTGGGTGCAACGCAGGTCTATTCACCTGCGGATCTCGCAGAGAAGGGGATCAAGGCGGACATCGTCATCGAGGCAGCGGGCAACGCCCGTGCATTCGAAACTGCAGTCGCGGCAACGGCTCCCGGCGGAAAGACGATCACCGTGGGCCTGCCTGCTCCCGACGCCCGTTCGTCGATCTCTCCTCTCGATCTGGTAGCCGAGGCGCGCACGATCATTGGTAGTTACCTCGGCTCGGCCGTCCCGGCACGCGACATTCCGACGTACGCCCAGATGTGGCGCGAGGGTCGACTGCCCGTCGAGAAGCTGATCTCCTCGCGCATCACGTTGGACGAGATCAACCGCGGCATGGACGAATTGGCCGACGGCAACGCCATCCGTCAGGTCATCGTTTTCGACTGACCGTCAGCGGTGGGCCGCGGTGGCCACCCACCGCCCGCGACGGCGAGAGATCTCGATCGGATGGTCGAAGCACGTGCTGATGTTGTCCGTCGTCAGCACTGTGTCGACAGGCCCCTGAGCGTGCACGCGCCCGTCGCGGATCAGCAATGCGTGGGTGGTCGAGGTGGGGATTTCCTCGAGATGGTGGGTGACCAGGATGCTGGCGAGCCCGGGATGTTCGGCACGCAGCGAGTCCAGCGCCGTCAGGAGTTGTTCGCGGGCAGCGAGATCGAGGCCGGTGGCGGGTTCGTCGAGTAGCAGCAGCGCCGGATCGGGCAGCAGTGCGCGAGCGATCAGTGCCCGGCCCCGCTCGCCCTGGGAGAGGGTGTGCCACGACGCGTCCACGCGGTGGGCAACTCCCAGCGACTCGACGAGCCGGTGGGCGCGAGCGACCTCGTCCTCGGTGGCCGACCACCTCGGGATCAGATCGGGCGTGTTGGTCAGTCCCGTCAGGACGACCTGGAGCAGAGTCAGCGGGGCCTCGATCTTCAGACGAGGGTCGACGTGTCCGATGTGCGCGCGTAATTCGCGCATGTCCACGCGGCCCAGGCGGTGGCCCAGTACGTGCACCGCGCCCCGCGTGGGATGGACGACGGCTCCCAGCAAGCTGAGCAGGGTGCTCTTGCCGGCACCGTTGGCACCGAGCAACACCCAGTGCTCGCCTTCGTCGACCCGCACGGTCGCATCACTGAGGAGATAGCGGCCGCCACGGACGAGATCGACGCGGTCGGCGAACAGAACGCTGGACTTCACCGACCGACCGTAGCTGCCGGTGTCGGGGGCCTGGAAGTAGGCTCGGTCTTCGGTAGGACGACAAGACGACGACGAAACGAGTGTGGGAACGACGTGAGTGCAACGGCACCTGTTCGAGTAGGGGTACTGGGGTCACGCGGCAAGGTCGGTCAGGCGATCTGCGCCGCAGTCGACGCAGCCGGCGATCTGGAGCTCGTGGCAACTGTCGACCAGGGCGATCCGCTGGCGAACTTCGTCGACAGCGGTGCGCAGGTGGTCGTAGATTTCACCCATCCCGATGTGGTCATGGACAACCTGCAGTTCTTGGTCGAGCACGGCATCCATGCTGTCGTCGGCACGACGGGTTTCGACGAGCAGCGGCTCGAGCAGGTTCGTGAGTGGTTGGCCGGATCCCCACAGACGGGTGTGTTGATTGCACCGAACTTCGCCATCGGAGCGGTGCTGTCGATGCGCTTCGCTCAGCAGGCAGCCCGATTCTTCGATTCCGTCGAGGTGATCGAGCTGCACCACCCGAACAAGGCCGATGCGCCCTCGGGGACCGCGTACCGTACCGCCGCGCTGATCGCCGAAGCGCGGGCGGCAGCGGGCACCCCGAAGAGTCCCGATGCGACGACGACGGAGCTCGACGGTGCTCGCGGAGCCGACGTGGACGGAGTGCGCGTGCACTCCATCAGACTGGCGGGACTCGTTGCGCACCAAGAGGTTCTGCTGGGGACACAGGGCGAGACGCTGAGCATCCGACACGACTCGCTGGACCGGACGTCCTTTGCGCCCGGTGTACTGCTCGGGGTCCGAGAGATCGCTGCCCGGCCGGGGCTGACCGTCGGCCTCGACCCGCTTCTGGATCTGTGAGCTGATCGACAGTGAACAAAGCGACCAAAGTCGTCGCCATCATTGCAGTGATGGTGTTGATCCTCGGCTTCTACTTCTTCCTGCTCGGACAGCGCGGAGTGACGTTGATCCAGAACGGCGGGGTGGCCAGTATTGCCCTGGGGATCGGGGTCATCCTGCTGCCGATCGTCGGGTTGTGGATCGTGTGGGCGACGCTCAGAGCAGGATTCGACCATCAGCGGCTGGCGTCGCGCATCCGAGAGGAAGGCCTCGAACTCGACGTCGACGATCTGCCGAGGAGGCCGTCGGGGCGCATCGAACGAGACGCGGCCGACGAACTCTTCCAACAGGTCAAGGCCGAATGGGAAAAAGATCCCGACAACTGGCGAAATTCGTATCGGCTGGCGCGGGCCTACGATTACGCGGGTGATCGCGGGCGAGCTCGCGAGACGATGAAACGTGCTGTGGCACTGGAACGTGCCGAGAGCTGACGGACATGGCGCGCACTCTGCTGATCGTTCACCACACACCGAGCCCGCCGATGCGGGAACTGCTCGAATCGGTCCTCGCCGGAGCCCGTGATCCCGAGATCAGCGGTGTGGACGTGCGCAGTGTGCCTGCGCTCGGCGCGACTGTCCCGGATGTGCTTGCCGCCGATGGCTTTCTCTTCGGTACCCCGGCGAACTTCGGTTACATGAGTGGTGCCCTGAAACACTTCTTCGACACCGTCTACTACCCGAGTCTCGATGCGGTATCCGGAAAGCCCTACGGTGCGTGGGTGTACGGAAACAGTGACACCGCTGGTGCCGGGCGGGCAATGGAAAGTATTGCAGCGGGTTGGGGATTGGACAAGGTTGCCGAGACCGCTCACCTGGTGGACAGCGGCAAGGAGTCGCGGGAGCGCTGCTACGAACTCGGCGGGACGATCGCGGCCGGTCTGTCCGACTGACTGCGGCCCGAGTCGGCGTGTACGTCTCGGCACGCTGCGGCCGCGCGAGTACCGACTCAGTCCGACTCGACAGGGGAGTGGGATCGCAGCACGTCGTCGGCTGGGATCGACAACGGAATTTCCAGAAGTCGTTCCGGCCAACTCGGGTACGCGGGTCTGATCCAGACACGGTTGTCGTCGAGCTGAGTCATCAACACCCGGCGCCACTGCCAATCGTCCTGCGGTGTCAGCAGATCGGTCTCGGGCTGCAACGGCAGTGGGGCTTTCGTCCAGTGCGGCAACGACAGGGACGCCAGTCCGCGTTCCTCCAGGGCGGCAATCGCGTCCTCCAGCGACACACCCAGCGCAACAGTGATACCCACCGGATTGACGGCATCGACCAGGTATCCCTCGTCGTGTTCGTCGTACGGGGACGATTCACCCGCGCTGTGTGCGACGGTCCATCCGATCACCTCGCCGTCCGAGGCTCGTTTCACCGGCAATCTGCTACGCCACCGCTCGACATCCACTCACGCGAGGATACGCGGCTCGATGTAGTGAGTTCGGTGAAGAAACTATGTCCGATTGTGAGCAGGCAGGGTCGTGCTCGTGTTTGACTGCAGGGGATAGTCGACATTTGTACCGCTCTCCATACCAAGGGATTTCGATGACCCTCCCCATTCTCGACCGCTCCAGAATCGTTGCTACGCCCGAGTGGAGTCGCTGGCTGATACCCCCGGCAGCCCTGTCGATACACCTGGCGATCGGATCTGCGTACGCCTGGAGCGTATTCAAGAACGCCATCTCACAGCCCGACGCCCTGGGGCTCAGCGGAACGGTCACCGCCATACCGTTTCAGCTCGCCATCGTCATGCTCGGCCTGTCGGCCGCGATCTTCGGCACCAGAGTGGAGAAGAACGGCCCGCGTTGGGCGATGGCCGTTTCACTTGTCTTCTTCGTATCGGGACTGCTGATTTCCGCACTCGGCATGGCACTCGGCCAGTTCTGGCTGGTGATCTTCGGATACGGCTTCATCGGCGGTATCGGCCTCGGAATCGGATACATCTCGCCCGTGTCGACGCTGATGAAGTGGTTCCCGGACCGGCCGGGAATGGCGACCGGTATCGCGATCATGGGCTTCGGCGGCGGCGCCCTGATCGCGTCACCTCTCACCAGCCAACTGATGGTGAACTTCGGCGGCTTCACCGATGGTTCGATCGCCAAGACGTTCCTCACCCTCGGCGTCGGGTACGCGGTGTTCATGGCGCTGGGAGTCGTGCTGATCAGAGTCCCGGCCGAGGGGTGGACACCGAAAGGCTGGACGCCTCCCGCGGCGTCGGCGATGATCTCGACGCACAACGTCTCCGCGGCCAACGCCGTCAAGACTCCGCAGTTCTGGCTCCTGTGGGTGGTGTTGTGCTTCAACGTCACTGCCGGCATCGGCATCCTCGAACGCGGCTCCGGGATCTACCAAGACTTCTTTCCGGACGCCACCTCCCCGGAATCGTTGGCCGCGGCGGCCGCTGGTTTCGTGGCGTTCCTGTCTCTGACCAACATGATCGGTCGCTTCGTCTGGTCCTCGGTCTCGGACGTGGTGGGTCGCAAGAACATCTATCGTCTGTACCTCGGTGTCGGCGCGCTCCTGTACCTGTACATCGCCCTGTTCACCAACACGAACAAGATCCTCTTCATGGTGTCGGCGCTGTTGATCCTGTCGTTCTACGGCGCGGGATTCGCAACCGTTCCGGCCTATCTCAAGGACCTCTTCGGTACGTACCAGGTGGGCGCAATCCACGGACGACTGCTCACCGCATGGTCGGTGGCAGGTGTTCTGGGACCACTGATCGTCAACGCCATCGCCGACGCCGGCGAGGCGGGAACCACCGGCCGGTACCTCCCGGCCTTCTACGTGATGATCGGTTTGTTGGTCGTCGGGTTCCTGGCCAACGAAGCCATCAAACCGGTGGCGTCGAAATTCCATGAATCCGATTCGGCCGACGCCGCCGATTCGACGACCTCGACAGGAGCCAAGGCATGACCACCGCGCGAATGCAGGGAACGATGGTGATCGCATGGCTCTGGGTGTCCGTGCCGTTCGCCTACGGACTGTACGAGCTGATCCTCAAGGCCAAGAATCTCTTCAGCACCTGAACCACCGTGTCGGTGGATCGTGACAGGGTGGCCCGATGCGAGACATGAGCGCTGCCATGGCGCGCCGCACCGCCTTGGCCGCCCAAGGACTGGCGTCGGCCCGATCGCGCACGCGGCCGGCGAGCAAGAGCGCGGTGCACGGAGCCATCGACACCACCGGGTTGTTGCAGATCGATTCGGTGTCGGTGGTGGTGCGCGCGCACTACGCGCCGGTGTTCAGTCGCGTCGGTGCCTACGACAGAAAAATCCTCGACGACGCCGCCTGGACCGACACCACCCGACGCCCGAGGCGGTTGGTCGAATACTGGGCGCACGAGGCAGCGTTGCTCCCGGTGGAGGACTGGCCGCTGATGCGGTGGCGCATGGAGTTGTACCGACACGGTCGATGGGGTGGAGCCGCCCGCATTCTCGATCGTGAACCCACACTGGTGGACGATGTTCTCGCCGTGATCGCAGAGCACGGCGCGGCCAGTGCGGGTGAGATCGAGAAGCATCTCGACGTCGAGAAGCCCGGGCGCAAGGGTCCCTGGTGGGATCGAAGCGACGTCAAGGTCGTGTGCGAGCAACTCTTCGCTGCCGGAGTGGTCAGCGTGCCGGCACGGTCCGGGTTCGTTCGGCAGTACGAGCTCAGCGAACGGGTGCTTCCCGACGCTGTTCTCCGCAGGCAGGTCGACGAAGCGGATGCGGTGCGGGCCCTGATCGAAAAGTCCTCTCGTGCACTGGGAATCGGCACCGAGCCGGATCTGCGGGACTACTATCGGCTCTCCCAGAAGCAGTCCAAGGCCGCAATCGCCGACCTCGTGGAAGACGGCGTCCTGGAGCAGGTGTCCGTCCGAGGGTGGAACGCGCCGGCCTATGTGCACCGCGACGCCAGAACACCGAGGACTGCCACCGTCGCAACCCTGTTGTGCCCGTTCGATCCGATGATCTTCTATCGGCCGCGTGTGGAGAGAATCTTCGATTTCCACTATCGCATCGAGATATACACCCCGCAGCACAAGCGAATTCACGGGTACTACGTATTTCCCTTCCTGCTGGACGGCCATCTCGTGGCGCGCGTCGATCTCAAGGCCGTGCGGGCCAACTCGGAACTACACGTCATAGCGGCGTACGTCGAAGGCGACCGCGATCCACGCGACATCGCACCCCGGTTGCGCGACGTCCTGCACGAGATGGCGGAGTGGCTCGAACTCGAACGCGTGGTGGTGGGTACCCGAGGTGATCTCGTCGCTGCGCTGCGATGACATGATCCGGCGTGCGCTCGATCCGGATCGATGCCAGTATTTTCGAGCATGACCACTTTTCCGACAGGCATCGACACCGAACTTCCACCCCAGGTCGTCGTCCTGTTCGGGGCGACCGGAGATCTGGCCAAACGGAAATTGCTATCCGGGATGATGCATTTGGCGTTGTCCGAGCTGGCACCGAACATCCGCGTGGTGGGTACCTCGCTCGAAGAGATGTCCACCGACGAATTTCGAGCCCTTGCTCGCGAATCGATCAATGCGTACTCCAGCCGTAAAGTCGGCGACGAACAGTGGCGGCAGTTCGCGTCGCGGCTGACGTACGTCTAGCAGAAAGCCGGGCCGGCGGCGCTGGGTGCCGCGGTAGCCGAGGCCGAGATCGAACTCGGAGGCAACGCCAGGCGGTTGCACTACCTGTCGGTTCCGCCGAGAGCTGCACTGGCCGTAGTGGATACGCTCGCCTCCGCAGACCTGGTCAAGCGATCGCGCATCATCATGGAGAAGCCGTTCGGAACCGATCTGCAGAGCGCAATCGACCTGAACGCTCGCCTGCACGAGACCTTTGACGAAGAACAGATCTATCGAATCGATCACTTCCTCGGCAAGGAACCGGCGCAGAACATCCTGGCGTTCCGTTTCGCCAACGGGTTGTTCGAGCCGATCTGGAACCGCAACTTCATCGATCACGTTCAGATCGACATCCCGGAGGAGCTCGCCCTCGACGGTCGGGCCGGGTTCTACGAGTCCACCGGTGCGTACAAGGACATGGTCGTCACTCACCTGTTCCAGGTGCTCGCGTTCATGGCGATGGAACCGCCGACGGCACTCGAACCGCGTGCGATCGGTGAAGAGAAGAACAAGGTGTTTCGATCGATGGTCCCGCTGGACCCGAAAAATGTTGTGCGCGGGCAATATACGGGCTACCGCTCGGAGGAAGGTGTCGCCCCCGATTCCGACACCGACACGTTCGTGGCACTGAAATGCGAAATAGACAACTGGCGCTGGGCCGGTGTGCCGTTCTACCTCCGTAGCGGGAAACGTCTCGCCGAAGGCCAACGCATCATTTCGATAGCGTTCCGAGAGCCACCGAAGAGCATGTTCCCTGCCGGTTCGGGCGTCGGAGCGCAAGGTCCCGACCACCTCACCTTCGACCTGGCGGACGCATCCAAGGTGTCGCTGTCGTTCTACGGCAAGCGGCCCGGGCCCGGGATGCGGCTGGACAAACTGAGCATGCAGTTCGCCACTCACGAAACCGAACGCGCCGGCGACGTGCTCGAGGCCTACGAGCGGTTGATTCTCGACGCCATGTACGGCGACCACACCCTGTTCACGACGGCGGAGGGTATCGAACGACTGTGGCAGGTATCGGAGCCGTTGCTGGCCGATCCACCGCCGGTGCGCCTGTACTCACCGGGGTCGTGGGGCCCCAACGCAATTCATCAACTCATCGCGCCGCATGCCTGGCGGCTGCCGTTCGAGCGACAGTGGAGAGAGAAGAAGTAGAGGCGCGAAAACAAACAGGGGAGTGAGCCCTCAGTTGTTCCAACCGCGGTCCTTGCGCATCTGATCTCGTAGCGCGCCCTGAACTGCTTGGGAGAGCCACGAGTTCAGGGACACCCCGCTGTTGTTCGCTGCGTCCTCGGCTCGTTCCTTGATCTGCTCGACGAGTCGGAGCGTGACGCGTCGTACCTCGCCCGAGACGTCGTCCATGGTCGGATACTCCTCGGCAACAGGCTCTTTCGGCTCGCTGGCGTGGTCCGATGTCGAATCGTTGCGTCGAACGTCTGCGTGTGCCTGTCCACCGTCCAGGCGGACGACCACGGTTCGATCGTCCAGTGCGTTCGACACCTCGGCCGCGAAGTCCGACAGGGCGGTCAGCAGCATCAACCGCGCCGACGCTTCCGCGGTCTTGCCGAGGGCCTCGGCTGTCTGCCGGGTGTGTTCATCGCCCAACGCCGCCGCGGCCATCAAATCGGTGCGCAGAGTGTCGGTGTACTGGCTCAGTTCCATGACGCCAGTGTGACGTCATAAATGGCGTCAGTCAAGGCGGCGGGTGATGTCAGCTCGACGTCACGAAGGCATCAGCGGTGGCGTCGTGCGCGGCAGGGTGCGGTCGTCGCCGTTTAGGGTTGGGCGGTGTCGTCAGAAATCAGAGGTCGAGCTGCGCCTCGAACAGTCGCGCTGAACGTGCAGTTGGTGGCCCGAACCGAGTTCGTCCCACCCGCCGACATCCCGTGGGAGACCGACGCGGACGGTGGGCAGGCGTTGGTGGAATTCGCAGGCAGAGCGTGTTACCAGAGTTGGTCGAAACCGAACCCTCGCACTGCGACCAATGCGTCGTATCTGCGTCATCTGCTCGACGTCGGACACCTGTCGGTGCTCGAGCACGCGAGCGTGAGCTTCTACATCACCGGTATCTCTCGGTCGTGCACACACGAGTTGATTCGGCATCGACATTTCTCGTACTCGCAGCTGTCGCAGCGCTTCGTGCCCGAACACGATGCCAACGTGGTGCTTCCGCCGGCCGTGGAGGGCGATCCCGAGCTCGAGGCCCTGTTCGCATCGGCGACAGAGGCGAGTCGGGCCGCGTACAGCGAGTTGCTCGCTGCCCTCGACGGCAAACTGGAGTCGGTCACCAATGCTGCTTTGCGGGGCAAGCAGGCGCGGCAGGCCGCGAGATCGGTTCTGCCGAACGCGACCGAGACCCGCGTGGTGGTGAGTGGGAACTATCGCGCTTGGCGGCATTTCGTGTCGATGCGGGCCTCGGAGCACGCGGACGTCGAAATCCGCCGCGTCGCCGTCGAATGTCTGCGTAAGCTCGTGGACGTGGCACCCGACGTGTTCGGCGACTTCGAGATCACGACCCAGCCGGACGGAACGGAAGTCGCACGCAGCCCCTTCGTCACCGAGGTCTAGGAATCGCGTTCGAGGCTCGAACGGACCGGCGCGGACCACCGGTGTCAGCGGGGAGTCCCGCTGCGTAGGAGTGGGTAAAGCACCGGGTAATCTGCTGCCATGACCTACGGTGACGCCGCTCCTTCCGTTGCGCCTGTGTTCGGTACGGTGCTCACCGCAATGGTGACCCCGTTCACGGCCGACGGGAAGTTGGATATCGACGCAGGCGTTCGGCTCGCGCATCATCTCGTCGAACAGGGAAACGACGGGCTGGTGCTGGCCGGGACGACGGGTGAGTCGCCCACCACCACCGAGAACGAGAAGCTCGAGCTGTTGCGCGCCGTGATCGCGGCCGTCGGACATCGGGCTCGGATCATCGCCGGGGCCGGGAGCAACGACACCGCACACAGCGTCGAACTGGCCCGTGATGCCGCTCGCGCCGGTGCGCACGGCCTGCTCGTGGTCACCCCGTACTACTCCAGGCCACCGCAGGCGGGCCTCTACGCCCACTTCACTGCGGTCGCCAACGCCACCGATCTGCCAGTGATGCTCTACGACATCCCGCCTCGATCGGTCGTCCCCATCGAGACCGAAACGCTGCGTCGGCTCGCCGAGCACCCCCGCATTCTTGCCGTCAAGGATGCGAAGGGCGATCTCAACGCCGGTGCCGAGCTGATCGCGTCGACCGGTCTGCAGTTCTACTCCGGCGACGACCCGCTGAACCTGCCCTGGCTCTCGGTCGGTGCCACCGGGTTCGTCAGCGTCATCGGGCACCTCGTTCCGGCCCGTCTGCGCGAACTCCACACCGCATTCATGATGGGCGACATCGCCCGCGCCCAAGCGATCAACGTCAGCCTCATCCCGGTCATCCGTTCGGTGGCACGCCTCGGCGGCGTCAGCGCATCGAAGGCAGGACTGCGCCTCATCGGACTCGATGTCGGCGAACCACGACTTCCCCAGGTGCCACCGAGCATCGATCACATCGAATTGCTCGCAGCCGAGCTGCGGGCGGCAGGAGTTCTTGTATGACACGACCTAACAGATCGCGCGGACGCGCAACCCGAAACGCCGGACCGCCGTCCGAGCGTCCCGCTGCCAAGCAGGGCCAACCTTCGGGTGCCCGCCAGGGCAAGCCGATGGTGCAGAATTCCGCTCGGACGCAGCGTCCCGACAAGCGTCGTGAGTTCGACCCGACCGAGCGTCTCGGCACACCGCCGAAGGCTCCGTTCAAGGGCCTACGAGTGGTCGCGCTCGGCGGAATCGGCGAAATCGGTCGCAACATGACCGTCTTCGAGCATCAGGGCAAGATGCTGATCATCGACTGTGGCGTCCTGTTCCCCGAGGACCAGCAGCCGGGCGTCGACCTGATCCTGCCCGACTTCAGGCACATCGAGAACCGCATGGCCGATGTCGAGGCGGTGGTGCTGACGCACGGTCACGAGGACCACATCGGCGCAGTCCCGTTCTTGCTTCGACTGCGTCCCGACCTGCCCGTCGTCGGATCGAAGTTCACCCTCGCGCTGGTCGCGGCCAAGTGCCGTGAGCACCGGCTGCGGCCGAATCTCGTCGAGGTGATCGAGGGCCAACACACACAGCACGGGCCGTTCGACTGCGAGTACTTCGCCGTCAACCACTCCATTCCCGACGCCCTTGCGATCGCCATCAGGACCGACGCCGGTCTGGTGCTGCATACCGGAGACATCAAGCTCGATCAGCTGCCGCTCGACGGTCGTCTGACAGACCTGGCCGGTTTCTCACGGCTCGGTGACGAGGGCGTTGACCTCTTCCTGGTCGACTCCACCAATGCCGAGGTGCCCGGATTCGTCACGCCGGAACGGGAGATCGGCGGAGTGCTCGACACCGTCATCGGCAAGGCGAAGCAGCGCGTCATCGTCGCGTCGTTCGCCAGTCACGTGCACCGCATCCAGCAGGTCATCGACGTGGCCGAGCGATACAACCGCCGAGTGGCATTCGTCGGTCGTTCCATGGTGCGCAACATGCAGATCGCTCAGGATCTCGGCTACCTGCGGGTGCCCGACGGCCTCGAGGTGAATGTCGATACCGCCGCGACGCTCCCGGACGACCGGTTGGTGCTCATCTCCACCGGTTCGCAGGGCGAGCCGTTGTCGGCGCTGTCCAGGATGGCTCGCGGCGAGCACCGTCAGATCAACGTCAAGGCCAACGATCTCGTGGTGCTGGCGTCGTCGCTGATCCCGGGCAACGAGAACTCCGTGTTCGCGGTGGTCAACGGCCTCGCCAAGCGTGGCGCGACCGTCGTGACGCAGCAGAACGCGAAAGTGCACGTCTCGGGTCACGCATCGGCAGGCGAATTGCTGTACCTCTACAACGCAGTGCGGCCGACCAACGCCATGCCGGTACACGGCGAGTGGCGTCACCTCCGGGCCAATGCGGCTCTGGCGAAGGCGACCGGCGTATCCGAGGACCGGATCGTCCTCGCCGAGGACGGCGTCGTTGTCGACATGGTCGACGGGCTCGCCGAGATCGTCGGGCAGGTCCCGGTCGGTCACGTCTACGTCGACGGCTTGTCGGTCGGCGATGTCGGAGATTCGACGCTGTCGGATCGTCTGGTGCTCGGCGAGGGCGGCTTCATCGCGATCAGCGTTGCCGTCGATTCGGCCACCGGCCGTGCAGTGACCGCACCCGAGGTGTCCGGTCGCGGCTTCTCCGACGACCCGGCGGCCCTGAAAGAGGCCGGCCAGCTCGTGGAGGCCGAGCTGCAGCGGCTGGCCTCGGACGGAGTGTCCGATACCCACCGGATCGCTCAGGCCGTCCGCCGCGTCGTGGGCCGATGGGTAGCGGACAAGTATCGGCGTAAACCGATGATCGTTCCGACGATCATCGCGGTCAAGCCGCAACCGCAGTCCTAGAGTTCAGACGAGCAGTCGCCACAGGCCGATGAGGCCGAGGACGACGATGGCACCGCGCAGGGCCGCCGGCGACAGCCGGCGGCCGTAGCGTGCTCCCACCGCTCCGCCGATGAGGGAGCCGACCGCGATCAGACCGGCGGCCTGCCAGCTGATGTCGTCGAATCGAAAAATCGTGAAAGCAACTGCTGCAACGACATTCACCACCAGCGAGAGCAAGTTCTTGGCAGCGTTCATGCGCTGCATGGATTCGGGGAGCAGTGCGCCCATCACTCCGATGAGCAGGATTCCTTGTGCTGCAGTGAAATAGCCGCCGTAGATTCCGACCAGCAGAGTGCCGACGGTGACCAGCGCCATGCGGCCGCGGCCGATGTGGCCGGCCGCCTTGCCGGCCGCCTCGGATCGACGTTTGGCCCAGGCCTGGATCTTCGGTTGTGCGACAACGAGAATCAACGCACCGATGAGCAACACCGGAACGACAGAGGCGAATACTTTTTCGGGCAGATGCAACAGCAGCCATGCGCCACCGAGTGCGCCGAAGAAAGAGGCGGGAAGCTGCCAACGCAGTCGGTGCCATTGCCCGCGAAGTTCCCGGCGATACCCCCAGGTGCCCGAGACGCTTCCCGCCACCAGTCCGATGGCGTTGGACATCGTGGCGACCACCGGGGGATAGCCGAACGCGACCAGGGTGGGGAACGTGATCAACGTGCCCGAACCGACGACGGCGTTAATTGCGCCGGCCCCGAGGCCGGCGAGCAGGATGACGAGAATTTCCGATACCGGCACTGTTGGGAGGTTACCCAGACGAAGGAGTAGGGCTCCCGGCAGGATGCCGCTCCTTCGGTGTAGCCGTAGCCTGGAGTACGTGAGCCTTGCCCAGGATGAACGTTCCCAACTTGTTCGGACCCTTCTCGACGTCGGTCCCGATGCGCCGACACTGTGTGGTGAGTGGACTGCTGCCGATCTGGCCGCGCACCTCGTCGTTCGCGAACGGCGGCTCGATGCGTCGCCGGGTATCTTTCTCGGTCCGTTGTCCGGATACACGGAGCGGGTGCAGCGTTCCGTCGCGAATCGACCATTCGCGGCGGTGGTCGAGGACGTTCGCACCGGGCCGCCGATGTGGTCGCCGTTCGCCCTGCTGGATCCGCTGATCAACCTCGGTGAGATGTTCGTGCATCACGAGGATCTGCGCCGCGCGGAAGGGAAGTGGACCCGACGGGTTCTGCCCAGCGCGGTCGAATCCCGACTGTGGCCCCAGGTACGGTTGATCGGACGAGCAGGGCACCGCTCGGCACCGGTTCCGGTGCATGTCCGCACCCCGGACGGCCGACAGGCCACCTTCAAGGGTGGCTCGGGCCCGGGTGTGACGGTGGTGGGGGAACCCTCCGAACTCCTTCTCTATGCGTTCGGTCGGGACCAGGTAGAGGTCGTGTACGAAGGTTCTGCGAACGATGTCGCCGCCGTGAAGGCGCTCGACCTGAGTTTCTGACGCACATCCGTCGTTGTTACTGGTGTTGCGGATGGTTTCGACGGGGCTGTTGCGACTAGCCTGGGGGCATGGCAGGAAAGACCAGCACCTCCACCGCCAGGGCCGGATCCAGCGGATCCGGCTCCTCGCGCGCGTCCGGTACCTCTCGTAAGTCCGGTACCGGACGCACGGCTCGAACCGTCACGACACCGAAGAAGCCCACCGCGCCCCGCAACCCGGCGACCACGCGGGCAAGCGCATCGTCTCGCGGTAAGGCACCTGCGAGAGGTGCTGCGTCGCGGCGGCCCCCCACGAAGAAGAAGTCCCGCGGTGCGCTCGACGCGATCGGTCGCGGAATCGCGTCCACGTGGTCGATGGCGGCACGAGGTGTCGGTGCCACCACACGCACCGTCAGTAAGGCCGCGGACATCGAGCACGGTCACCGACGTGACGGAATCGCCCTCGGGCTCATCGCCGTCAGCGTCGTCGTCGCCGCAAGCGTCTGGTTCAGTGCCGGCGGCCCGGTCGGTGAGTGGATCGAGGTAGGGATCCGTGCCGTCATCGGCGACGCCGGCTACGTCGCACCCGTGCTGGGGGTCGCGATCGCCGTCGTGCTGATGCGTTCCGAGCCTCGCCCCGAGGTCAGACCACGCCTTGTCCTGGGCTCGATACTGCTGGGCTTGCCCGTTCTCGGGCTGTGGCACATGGCGGCGGGGTCACCGACCGACGCCACCGGCCGGTCCGAAGGAGCGGGCTTCGTCGGCTACGTTGCGGGAGGACCCATCGCCGACGGCCTGACGGTGTGGCTCGCCGTACCGTTGCTGCTGCTCGCTGGCCTGTTCGGCGTGCTGCTGCTCACCGGCACCACGGTACGAGACGTACCGGACCGGATGCGGGCACTGTTCGGTACCGACAGTCGAGGCGACGAATACGACGAGTACGACCCGGCCGATTTCGGTTCGGAATTCGGCGACGAGGGCTACGGCGACTACGACTCGAACTTCGACGCCGACGGATACCCGGTGCACGGCACCACCGACCCGTACGACAACTACCCGACCGAGGAGTACATCCCGGTCGTCAAGCCATCACGCGCTCGCAAGACCCCTGCACCGGCACCGGAGGCCCCCACCGAGGTCATGACGCCTGCCGCGGCCGCACCGGTCCCGGTGCCCGAGCCTGCCGCGCCCCCGCGGCCGAAGCCCAAGCCGATCGTCAAGGCCGCCGAACCCAAGCCGGCTGCCGACGACGACAAGATCGTCGTCGATCGCGTCGTCGACGGCGACTACACGCTGCCGTCGTTGTCGCTGCTCATCGACGGTGATCCGCCCAAGACGCGCAGCCAGGCGAACGACGCGATGATCGAGGCCATCTCCGAGGTACTCGAGCAGTTCAAGATCGACGCTGCGGTCACCGGATTCACCCGCGGACCGACGGTCACCCGCTACGAGGTGGAGCTCGGACCGGGCGTCAAGGTCGAGAAGATCACTGCGCTGGCTCGCAACATCGCCTACGCGGTCGCGACCGACAACGTGCGATTGCTCGCCCCGATCCCCGGCAAGTCCGCCGTCGGTATCGAGGTGCCGAACTCGGATCGCGAGATGGTCCGCCTCGCCGATGTGCTGACCGCCCCGTCGACCCGCAAGGATCACCACCCTCTGGTGATCGGCCTCGGCAAGGACATCGAAGGCGATTTCGTCAGTGCCAACCTGGCGAAGATGCCGCACCTGCTGGTGGCGGGATCCACCGGTTCGGGTAAATCGAGCTTCGTGAACTCGATGCTCGTGTCGCTGCTGGCACGGGCGACACCCGACGAGGTCCGGATGATTCTGATCGACCCGAAGATGGTCGAGTTGACGCCGTACGAGGGCATCCCGCACCTCATCACGCCGATCATCACGCAGCCGAAGAAGGCTGCCGCGGCCCTGGCCTGGCTCGTCGAGGAGATGGAGCAGCGCTACCAGGACATGCAGATCAACAAGGTCCGGCACATCGACGACTTCAACAAGAAGGTGCGGTCCGGCGAGATCACCGCACCGTTGGGCAGCGAGCGCGTCTACCGGCCGTACCCCTACATCCTGGCCATCGTCGACGAGCTTGCCGACCTGATGATGACTGCTCCTCGCGACGTCGAGGAAGCGATCGTGCGCATCACCCAGAAGGCGCGCGCCGCAGGTATCCACCTGGTGCTCGCCACGCAGCGTCCGTCCGTCGACGTCGTCACCGGTCTGATCAAGACGAACGTGCCCTCACGTCTGGCGTTCGCCACGTCGTCGTTGACCGACTCGCGAGTCATCCTCGATCAGCCCGGAGCCGAAAAATTGATCGGCATGGGCGACGCGCTGTTCCTGCCGATGGGTGCGGGCAAGCCGACGCGTCTGCAGGGTGCGTTCATCACGGACGAGGAAATCTCGGCCGTCGTCGACTTCGCAAAGAATCAGGCCGAGCCCGAGTACAACGACACCGTCACCGCCGCGAAGGTCTCGGACAAGAAGGACGTCGACCCCGACATCGGTGACGACCTCGACGTGCTGCTGCAGGCCGTCGAACTCGTCGTCACCAGCCAGTTCGGTTCCACGTCGATGCTGCAGCGCAAGCTACGGGTCGGATTCGCCAAGGCAGGACGACTGATGGACCTCATGGAGAACCGCGGCGTCGTGGGTCCGAGCGAGGGCTCGAAAGCCCGCGAAGTACTCGTCAAGCCCGACGAACTCGACGGATTGCTGTGGTCCATCAAGGGCGGGGACCCGGACGAGCAGCCGGCGTCCGAAGAGTTCTGACGGGCTCTACACCTGCGTGAATGGACCATTGCAGCCGTCTGGGCAGTTTCAAGCGGTCGTTGCAACGACTAGCTCGTTGATCACTTTTGCTGGTGAGTTCCAGCCTAGCGTTCGGCGGGGGCGGTCGTTGAGTTCGGCGGCGACCGCTTGAAGCCGCTCTGCGGTATGCGCGGAAAGGTCTGTGCCCTTCTTGAAGTATTGCCGCAGAAGCCCGTTGGTGTTTTCGTTCGTGCCACGTTGCCAGGGACTGTGGGGGTCGCAGAAGTAGATGGCCATGTCGGTGGCCATCGTGATCTCTGCGTGCCGGCGCATTTCCATGCCTTGATCCCAGGTCACCGACTGTTTGAGCGTGTCCGGCATCGATCGGATCGCGGCGATCATCGCATCTCTGACGGCGTCGAGGTTGTGTGAATGTGGCAGGTGCAGCAGCATCGTGAATCGGGATGTGCGCTCGACCAGGGTGCCGATCGCCGATTTGTTTCCGGCGCCCAGGATCAGGTCGCCTTCCCAGTGCCCAGGGACTTTGCGGTCTTCGACGTCGTCGGGGCGCTCGGAGATCAGCGTCTTATCGGGAATGTGGTGGGCATTGCTGGGCACTCGCCCATGCTTGCGGCGATGAGCCCGGCCGGTCCGGAGCCCGTCGGCGACATCTGCTTTGAGTTCGCCTTTGGCTTGAACGTAGATGGCGTTGTAAATCGTTTCGTGCGACACGTGCATCTCCGGCCGATCGGGAAAATCGATCTTCAGTGTCGCCGAAATCTGTTGCGGTGACCACTTTTTCCCGAGACGGCGAACAACTTCCGCGCGGAGTTCACTGCCGGGATCGGCCAGTTTCGCAGCCTTGGGTCGGCGGGCGCGT
Source organism: Rhodococcus sp. NPDC077669 (assembly GCF_040686915.1). Taxonomy (NCBI): domain Bacteria; kingdom Bacillati; phylum Actinomycetota; class Actinomycetes; order Mycobacteriales; family Nocardiaceae; genus Rhodococcus; species Rhodococcus sp. NPDC077669. The sequence goes on along the minus strand of NZ_JBFBMD010000002.1, from coordinate 147,105 downwards.
GTCTCCGCTCGCTGCTGCGCGGACACCGATCGGTAGGTGCCACCGAGGTTGGTGTTGCGGCCGAGCTCACGTAAAACGACCGACTTGTCGCGACCGATGAGATCGGCAATGTCGGTCTGAGACAGCCCCATCGCACGGCCTATGGCGATCTCTTCTCGTTCGGACTGAGAAAGGAATCGCCCGCTGGGTTCGGACCGGATCCGTTTGGCCCCGCGGACGATTCCTTTCCTCTGATCTGTCCACCGCATCCCCGTGGATCGACTGACGCCGGCGGCGGCAGACGCAACGATCACTGACGCGCCCGAATCTCGCATGGCATGGAACCTAGCGACTACCTCTGCTCGGTTCGGGATGACACGTCGGGACATTTGCTCCACATCTCCTCAGGTGAGGAGCTGTGTTGCAACCATCACTTGAAACTGCCCTGGGCGGTGCAATGGTCCATTCACGCAGAACGGGTGGGCGAGCAGACTCAGGCCGTGAACGCGCCCATCACCGGTGTCCATTCGCGGAAGTCTGCCGACTCGATGAGGTTCTCGACCGCGAAGGGATCCTGGGCGAACAGTGATTCCACGGATGCGGCGTCCGTGCCATCCACGAGCAGCAGAGCGCCGCTGTCGTCGGCGAACGGGCCACTGGAGACGAGCGTCTTCTTCTCCAACAAGTCGGCCAGCCACGCCCGGTGTGCGGCGCGATGGGTGTCGCGGCCCTCGGTGGTCGTGGGGGAGTACGTGTAGGTGACGGCGATCAGGGGCATGGAGCTCACTTCCGGATTCGAGGGGTGTCCGGAGAATTCTGTCAGAGCGAGAGCAGCATGCGCGTGTTGCCCAATGTGTTCGGCTTGACGTAGCTCAGGTCGAGAAACTCTGCGACGCCGGTGTCGTAGGACCGGCACATCTCCGCGTACACCTCGGCAGTGACGGGCGTTCCCTCGATTTCGGAGAAGCCGTGCCGGGCGAAGAAATCCACTTCGAAGGTCAGCACGAACACCTTCTGCAGCGCCAGCTCGCGTGCCACCTCGATGAGTTTGGCGACGATCAGGTGGCCGGCTCCGTGCCCCTTGGCTGCGGGGTCGACTGCCACCGTGCGTACCTCACCCAGGTCTGCCCAGAGCACGTGCAGAGCTCCGCATCCGATGACTTCGCCTGCGCGCTCGGCAATCCAGAACTCCTGCACTGCCTCGTACAGCGTCACCAGGTTCTTCTCGAGCAGGATTCGGCCCGCGTAGATGTCGATCAGCCGCTTGATCTCGGGAATGTCGGAGGTTCGGGCTCGACGCACGACCAGGGTGGCGTCGCCGATGGACGTGCCGTCCACGGTGTCGGAATACTCGTCGGATTCGGGATCGGCAGTGTCGCGACTCGCCCGATTCGGCCCAGAAGTCATGTGGTGAACAGTAGTCACCGATGCAACCGATAAACTTTCCGTGTGTCGTTCAGCGAGCAGTGTCCCCGTCTCGACGGGTCGGTGCTGCCCGAACGCCGACACACCATCGAAGGCCCGGTCCGCGGCCGAGAAGCGGCTTCGTGACCGGCCCGACAGCGCCGGGCCACGGTGTTCCGCCCGGCGGTGCCTCGCCCAGTGCGGGGCTGCCGCACGGCAACGCTGCTCCGGGCGGATCGGACGCCGTCCCGCTGCTCAACATCGCCAATGTGTTGACCGTGCTGCGCATCGCTCTGGTTCCGGTCTTTCTTGCGGCACTCTTCGTCGGAGACGGTCACGACACCTCGTGGCGGTTGGCGGCGACGGCGATCTTCGCCGCAGCGGCCATCACCGACCGGATCGACGGCCAACTCGCCCGCAAGTACGGACTCGTCACCGATTTCGGGAAGATGGCCGACCCCATCGCCGACAAGGCGCTGATCGGCGCTGCCCTCGTCGGACTGTCGATGTTGGGCGATCTGTCCTGGTGGGTGACGGCGATCATCGGGGTACGCGAAATAGGCATCACCGCTGTCCGGTTCGCCGTCATTCGTCACGGAGTCATTCCGGCCGGTCGTGGCGGCAAGGTCAAGACACTGGTCCAGACATTCGCGATCGGCGTGTATCTGTGTCCGCTGCCCAGCGCAGTCGATCCAGTGGCGGTGGCGCTGATGGCTCTGGCGGTTCTGCTGACCGTGTACACCGGCCTGGACTACGTGGTTCAGGCGATTCGGTTGCGCCGGGGTGTGTCCTCGGTGTGAGTGCATTCGACGGGCGTCCACGAGGCGATGCGGGAAGTTACAGTTCTGACAGCCGTGTCGGAGCCCCTTCGGCACGTGTCGGAGGCGACGGGCATATAGGGTCGGGAACCAATCGGGCCGGCTGGGACGTTGACCCTACGACGGCTCCGAACGAACGATACGAACGTGGTCGTCTCGACGGCACAGTCGTCGGCAACAGCACCAACGAGGAGGAGCGAGATGGCGCTGCTATTGCGTGAAGCACTCGGCGACAGTTTGCGGCGTACTCGCGTCGCACAGAGCCGCACCCTGCGTGAAGTCTCGAACACCGCGCGCGTGAGCCTCGGCTACCTCTCCGAGGTGGAGCGTGGTCGCAAGGAAGCGTCGAGCGAACTGCTCGCAGCGATCTGCGATGCTCTCGCCGTTCCTCTCTCCGACGTGATGAGCGACGTGAGTATCACGCTGTCGGATGCATCCACCGCTGCTGTCCGTGCCGAGGAATCGGCTGTGGCCACCCGCATCGACGGAGATACACGAGTCGTGATTCCGGCACCTGCTGCCAGAGCTCTCGCCGCCGCCTAAGATCGAACGAGTAGCCGAAGTCGGCTGCCGGCCCCACCGAATCACCCGAACATCACTGCACTGACAGGTTCATTTCGGTCACTGCGACAGCAGCCGACCCGTACGCGGCCACCGCGGCGCAACAGATGGAGGCAGGACCACCCCATGGCTAATCCTTTCGTCAAGGCCTGGAAATACATGATGGCGCTCTTCAATTCCAAGATCGACGAGAAGGCCGACCCCAAGGTTCAGATTCAGCAGGCGATCGAAGACGCGCAGCGGCAGCACCAGGCGCTGTCGCAGCAGGCGGCGTCCGTCATCGGCAATCAGCGTCAGCTCGAAATGAAGCTCAGCAGGCAGCTGGACGAGGTCGAGAAGCTCAACGCCAACGCTCGTCAGGCCGTGACGCTGGCCGATCAGGCCGCCACTGCAGGTGACGTCGAGAAGGCCACGCAGTACACCAACGCGGCCGAGGCGTTCGCGGCTCAGCTCGTGACTGCCGAGCAGAGCGTCGAGGACCTCAAGGTTCTGCACGACCAGTCTCTGCAGGCTGCCACACAGGCCAAGAAAGCCGTCGAGCAGAACGCGATGGCCCTGCAGTCGAAGGTCGCCGAGCGCACCAAACTGCTCAGCCAGCTCGAGCAGGCGAAGATGCAGGAGAAGGTCAGCGAATCGCTGCGCTCGATGGACAGCACGTTGTCGGCACCGGGAAACACCCCGAGTCTCGATGCGGTACGCGACAAGATCGAGCGTCGCTACGCAGACGCGCTCGGTTCCGCCGAGCTCGCTCAGAACTCCGTGTCCGGACGCATGCTCGAGGTTCAGCAGGCATCTGTGCAGATGGCCGGTCACAGTCGGCTCGAGCAGATCCGTGCCTCCATGGCCGGTGACTCCCTGCCCACGGGTAATTCCGCCGCCAAGCCGTCGATCGCCAAGGCCCCGGACGCAACGCCCGAGCCGCCGGCACAGGCGTGATCGACCGAACGCGAAGTTCGGTCGAGTAGACAGTAGTTCCGACGCATGAGCAACAAGAATCACGAACCCGGCCGGTCGCGTAAGCGGCCGGCCGTTTCGCTGGACAGGGAGACGGTGACAGCCGCCGTTGCCGAATCCGGAGCGGTGGTCCGGTCTCTGGCCGAGACAGCGCGGGCCGCAGGAACCTCACTGCTCGATGCCGCCGGCCGTCGTAAGGATCCACGTGCCAAGCACCTGAAGAAGATTCGACGGGCTCGCCGGCGAAGTATCAGGTTCGGGGCCGCGTCGACGACCACTGCGGTGAGTACTGCGGGGATCGCAGCCTTGTCGGCTCCGGAATGGACTCTGTTCGTCGGTGGTGGTTCTGCCGCGCTGTTGGCCGTTCCTGCTGTGTTCGCCTTCGGTCGTTTGCGGCGACTGCGAGGTCAACCGGTTCCGGTGGGACTGCCCGGCAGGCGTTCGTTACCGCAGCGTGGATCTGCCGCCTTCGAGCCGATGTCACGTTTGGCAGGCGCAGAGCAGAGTCTGTTCGAGCTGCTCGGAATTCTGGCGCGATCGGGCACCATCGCCGCCGAGGACGTCGAAGAGATGATCGGCGTTGCCTCGGATGCGGTGAGGGGCTTGGAAGGTGTTGCCGTCGATATTGCGGCCCTCGAACGTGCGGGAGCGGCAAGCTCGTCGACACGCACGCATCTGCGGCCCGGAATCGAGGCTGCGGCAAGCGATCTCGCTGCCGGAGTGGATCAGTACGAGGATCTCGTCGCCGCTGCAGCACGGATGACCGGACCGGCCGGGTCCACGTCGAAGAACGTGGTGGAATCTCATCGCCGAGAATTGTTGTCTGCCACCGATCGACTGCAAGGGTGGGCCGACGCGCTCACCGAACTCGACGAAATCCGGTCACGACACCGGTGAGAAGATCAGGGTTCACCCCGATGTGTTCGCCGTGATCGGCTGCCAGTATCGACATAACGCGATACGACCCGGTGCGCGTCACACGGTAGGAGCCGTTCATGTTCTGGAAGATTCTCGGATTCATCGTTCTCGTCTGGATCGCACTTGCCTTGCTGGGCAGCATCATCAAGGGCTTGTTCTGGTTGGTCGTGGCCGGGGCCATCGTCTTCGGGCTGGTGTGGCTGTACAAGGCCATCTCCTCCGGTCACGACCGTTCGTCGCTGAAATACTGACTGCCGACCGCGTTACGTGCGCAGTGGGGAATCCGCTCCGACGAACACTCGCAACGCACGCGGCACGCATTCGATCGTGACGGGTAATTCTGCGATGCGTTCGCCGTCTGCGTACGCCACCATGTCGTCGCAGTGCACGGTCACGTTCCGGGCGCTGTAGACCTCGACCTCCGGAAGGTCGACGTGGGCACCCCGATACAACGTCGGCGACAGCGCAAGCAATCGCGTTCGACTCACATCCCGGACGACAGTGATGGCGAACAGCCCGTCGTCCACTCGTGCGGTCGGGCAGATGGCCATGCCGCCGCCGTAGCTGCTGCCATTTCCGACGGCGACGAGAACGGCATCCAGGTGCAGCTCGGCGTCATCCAATTCTATTGTGTACGAAAGTGTTCGGAGAGCAGCCAACTGCAATATCATGGCCGCGTTGTACCGCAGCGGGCCGGCAAGCCACTGCAGGCGGCCGGCGCGCTCGGTGACCAGTGAATCGAAGCCGCTCGACAGGACCGTACCGAACCAGCGCGTCCCGACCCTACCGAGATCTATCGACGTCACGACTCCGTCGACCACGAGATCCGCTGCGCGGGTGGGATCGTCGAGGGGGACCCCGAGCGTCCGGGCCAAATCGTTGCCTGTGCCCGCAGGAATCAGTCCGAGCGGAGTGTCGGTTCCCGCGATCACCTGTAACGCGAGATTGACGACCCCGTCGCCGCCCACGGCAACGACGGCATCCGTCCCGCACCCGACGGCTCGCTTCAACAACTCCAGCGCATCACCCGCCGTTCGGCCCTCGACGGTCGAGACGTCGAGTTCACGCTCGCGCAGACGCGTCACGGCGCGCCGTGCTGCGTGGACTGCTCGACCACCGCCGGCCGTGGGATTGGTCAGAACGGTCACCGATCGCGTCATGCAGGCTCGAATTCGTCGGTCACTCGATCAGCTTGCCAGGGTCGAGGTTTCCTGCGCAGGTCGGCGGCGTGATCGGCACCCGACAATGGCACCGAAGAATACGGACGGACGGGCCGACGGTCACTGTGCAACACGGTGTCGCTGTTACTGTGAGGTATAGTAACGACACGAAATGTTTCCGAGTGAAGTACTTTACTTCCGACCGTTGTGCGAAGGGTGATCTGTGATCGAGCAGCAGGTGTCGACTCCCGCCTCGGTCGAGTCCTCCCCGGAGGCAGCACCCGAGAAGTCGGTGGAGGACACCGTTCTCGACGCCGCACGATCGTGCATCCTCGAACGAGGAGTCAAGCGTACGACCCTCGCCGAGATCGCACGACGCGCCAAAGTCAGCAGGCCCACGGTGTACCGGCGGTGGGCCGATACCCGAGCAGTGGTGTCGAGCCTGCTCACCCGTGAGATCGCTGCCCTGATTCCCGACTTCGACGCCACCGCGTCCGGACGCGAGCAGATCGTCGTTGCTGTGGTTCAGGCGGGAGATCGAATAAGGCAGCATCCGCTGTTCGTCAAGATTCTGCGGTCGGACTCGGACGTGCTCGCGACCTACATTCTGCACCGCCTCGGTACCAGCCAATCGTTGATCATCGATGCAGTTGCGCGTCTTGTCGAAGCGGGACAACGTGATTCGTCGATCCGCGACGGGGATCCGAATACCCTGGCGACGCTCGTCCTGCTCATGGTCCAGTCCGCCGTCCAGTCCGCCGAGATGGTGTCCGAACGGGTTCCGGGTGGCGAGGTGGTACGCCAGATGGCGGACGCCGTCGACGCCTACCTTCGTCCCGACAAAGCCTGACCGTCGGTGCCGCTGCCCGGCACGATCGGTGATCGTCCAGCGCGGCGATGTGGCACGCTGAGCGCGTGCGAGTAGCAGTGGTGGCCGGCCCGGACCCAGGACATGCGTTTCCCGCTATCGCCTTGTCGCTGTTGTTCGAGCGGGCGGGTGACGATCCGGTCCTGTTCACCGGAAGCCGGTGGGTCGGCGACGCCAGAGCGGCCGGTCTTCGCACGCTCCCACTGGGTGGCCTGCTGCCGCGACCGGAGGACGACGATCTCGATGCCGGGCAGCGAATTCATTCGCGCGCAGCCTTTGTCGCGACAGAACTGTTGCCGGACCTCGAGCGCGAGAACGTCGATCTGGTGGTCTCCGATATTCTTACGGCCGGAGGCGGAATGGCTGCCGAGCGATTGGGAATTCCCTGGGTCGAGCTCTCGCCCCACCCGCTGTATTCGCCATCGAAGGGGTTGCCGCCCATCGGAAGTGGGCTCGCGCCCGGACGCGGTGTTCGGGGTCGTCTTCGCGATACGGTGATGCGCGCGTTGACGGCGCGCTCTATCGCCCGCGGGCAGCAACAGCGCGCCGACGCCCGAGTGAGCATCGGACTACCCGCACGCGATCCCGGGCCGGCTGCTCGGCTCATCGCCACCATTCCCGCACTCGAAGTGCCGCGGCCCGACTGGCCGGGGGATGCCCATGTGGTGGGCCCACTGCTGTGGGAGCCCACCGACGAATTGCTCGACGTCCCCGCCGGCGATACGCCGCTGGTGATGGTGGCCCCGTCGACGGCGTTCACCGGGGCCGAGGGAATGTTGGAGATGGCTCTGAAGGGATTGGACGGCACAGGCGTCCGGGTAGTGGCCTCGGTGCTCGACGGGGGGCCCGACGACGTGCCGGAATGGGCGAATGCCGGACTCGGTCGCCAGGACGAATTGCTGCGCCGCGCCGATGTCGTGGTGTGCGGAGGTGGTCACGGCATGTTGGCCAAGGCGCTCATCCACGGAGTTCCAGTGGTCACCGTGCCGGGCGGCGGCGATCAATGGGAGCTGGCGAACCGGGCCGCTCGGCAGGGGAGTGCCGTACTGGTGCGTCCCGCCACCGCGGGTGCAATTGCCGACGCCGTGTCCGCCGTGCTGTCCGACCCTCGTCATGCGGCGGCAGCGACCTCGGCGGCTGCAGGCGCGCATCACGTCGAGGATCCTGTCTCGGTCTGCCGCGAGGTGCTCGCCGGTAGCGACGCCGAGGGCGGGCGTTAGGCTGATCGATGTGCGTCTGACCGAATTTCGTGAACTGCTCACCGAGGAGTTCGGCTCCGTTCGAGGCAATTCCCTGCTCGCCGATCATGTGCTGTCCGGTATCGGACGGACGGGCGCGCAGGCCATCGAAGACGGTGTCGACCCGCGGGAAGTATGGCGGTCGATCTGTTACGAGTTCGATGTGCCCAAGGAACGTTGGTAGCTCCACCGCATCGGCTCGAGTCGCTCGGCGTGTCGAAAGCCGTGGTAGTTGACTCGAACACGTGTTCGCCTATGCTGATGTCAACGGTTGCTGGCCGGTCTCGAAGAACTTCTTGTCGGTACCCCGTTCTAGCGTTACCGCCAACAAGCTGATCGACAGACACAGCTGAACGAAACGACACAGGGAGCTCACGATGGCTGCATACGACCGCGACAAAGCGCTCGATCTCGCACTCGCGCAGATCGACAAGAATTTCGGTAAGGGCTCGGTGATGCGCCTCGGCGACGAGGTCCGTCAGCCCATCGCCGTCATCCCCACGGGATCGATCGCGCTCGACGTGGCACTCGGCATCGGAGGTCTGCCCCGCGGCCGAGTCATCGAGGTCTACGGTCCTGAGTCCTCGGGTAAGACCACCGTCGCATTGCACGCGGTGGCCAGCGCTCAGCGTGCCGGCGGAATCGCCGCGTTCATCGATGCCGAGCACGCGCTCGATCCCGACTACGCGAAGAAGCTCGGTGTCGACACCGACGCACTGTTGGTCTCGCAGCCCGACACCGGTGAGCAGGCCCTGGAAATCGCCGACATGTTGATTCGCTCCGGTGCCCTCGACATCCTCGTCGTCGACTCGGTGGCCGCACTGGTACCGCGCGCCGAGATCGAAGGCGAGATGGGTGACAGTCACGTGGGTCTGCAGGCTCGTCTGATGAGCCAGGCGCTGCGCAAGATCACCGGTGCCATGAGCAACTCCGGTACCACCGTGATCTTCATCAACCAGTTGCGCGAAAAGATCGGCGTCATGTTCGGTTCCCCCGAAACCACCACCGGTGGTAAGGCATTGAAGTTCTATGCCTCGGTACGTCTGGACATCCGTCGGATCGAGACGCTGAAGGACGGAACCGAGGCCATCGGTAACCGCACCCGTGTCAAGGTCGTCAAGAACAAGGTCGCGCCGCCTTTCAAGCAGGCCGAATTCGACATCATCTACGGCAAGGGCATCAGCCGTGAAGGCTCGTTGATCGACATGGGTGTCGAGCACGGGTTCATCCGCAAGTCGGGCTCGTGGTTCACCTACGAAGGCGATCAGCTCGGACAGGGCAAGGAGAACGCCCGTAAGTTCATGCTCGAGAATCCCGATGTGCGTGACGAAATCGAGAAGAAGATTATGGAGAAGCTGCAGATCGGTGCGGACGTCACCGCAGAGGAGCCCGCAGCTGCTCCGGTCGACTTCTAACCTGGGTTCGCTGTGCAGCAGCGAGACAACGGCGGCGGCACCGAAGCGCAGGCGAAAGACGTCTGCCTTCGGCTGCTGACCGACCGGGCCCGCAGCAGACACGAACTCGAAGCCAGCTTGGCCAAGAAGGGTTTCACCGACGAGGTCTCCACCGCAGTGCTCGACCGACTCGAGAAGGCGAAACTCGTCGACGACGAGTCGTTTGCGGAGCAGTGGGTTCAATCTCGGCACAAGTACTCCGGCAAGGGCAAACGCGCTCTGAGCATGGAGCTGCGGAACAAAGGCGTCAGCAACGAGTTGGCCGTGAACGCCCTGGATCTGATCGATGCCGAAGACGAGCGTCAGCGTGCTGCGGAGTTGGTGCGCAAACGATTCCGAACGCTGCATCTGCCGGATCCGAACGGGCCCGACGCACGAGTCGAACGCGACAAAGTGGTGCGCAAGTTGGTCGGGATGCTGGCCCGCCGCGGCTACTCGCAGGGAATGGCATTCGCCGTGGTCAAGGAACAACTCGATCGCGTGGGAGCCGACACCGAAGACTTCGACGGCCCAGATTCGATGTGATCGTCCACATCGAGTCCAGGTAGTCGAGAAACAGTATGGCCCGCAACACCATCGGTGTTGCGGGCCATACTGCTGTGCAGCCGAACGGTGCGGAGCTCAGGCCGCTTGACCGCCGTCGAGCGCAGGCACGACAGCGGCGGTGCCGCCCTTACGCTTTCGCGATCGCAGACGCCGCTCGACCACGGTCGCCAGTTTCGTCAACGCCGAGTTGATGATGATCATGATGACGGCGACGATGATCAGCGACGGGAGGTAGTTGCTGTAGAACGCGCCGACCTGCTGACCGGAACGGACTACTTCGACGTACCCGATGATGTATCCCAGCGCCGAGTCCTTCAGTGCCACCACCATCTGCGAGATGATGGCGGGCAGCATCGCGGTCACGGCCTGGGGGAGCAGTACCAGGGTCATGACCTGGCTCTTGCGCATGCCCAGCGCCGAGGCGGCTTCGCGCTGACCCTTCGGCAGTGAATTCACTCCGGCACGTACGATCTCGGCGATCACCGATCCGTTGTACAGAGTGAGGCCGGTGACCACCGCGGCCAACGCCAGGTACTTGACCTTGAAGACCTCGTAATCGGCGTACACCGCGTACAGGAAGATCATCAGGATCAGCACGGGAACTGCACGGAACAATTCGACGATCGCACCGCTGACGATCCGTACAGCGCGGTGATCCGAGAGGCGGCCGATGCCGAGGACGGCACCGAGAATCAGGGCGAACACGATCGACAATGCCGCCGCGACCAGAGTTCCCTGAATACCGGGCAACAGGTACGTGGTCCACGTTGTCGATTCGAGGAACGGGTCCCACTTCTCGGCAGTGAGCTGCCCCTTCGAGTCGAGGGCGCGGTAGATCAGAAATGCGATTCCGAGCGAGATCACCGCTACGACGACAGTCAGAATGCGGTATCGCAGTACCGCTTTGGGTCCGGGAACGTCGTACAGAACTGCTACTGCATCACTCATCATGACACCGCCAATCGCTTGCTGATGTAGCCGAACAGCAACCCGGTCGGGAGCGTCAAGATCATGAAGCCGAGCGCGAAGATTCCGCCGACGACGAAGATCGCGGCCTCGTTCTCGATCATGTTCTTCATCAGGAACGACGCCTCGGCGACGCCGATGACCGATGCGATGGTCGTGTTCTTCGTCAACGCGATCACGACGCTTCCCAGCGGGCCGACCACCGCGCGGAACGCCTGAGGAAGAACGACGATCGAGATGTTCTGGGTGAACGTCATTCCCAGCGAGCGGCCCGCTTCGGCCTGCCCCACCGGGACGGTGTTGATGCCCGATCGCAGTGACTCGGCCACGAACGACGCGGTGTAGATGCTCAGCCCGAGGATTGCCAATCGAAAGTTGTTGTCGTCGAGTGACGTCGGTGAGGACTCCGACGCCAGAGAAACGCCCATTGTCTGATACAGCCCGAACGAGGTGAACAGAATGATCAGGGTCAAGGGGGTGTTACGAAAGATGGTGACGTACGTCGCCGCAATTCCGCGCGCAATCGGAATGGGTGATACGCGCATCGCGGCGATGATCGTTCCGATGACCAACGCACCGACGAGGGATGCCAACGTCAGGTAGATGGTCGAGAGGAACGCGTCGATCAGTTGATCGCCGTACTTGCTCAATAGGTTCACGGTGCTTGTTGATCCTCACGGCTCGGCGAGATCGAGCCGTCGTGTCCCGCCCGCGACGAGCGGGACACGACGGCGTGGTCGATCAGTAGCAGTCGATCAGTAGCGGTCGACGGTGGGCGGGCTCGGCAGCGGGTAGCCCGACGCGCCGACGGTGTCGTTGAACGCCTGCTCCCAGGCACCGCTGGTCACCATCTCTTCGATGGCGTCGTTGATCTTGTTGCGTCCGTCGGTGTCGTCCTTGTTCAGGCCGATGCCGTAGTTCTCCGTGGTGAAGGGCTCACCGACCACCTTGAACTGACCGGGGGACTGAGCGGCGTAACCGGCAAGGATGATGTCATCGGTGGTGACGGCGTCCACGGTGCCGTTGCGCAGTGCTTCGACGCAGGCGGAGTAGGTGTCGTACGGCTGAAGCTGGACTCCCGGGTACTCGTCGGCGATGTTCTGTGCCGGGGTGGAACCGGTGACCGAGCACAGTTTCTTGCCCTCGAGTGAATCGGCACCGGTGATGTCGGCGTTGTCCTGCTTCACCAGGAGCGACTGACCTGCCACGAAGTACGGTCCGGCGAAGCCGACCTTCTCCTTGCGGGTGTCGGTGATGGAGTAGGTGGCGACGATGTAGTCGACCTCACCGTTCTGGATCAGCGTCTCGCGCTGCGCGGACGGGGATTCCTTGAATTCGATGTTCGCCTCGTCGACACCGAGCTTGCCTGCGACGTACTTGGCCACCTCGACGTCGAAGCCGCTGAACGAGCCGTCCGGATTGCGGAGGCCGAGGCCCGGCTGGTCGAACTTGATGCCGACGATGAGGCTGCCGTTCTCGGCGCTGCTCGAGATGGTGCGCGCTTCTTCGCCGCCGCCACAGGCGGTGGCGACGATGGACAGAGCGGCGATGGCGACACCGAGGCGAAACGGTCGGGTGATTCTCACAGTGAATGTCCTTCGGATAGGTCGTACGTAATGGGGCGAGCGGTGAATCTGATCAGTGACCGAGGATCTTGCCGAGGAAGTCCTTGGCGCGTTCGGACTTCGGGGACTTGAAGAAGGTTTCGGGATCGGTGTCCTCGACGACGGCACCGTCGGCCATGAAGATGACTCGGTCGCCTGCCTTGCGGGCGAAGCCCATTTCGTGGGTGACGACGAGCATTGTCATGCCCTCCTTGGCCAGCGAGGTCATGACGTCGAGTACCTCGTTGACCATCTCCGGATCCAGGGCCGAGGTGGGCTCGTCGAAGAGCATCACTTTGGGGTTCATGGCGAGTGAGCGGGCGATGGCCACGCGCTGTTGCTGACCACCCGACAGCTGAGCCGGGTACTTGTCTGCCTGGTTGGCGATGCCGACGCGTTCGAGCAGAGCCAGTGCGCTCTTCTCGGCCTCGTCCTTCTTGAGCTTTCTCACCTTCATCGGTGCCAGCATGACGTTCTGCAGAATGGTCTTGTGTGCGAAGAGGTTGAACGACTGGAACACCATGCCGACATCCGCACGCAGTGCAGCGAGGGCCTTGCCCTCGGCGGGGAGTAGATCCCCGTCGACCTCGATGGCACCGGAATCGATCGGCTCCAACCGGTTGATCGTCCGGCACAGCGTCGACTTGCCGGATCCGGACGGACCCACGACGATGACGACCTGGCCGGCCGGCACTTCGAGATTGATGTCCTTGAGTACGTGCAGATCACCGAAGTGCTTGTCGACGGATTTGAGCGAGATCATCGAAGGGGCGCCCGGCGGTGGTGTCGCTGCCGGGGCGTCGGTGGCGTGCGTCATAGGTGGAAACCCTATGCGTAGTTTCCTCGCCGACCGGCGTTTTCGCCCGCAGTCTTCGATTATGTAATGGAAACTTTACTGTCGGCACGCATAGCGCCTGCATAGTCCGCGGAGGGCCCCGTGACCCCGGCGTGTCCGCCCGTGCGATGGACGTACCCTGAAGAGGTGCAAACGAGTGTTTTTTCGACCGTGGACGTGACCGATCGCGGGAGCGTCGACCCCGAGACGGCCAGTGCCCCATCGGCGGCAGGTGCCCGCAGCTACGAGGTGCGCACACACGGCTGCCAGATGAACGTTCATGATTCCGAACGCCTGTCCGGGCTGCTCGAAGAGGCCGGTTACGTGCCCGCCGACGCCGGTACCGACGCAGATCTCGTCGTGTTCAACACGTGCGCTGTACGCGAGAACGCGGACAACAAGCTGTACGGGAACCTCGGCATGCTCCGGCCCGCGAAGACGCGAAACCCCAACATGCAGATTGCCGTCGGCGGTTGCCTGGCGCAGAAGGACCGCAACACCGTCGTGGACAAGGCTCCGTGGGTGGACGTGGTCTTCGGTACGCACAACATCGGGTCGCTGCCGGTACTGCTCGAGCGCGCCCGGCACAACGAGCAGGCTCAGGTCGAGATACTCGAGTCTCTCGACGCCTTCCCGTCCACCCTGCCGGCCAAGCGGGAGTCCGCGTACGCCGGCTGGGTATCGATTTCGGTGGGCTGCAACAACACCTGCACGTTCTGCATCGTTCCGGCGCTGCGCGGCAAGGAGATCGACCGTAGGCCGGGCGACATCCTCGCCGAGGTACAGGCTTTGGTGGACCAGGGCGTGCTCGAGGTGACGCTGCTGGGGCAGAACGTCAACGCCTACGGTGCCTCGTTCGCCGACCCCGATCTGCCTCGCGACCGCGGGGCGTTCGCCGCGCTGCTGACCGCGTGCGGATCCATCGACGGACTCGAGCGAGTGCGGTTCACGTCTCCGCATCCGGCCGAGTTCACCGACGACGTCATCGAGGCGATGGCATCGACCCCGAACATCTGTCCCACTCTGCATATGCCGCTGCAGTCCGGCTCGGACCGAATCCTCAAGGCGATGCGCAGGTCCTATCGACAGACGAAGTTCATGGGCATCATCGACAAGGTTCGCGCGGCCATGCCGCACGCGGCCATCACCACCGACATCATCGTCGGTTTCCCCGGCGAGACCGAAGAAGATTTCGAGCAGACGCTCGAGGTGGTGCGGCGTGCGAAGTTCGCCAACGCGTACACCTTCCAGTACTCCAAGCGGCCGGGCACCCCGGCGGCCGACATGCCCGATCAGGTACCGAAAGAGGTTGTACAGGAACGGTATCTGCGGTTGATCGCGTTGCAGGAGGAGATCGTCCTGGCCGCGAATCAGGCCCTGATCGGCACCGAGGTCGAATTGCTCGTCGCCACCGGTGAGGGGCGCAAGAACAACGCAACTCATCGGATGAGCGGACGCGCCAGGGACGGCCGACTGGTGCACTTCGCCGTCGACGCCGAGCGGGCGGGCGACATTCGCCCGGGCGACGTCGTCACGACGACCCTCACCGCCGCGGCCCCGTACCACCTGATCGCCGACGCCGGAGTGCTGACGCACCGACGGACCGCGGCAGGCGACGCCCACGAACGCGGCATCATGCCGAAGACGGCCCCGATCGGGGTCGGTCTCGGACTTCCCTCGATCGGTGCCCCGGCACCGCTTCCGGTTCAGACAGGATGCACCGTATGACAGACACAGATGGACCCGATCGCGTCGTACCCTCGCGAACCGCCGAGGAACTCGGACGAACCGAGCGAGCGGTGATGACCGAGCTGGATCCGGGAGCGCGAGCCATGGTGGTGGCCGGTCTTGTGCTGGTTCTGTTGGTCACGTTCGCGTTGCCGCACACCGGATCGGCCACCGGATTCGACGTGCTGACGGGCAGCGACGCAGCGGTCGCGGAATCGATTGCCCTGCCGTCGCGCGTTTTCGTCGTGCTGGTGCTGACGTTCGGTGTGGTGATGTCGGTGCTCGCGCTGGTCACCCGCGTCTGGGCGCTGGCCTGGGCCGCCCTCGCCGGGTGTGCGGTGTCGTCGGTGTACGGGATGCTCTCGATCTGGACGCGGCAGACCGTGCCGGACAACCTGCAGGGCGGCGGACCGGGCATCGGTCTCGTCATTGCGTGGATCGCGGTGATGGTGCTGACGTTCCATTGGCTCAAAGCCGTATGGAACAAGACCAACTCTCAGCTCGCCGCTCAGGAACAGCGCCGTATCGCGGCGGCGTCGGGCGAGCAGAAGCTACGCCTGTGGGACGGCCACTCGAACCCCTGAGTTCGTGTGGCCGCCCGCACTGCAGGTCACAACTCGTCGACGGCACTTTCCGCGGCATCGGCCCATTCACGCCACTGCTGGGCCTGCGCACGCGCCCGTTCGGCGTCCTTGGTCTTGCCTGCCGCCGTCGCCTTGGCCGCTTGATCCTCGAACTGGGCCACTCGCTCACGGAACTGAGCCGCGCGGGCAACCGCCTCGGGGTCGGACCGACGCCACTGAGACTCCACGGCGTCGTGGACGGTCTTCTCGATCGCGCGGAGCTTGCCTTCGAGTTCCTGCATCTTCTCGCGCGGAACCTTGCCGATGGCGTCCCACTTGTCCTGCAGATCACGCAGCGCCGCACGAGCAGCGTCGAGGTCCTTGCTCGGATCGATATGTGTCTTCGCCAACAACGCTTCCTTGGCCTCGGCGTTGGCCTCGAATTCCGCGTCGCGCTCCGACGCCGCGGCGTTGCGTGCCGCGAAGAACACGTCCTGGGCGGCCTTGAAGTTCTTCCACAATGCGTCGTCGGCGTCCCGCGGAGCTCGGCCCGACGCTTTCCACTCCACCAACAGGTCTCGGAATGCGGCTGCAGTGGGACCCCAATCGGTGGACGAGGACAACGCTTTTGCGCGCTCGACCAGCTCTTCCTTGCGGGTCTTGGCTGCTCCTCGCTCCCGATCGAGATCGGCGAAATGCGCACCACGACGCCGGTTGAAGTTCTCCCTGGCCTTCGAGTACCGCTTCCACAGCGCATCGTCGATCTTTCGATCCACCCCGCGGATCGTCTTCCATTCGTCCAGAATTTCGCGCAGCCGATCCCCGGCATGCTTCCACTGCGTCGATTCACTGCCGATCTGCTCGGCTTCGGCGGCGAGGGCTTCCTTACGGGCAGTGTGCTCGGCGCGTTCGAGCTCTTTCTCCTGCTTGGCGACCGCCGCTGCTGCGTCGGAGTGCTCGACGACGGCGTGGAGTCGGCGAGCCAGCAGATCGAGGTCGCCGATCACCGCAGCCGTCGGAAGGCTCTCCAGCAGCGCCGAGGCCGCAGCCTTGGTTTTCTTGGCATCACCGGTACCCGACGTCAGTCGGGCTTCGAGCAGTCCGACCTCGGTGGCCAGATCGTCGTAGCGCCGCCCGAAATGCGCGAGGCCTTCCGCTGCGTCGCCCGCTTGCCAGGAGCCGACCTGACGCTCGCCGTCCGAGGTGCTCACCCACGCGGTGCCGTCGTCGTCGACCCGGCCGTACTTGCTCGGATCGCTCGCCGGCGCGACCACGGTGGGCACATGCGCGGCCGTCGGGTGTGGCTTGGCTGCCGAGGAGCCACCGGGGCGGGGTGCGCCGGGACGAGGAGAAGCAGAACTCGGTCCGCCGGGCTTCGGTCCGCCGCCGGGCTTGGGGCCGCCACCTGGCTTGGGTCCTCCGGTCGAAGGTGTAATGGTCGCGTCACCACCGGAATGATCGGCGGGTGCAACCGACGACGGGGCGTCGGGGGTGGTGGGGGTACCGGCGTTCGGGTCGGTCATTGTTCCTCATCTCTGCCGCGCGTCACGGCTGCCTACGATCGCGATCTGGACACCATTGAACTCGGTGACGACCGATCGGACCATTGAAACAGCTCAGACGGTTCGAGGTGGACTCGTCCGGCCAAGTCGCGTCACCGACTAGCGTGGTACGTGTGTTCTGTGCCGCGGCCCTGGTGCCCTCTCCGCCGTTACTGGTCCCCGAACTGATGGGCCGGGCAGCAGCCGAGGCAACCGAGCTTCGGGCCGCTGCTGTGTCTGCTGTCGAGCAGCTGTCCGCGGTGGCCGACCGGTGGCTCGCGGTCGGCGTCGACGACGGCGAGGGGCGGTACGACGAGACGACGGTCGGCACCCTGCGTGGGTACGGCGTCGATGTGGAGGTGCGGCTGTCCGGTTCGCCGGCACGGTCCGGGCCGGACCCCGAGTTGCCGCTGGCGGTTCTCCTCGCCGGCTGGCTGCGCGGTGCGGCGGCGGCCGACAGGGCAATCGAGGTCCGCACGGTACCCGCGGACGCGAGCGCACGGTGGTGCTCGCACACCGGGATGGAACTGCGCCGCGAACTCGACGCGTCCGACGACAGGTGGGGAGTGTTGGTGCTGGCAGACGGCGCGAACACCCTCACCCCGAAGGCACCGGGGTCGTTCGATTCGCGCGCCGCGGACGTGCAGCGTCGCATCGACGATGCTCTTGCCACCGCCGACGTCGACGCCCTCGCGGAGCTCGACGAGGGCCTCTGCGCAGCGATCGGTGTTCGGGGCCGACCGGCCGTGCAGATGCTCGCCGCACTCGTGGGAACCGACGACGTCTCGACGACCGAGCTGTATCGGGGCGCACCGTTCGGTGTCGGATACTTCGTCGGGCTCTGGTCCCGTGGCTGACGAAACCGGGGCGACCGCCGAGGATTCGGCCACGACACCGGTGGCAGTGATCGGACCGACCGCTGCGGGCAAATCGGACCTGGCGCTGGACCTGGCCGAGGAGCTGGGCGGGGAGATCGTCAACATCGACGCGATGCAGCAATACCGGGGGATGGACATCGGTACCGCGAAAGTGACCGTGCCGGAGCGCCGCGGCATCGTGCACCATCAGCTCGATGTGCTCGAGGTCACCGATATCGCGACGGTGGCGCGTTACCAATCGGCTGCCGTCGCCGACGTCGAGAACATTCGATCCCGTGGCCGTCGGCCGATCATCGTGGGCGGTTCGATGATGTACGTCCAATCACTGCTCGACGAATGGGCCTTTCCCGCCACGGACCCGGTCGTCCGGGCCAAGTGGGAGGCGGTGCTCGAACGCGACGGAGTCGACGCGATGCACCGCGCTCTGACGGAGGTCGATCCGGACGCTGCCGCGTCGATCCTGCCCACGGACGGACGGCGGATGGTGCGGGCCTTGGAAGTGGTCGAATTGACCGGTCGGCCTTTCGCAGCCTCGGCCCCGGTCATCGGTGAACCGCGCTGGGGCACGGTGGTGCTCGGCGTCGACCGTGAGACCGCAGAGTTGGACGAGAGGATCGATCTGCGTACTCGGCGCATGTTCGATTCCGGGTTGCTCGACGAGGTCGAAGCGTTGCTGGATCTCGGCCTGCGCGACGGAGTGACGGCGTCACGGGCGATCGGATACGCCCAGGCGCTCGATGTGCTGGCCGGGGAGTACGACGTCGACCATGCGCGTGAGCGGACGTTCATCGGCACCAGGCGCTATGTGCGTCGCCAGCGGTCGTGGTTCCGCCGCGACGAACGAGTGCGGTGGCTCGACGGCGCATCGCCCACCCTGCGGTCGGATGCGCTGTCCGCGATCGAACTCGGCTAGGTCGGTCCCCGTAGACTCGCCGACATGGAATTCGCCAAGGGCCACGGAACGCAGAACGATTTCGTCGTGCTGCCGGATCCCGGTGCCGAGCTCGAACTCACCAGGTCGGCGGTCGCGGTGCTGTGTGATCGACGGCAGGGGATCGGCGCCGACGGGGTACTGCGTGTCGCGCGCGCCGGGGTGCTGCGGGACGCGGGTGTGCTCGATCGAATCCCGGCCGGTGTCGAGGCCGAGGACTGGTTCATGGACTACCGCAACGGTGACGGCACCATCGCCGAGATGTGCGGAAACGGGGTCCGAGTCTTCGCGCACTACCTGCGAGTCCACGATCTCGAGCAGCGCGATCAGTTCGTGGTCGGCTCTCGCGCAGGCGCACGTGCGGTGACGGTGCACTCGTACGACGAGACCGATGCCGACGTGACCGTGGCCATGGGCGACGTCACCCTGCTGGGTTCGAGCGCGACGACCCTGGCCGGTGCAGCGTACGAGGGGATCGGTGTCGATGTCGGGAACCCGCATCTGGCCTGCGTCGATCCCGCGCTGAACCGCACCGCGTTGCGGGCGCTGGACTTCACGGCTCCGCCGACTCTCGATTCCGAGTTCTTTCCCCACGGTGCGAACGTCGAGATTCTGACCCGGCTCGACGACGGTGCAGTCGAGATGCGCGTCTTCGAACGCGGCGTCGGAGAGACACGCTCGTGTGGCACCGGAACCGTCGCTGCCGCCGCTGCCGCGCTCAGTTACGAGGGGCTCGAGACCGGAGACGTGAGTGTCGGTGTGCTCGGCGGTCGGGTCCGAGTGTCCATCGACCACGTCGGTGCAACCCTGCGCGGACCGTCGGTACTGCTCGCCCGGGGAGAGGTCGACGACCGTTGGTTCGCCGGGCAGTCCTGACCGTCGCGCCGGCTCCGAGCGAAACCCGCGTGCACACGCTGGGCTTTTCGTGGATCATGGGAGTTGTATGACGAACTCACATGAAACATCACCTGCGGGCGAACCGGTCGACCATGAT
Source organism: Rhodococcus sp. NPDC077669 (assembly GCF_040686915.1). Taxonomy (NCBI): domain Bacteria; kingdom Bacillati; phylum Actinomycetota; class Actinomycetes; order Mycobacteriales; family Nocardiaceae; genus Rhodococcus; species Rhodococcus sp. NPDC077669. The sequence continues at coordinate 127,165 of NZ_JBFBMD010000002.1, read as the reverse complement.
GCCGACGGTTCACCCGATACCGCATCTGCATGGACCCGCGAGGAGTCCGACGCATGGTCGAGGCGGATGGCGCGCTCACCCCTCGACGATGACTCCCCGTCCTCGGGCGATATGCAACTCGAGGAGCGGACTGCGCTGCGACGAGTCGCCGGACTGTCGACCGAGCTCGCCGACGTCACCGAGGTCGAGTACCGGCAGTTGCGCCTCGAACGCGTCGTACTGGTCGGAGTATGGACCACCGGTACTGCGGCACAGGCCGAATCCAGCATGACCGAACTGGCCGCGCTCGCCGAGACTGCAGGCTCCGAAGTACTCGAGGCGCTGATGCAGCGTCGGGACAAACCCGACGCGGCAACCTACATCGGCTCGGGCAAAGCCAAGGAACTGCGCGACATCGTGCTCGCGACCGGGGCCGATACTGTGATCTGCGACGGCGAACTGACGCCCGCCCAGCTCAATGCGCTGGAAAAGGTCGTCAAGGTCAAGGTCATCGATCGAACCGCACTGATCCTCGACATCTTCGCGCAGCACGCGACGTCACGAGAAGGCAAGGCACAGGTCGCCTTCGCCCAGATGGAATACATGTTGCCCAGGCTCCGCGGCTGGGGTGAATCCATGTCGCGTCAGGCCGGCGGACGCGCCGGTAGCAACGGCGGCGTGGGTCTTCGTGGACCGGGTGAGACGAAGATCGAGACCGATCGCCGACGCATCCGTGAGCGCATGGCCAAGCTCCGCCGTGAGATCAAAGGCATGAAGCAGGCTCGCGACACCAAACGCGAGCAGCGGCTCAGTGGCACGGTGCCGTCGATCGCGATCGTCGGATACACCAATGCGGGCAAGTCGAGTCTGTTGAACGCGCTGACCGGTTCCGGTGTGCTGGTTCAGAATGCGCTGTTTGCAACCCTCGATCCGACGACGCGGAAGTCGACGCTCGAAGACGGCCGCGCGATCGTGCTGACCGATACCGTCGGATTCGTCCGGCATTTGCCGACCCAGCTGGTCGAGGCCTTCCGCTCCACACTGGAGGAAGTGACCGACGCCGACCTGTTGCTGCACGTGGTCGACGGTTCCGATCCGCTACCGATCGATCAAATCAAAGCAGTACGCGAAGTGATCACCGAGGTGGTCCGCGAGCAGGACGCGAAGATGCCACCGGAGTTGTTGGTGGTCAACAAGATCGACGCCGCAGATCCGGTCCAGCTGACGCAGTTGCGTGGCCTGCTCGACGGCGCACGATTCGTCTCGGCCAAGACCGGTGAAGGCATCGATGCGCTGCGGGATCACCTCGGCGACATACTGTCCGAGCCCGATGTGTTGGTCGACGTTCTCGTCCCGTACACCCGCGGCGACCTGGTCGCCAGGATCCACACCGATGGCCGAATAGTGCAGTCGACGCACGAGGCGGACGGCACGCGCGTCGAAGCTCGTGTGCCGCAATCACTTGCGGCCGCCCTCGTCGAGTTCACCGCGACCGTACCCAGCGCCTGAGTTCGGTGAATCCGCGCGCAGTGGTGCGTGGTGGCGCCGCGGCCGTGGTCGGCACGGCGATCGTGCTGACTTGTGCTTCGACCGCCCTGGCCGCGCCGGTCGACGTTGTAACCTACTGTCTACCAACCGATCCCGGACTCGAAGAGCTGTCCGGTGCGACGGTGCTCGACGGCACCGTGTACGGGATCGGCGACAGCGGTGCCGACGATCGGGTCGCGGTGCTCGACGCGAACTGTGCGGTGCAGCGTTGGATCGACGTTCCCGTCGACCCGTACGACGTGGAGGACATGGCGTCGTACGACGGCTCACTGTGGTTGGCCGACATCGGCGACAATCAGTTGCGCCGCGACACTGTGGCACTGACGCGAATGGACCCGGAAACAGGCGCGGGCGAGCTGTATCGACTGGCCTACCCCGACGGCGCACACGACGCCGAGACACTGCTCATCGAACCCGGCGGTCGGCCGGTGATCGTCACCAAGGAACTCTCGGGTGTCAGCGGGGTGTACGTACCGACCGGAGACGAATCCGTCACCGATCTGAGCAGTCCGGGCCCGACGCCGCTGCGCAAGGTCGGTGAGATGGCTTTCACGGCCACCGGTACGGCCGGTGGGCCGCCGTTCGTGGTCGGCTCGATTCTGGCGACCGGGGGAGCGGTGAGTGCAGACGGATCGACCGCCGTGGTGCGCACGTACACCGATGCGTATGTGTTCCGTCCGCCCGACGGGGACGTCGCGTCGGCGCTGGTCGACCCCACCTCACCCCGAGCCGTCGTCGCGCTACCGGCTCAGCCGCAGGGCGAGGCGGCGACGTTCCTGGACGACGGTTCCGTTCTGCTCGCGTCGGAAGCCGGGTTCGCACCGACCGACGGAACGCTGCCGCCCATTCTGAGGATTCCGAACCTGACGTCGGTGGAGCTGTCGACACCTTCGGCTACGCCGGCGTCGCCGACCCGCGATCCTGCTGCTCCTGCGGCACCCGCACAGACGACGACAGCGACGGACTCGGAATGGGAATTCCGAGCTGCCGTCGCTGCCGGGGTGGTGCTGATCGCCGGAGCGGTGGGATTCACCGTCCGGCGATCGATGCGCTCTGGTTAGGCGTCCAGGTCTGCTTCGACGAGTGCTGCAACCTTGTCGAGTGCTGCTTGGTCGTCGCTGGTGACGGTGACTTCGGTGCCCTTGGTGGCGCCGAGCGTCATGATCATCAGGGCCGAACCGGCGTCCACCGGCTCGGAGTCCGCTGTTGCCAGCGTGACGTCGACTCCGGCTTCGGCTACGGCATCGGCGATCAGTGCTGCGGGGCGGGCGTGCAGGCCGATCGAGGATCCGACTGCGACTGTGGTGCTGGGCATGTGCTGCTCCTTGCGTAGTGGGTTCGTTGGATCGTATCGAGCGTCAGACGGTGGCGAGTGCCGGGTCGAGTTCGGCGTCGGTCGGTGCGTTCTTGCCCTTGATGAACTGCTTGGCGGAGACCACCAGGAATGCGGAGACGATGGTGCCCACGGCCAGCGAGACGATGAACCACAGGATGTTTCCGATGGCGAAGAACACGAAGATCCCGCCGTGGGGCGCGCTGAGGGTGACGTTGAAGGCCATGATCATGGCACCGGTGACTGCGCCGCCGGCCATCATCGAGGGGATGACGCGGAACGGATCGGCCGCGGCGAACGGGATGGCGCCCTCGGAGATGAATGCTGCTCCGAGGAACCATGCAGCCTTACCGTTCTCGCGCTCGGCCTCGGTGAACAGACGCGAACGAACGGTCGAGGCCAGTGCCATGGCCAGGGGCGGCACCATTCCGGCCGCCATGACCGCTGCCATGATGCGCAGTGAGGCGGTGTCGGTGACCGACAGGCCTGCAGTGGCGAAGGCGTAGGCCGCCTTGTTGACCGGTCCGCCGAGGTCGAAGCACATCATCAGGCCGAGAATGATGCCGAGGATGATGACCGAGGAACCGCTGAGTCCGTTGAGCCAGTCGGTCAGTCCACTGGTGATCGCGGCGAGCGGCTTGCCGAGCAGCAGGAACATGATCGCGCCGACGATGAGGGTGGCGAACAGCGGGATGATGACAACCGGCATCAGGCCACGCAGAACCGCGGGGATCTTCCACTTGCTGATCCACAGTGCGACGAAGCCGGCGATCAGGCCACCGACGAGACCGCCGATGAAGCCTGCGCCCACCAACACGGCCACTGCGCCGGCGGTGAAACCTGGTGCCAGACCTGGTCTGTCGGCTATGGCATAGGAAATGTAACCGGCCAGCGCGGGCACCAGGAAGCTGAAGGACAGCGCGCCGATCTGGAACAGCACGGCACCGAGGTAGGCGGCGATTCCGCCGTCGGGCAGCGAAGTGATGGAGTTGTTGACGACGATGTCCTCGGCGACATCCTTGATTTCGTACCCACCGAGCAGGAATCCGAGGGCGATCAGGAGTCCACCGGCGGCGACGAACGGAATCATGTAGCTGACACCGGTCAGCAGGATCTGACGCAGGCGGGTGCCCCATCCGAGCTCACCGGCAGAGTCGGTGGAGCCGGCCGCGACAGCGGTGCCGCCGACGCGAGCAGCATCCGGATTGAGAGCTGCGCGGAGCGCTTCGGTGACCATGACGTCGGGCTCGTTGATGGCGCGCTTGACGCCGGAAGAGATGACGGGCTTACCGGCGAATCGCTCACGGCCCTTGACGCCCACGTCGGTGGCGAAGATGACGGCCTCGGCACCGGCGATGAGTGCGGGGTCGAGGGGCGTGCTGCCGCTCGAGCCCTGAGTCTCCACGTGCACCGTGACACCCGCGCGCTCGCCTGCGGCGACGAGTGAATCGGCAGCCATGTAGGTGTGCGCAATTCCGGTGGGGCAGGCGGTGATTGCCACGATGTGCTTGGGCGAGGCGGATGTTGCCGTCTCGGGGGTGGCTGCAGGCGCACTGTGCTTCGCGGTGTCGACCGGCGCAGCTGCAGCGGTTGCGGCAACCGGCTTGGCGGCCGGGTTGATGACTCCGTCGACCAGCGAGACGATCTCGGCGGGCGAGGACGCGTTGCGCAGTGAGGTGACGAATTCGGGCTTGACCAGTGCCCGAGCCAGGCTGGAGAGCAGCTTCATGTGCGCCGAACCGGCTCCGGCCGGTGCAGCGATGAGGAAGACGAGGTCGGCGGGGCCGTCGGGGGCGCCGAAGTCGACCTTGGGGTTCAGGCGGGCGAAGCCGAGCGAGGCGCTCGTGACCGCCTCGGAACGGCAGTGCGGAATTGCGATGCCGCCGGGCAGGCCGGTGGCCGACTGGGCTTCGCGCGCAAGGGCTGCGTCGCGCAGGGCGTCGGTGTCGGTTGCGCGACCCGCGTGGGCCAGCACGCCTGCGAGGCGTTCGATGACGGCAGCTTTGGATTCGCCCAGATCGGCGTCGAGGAGGATCAGATCCTCGGCGATGATCGGCTGATCTTCGGTGGGGGTGGACATGGGGGCTCCTAGAGACGGTTCGAAGAAGGGGAGAGCGTGGACGGGGTGACGGACGTGGAGATGTCGAGCGCGCGAACCGTCACCGAAGTCGGATGGGTCTGCTCGGGCAGGGGAAGCGTGGTGCCTGGAAGTGCGGTGGCTGCCGTTCCGTAGGCGACGGCGCGGCGAAGTTTGTCTGCGTCGGAACAGTTCTCGACGTCGGCCAGAATGTAGCCGGCCAGCGAGGAGTCTCCTGCGCCGACGGTGCTGACGGCCGTGATCGGAGGTGGGCTGGCGTACCAGGCACCGCCCTGGGTGACCAGGACTGCTCCGGCGCTGCCGAGCGTCGCCAGTACGGCACCTACTCCTCGGCCGACAAGGATCGTCGCGGCGGAAACAGCGGCCGACGGATCACCCTGTGCCGCAGCGCTTTCCAACTCCTCGGAATCGTACCCGGTGAGCTGGGCGAGTTCCTCCGAATTGGGCTTGATCAGGTCGGGTGCCGATTCCGGAAACCGATCTGCGAGAGCGAGCAGCGGCTCGTCGGAGGTGTCCACCGCAACTTTGGCCGTGGTAGCGCGAAGGGCGACAACCAGTTCCGCGTACCACTCGACGGGCAGGCCGGGAGGAAGCGAACCCGACAGCACCACCCACTCGGCATCGACAGCGAGCGTGAGAATCCGGTCTCGCAGCTCGGCGCGTGTCTGCTCCGACACCGTTGCACCCGGCTCGTTGATCTTGGTGGTCGTGCCACCGATTTCGCTGACGGTGATGTTGGTGCGCGCCGGTCCGGACGTCGGAACTGCCGAGTATCGAACGCCTTTGGCGGACATTGCGTCGAGTATTGGATCGCCGACGTTGGCCGGGAGTACGGCCAGCGCCTCTACTCCCGATCCGCCGATGACGCGAGCGACGTTGACGCCCTTGCCGCCCGGGTCGACGGCCGAGGACGACGCCCGGTGCACGCCGCCGCGGGTCAGCGGCGTCTCGAGCGTGACCGTGCGGTCCATGCTCGGATTGGCCGTGAGCGTGACCATCATGCGATCACCACCTCGATTCCTTTGTTGCTGAGTTGTTTACGGTCTTCGTTCGAGATGTCGCTGTCGGTGACGATGACGTCGATGGTGTCTACTCGGGCGAAACTCACCAGGTGCTCGCGGCCGATCTTCGACGAATCTGCCAGCACGACAACATGGTTCGCGGCGTCGACCATGGCGCGCTTGACCGCGGCTTCGTCGCTGTCGGGGGTGGACAGTCCGTGTCCGACGCTGATGGCGTTGGTTCCGATGAACGCAACGTCCACCCGTAGCCATTCGAGGGCGCGCAGTGCCTCGTCGCCCACAGCGGCCTGTGTCGTTCCTCGAACACGCCCGCCGAGCAATCGAAGACTGATGCTCGGCATGGTTGCGGCCCGGGCTGCGATCGGTACGGAGTTGGTGACCATGGTGAGTTCGCGATCGTGCGGTAGCAGTCCCGCCAGGCGGCCGGTGGTGGTGCCCGCATCGAAGACGGCGCTGCCGCCGACGGGTGGGAGGAACGACAATGCAGCCGCTGCGATCGCGTCCTTCTGGTCTGCGCGGGTGAATTCCCGCTCCGAAACGCCCGGCTCGAGTGTGGTCAGCGCCGAGGCGGGTACTGCTCCACCGTGCACGCGGCGTACCACTCCGAGTCGATCGAGGGTGGCCAGATCGCGTCGCACGGTCTCTGTGGTGACGCCGTAGTTGGCGGCCAGGTCGTTGACGGAGACGCGTCCTTGCGTGCTGATCAGCTCAGCGATGGCGTGCTGTCTTTCTTCTGCGTACACCTGCGTCTCCTTCCCGGTTGATGTTGCTTTATGTTGTTTTACGCCCGTGTGTGTTGACATGTCAAGGGTTTGGAGTAATCTCGGTCACAACATCATCGGGAAGCCAGGTGCGGCACACTCATCTGACATCCGGGACGACAGACGTACACGCAGGATCCGAGGAGGACCACATGACGGGATCGGTCAGCACCGCATCGACCGGACACACCGATGCAACACCTGCTGCAGATGGGACGTCGTCGATCGGAGCGGAGTCCACGACACTGCGCGGCACACCGGTCGTGCCCGGAGTCGGCTACGGACCCGTCATCCGTCCCGGGGCACGTCCGGCCATCCCGGCAGACACCGGTGAGGTGGCCGAATCCGATCGGGAGTCCGAGAAGGCTGTGTTCGATGCAGCGGCGAACGCCGTCGCCACTCGATTGCGCGGACGCGCAGAGCTGGCGACGGGAGCCGCTTCGGAGGTGCTGTCGGCCAACGCCGCGATGGCAACCGACCGCGGATGGCTCGGTGCCGCTCGCGCCTCGATCGCCAAGGGCAACACCGCCGTCACCGCCACTGCTGCCGCGACCGAGAAGTTCGCCGCCATGTTCACCCAGCTCGGCGGATTGATGGCCGAACGAGTGACCGATCTGCGCGACATTCGCGATCGCGTCATCGCCGAAATTCTCGGTGTGCCCGAGCCGGGTGTTCCCGTGCCGGCCGAACCGTCGGTACTGTTCGCCGACGACCTGGCACCCGCCGACACCGCAGGCCTCGACCCCACCCTCATCGTCGGCCTCGCCACCTCACTGGGCGGTCCGACCAGCCACACCGCGATCATCGCCCGCCAGCTGGGCATTCCGTGCATCGTCGCCGTGGCCGGCCTCGACGACATCGCTGCAGGTACGAACGCATCCGTCGACGGAACCAGCGGCCGCATCGAACTCGAACCCGACGCCGACTCGGCCCGCGCAGCAGTCGTCTCGGCCAGGGACGAATTGGACCGAGTGTCCCAGTGGGTCGGTCCCGGTACCACCGCCGACGGCCATCCCGTCGATATCCTCGCCAACGTTCAGGACGGCGCCGGTGCCCGCGCAGCGCGCTCCAGCGCAGCCGACGGGGTGGGATTGTTCCGCACCGAACTGTGCTTTCTGGACCGCGATTCCGAACCGACCGTCGACGAGCAAGCGGAGATCTACGGCCAGGTCCTCGACGCGTTCGCAGGCAAGAAAGTCGTCGTCCGCACCCTCGACGCCGGCTCGGACAAGCCCCTTCGATTCGCCAACCACCCCGACGAGGCCAATCCGGCGCTCGGCATCCGCGGTATCCGTATCGCCGAAGCCGACCGCGGCATCCTGTACCGCCAGCTCGACGGCATCGCCGCGGCAGCCAAGGCGACCGAGTCCTCGCCGTGGGTGATGGCACCGATGATCGCCACCGCGCAGGAAGCACAGGACTTCGCCGCGGATGTGCGCGAACGCGGACTGACCCCGGGCGTCATGATCGAGATTCCCGCTGCCGCTCTGCTCGCCGAGCACATCCTCGAGCACGTGGACTTCCTGTCCATCGGCACCAACGATCTGGCTCAGTACACGATGGCCGCCGACAGGATGTCGGCGCAGCTGGCCGGTCTGACCGATCCGTGGCAACCGGCCGTGCTCGCACTGGTGGCGCACACGGCCGCGGCCGGCGCGAAGGTGGGCAAGCCCGTCGGTGTCTGCGGCGAAGCTGCCGCCGACCCCCTGCTGGCCTGTGTGCTGGTAGGAATGGGCATCACGTCGTTGTCCGCGGCCTCCGCCGCCGTCGCCCACGTCGGGTCCAAGTTGGCGACCGTGACCCTCGATCAGTGCAAGGCCGCTGCTGCCGCTGCACTGAAGACCGACAGCACGGCCGCAGCCCGTGAGGCAGTGAGCGCGATCCTCGGGTGACGCAATAGTCTCTTCCCATCATGAGAACTATGGGTTGGACGCTGCACGGAAACGGACGAACCGTCGACGCGGGGGCGGTGGTCGCACCGGACGAACGGTTGTCGTGGCCACGCACTGTCGGCATCGGGATGCAGCACGTCGTCGCGATGTTCGGGGCCACACTGTTGGTTCCGACCATCACCGGGTTCCCGGTCTCGACGACGCTGCTGTTCTCGGGCATCGGTACTGCGCTGTTCCTGATCATCACGCGCGGGCGGGTGCCGAGCTACCTCGGGTCGTCGTTCGCCTTCCTGGCCCCGCTCGGTGCGACCGCAGCCGACGGACCCGCCGCGCAGCTCGGTGCCGTTCTGTGTGTCGGCGTCGTGCTGGCTGCGATCGGCTTCGTCGTGAAGTTCGCCGGAGCGCGGGTACTCGACGCAGCGATGCCGCCCGTCGTCACCGGTGCGGTGGTCGTATTGATCGGGCTCAATCTGGCCCCTGCCGCGACGACCTCGTTCGAGGCGCAACCGCTCGTCGCGGCCGTCACCCTGGTGGCGATTCTCCTCGCGACGGCCGTCGGTCCCGGTCTGGTGGGTCGGCTCGGAATCCTGCTCGGCGTCGTCGTGGGCTGGGTATTCGCTGCCGTCACCGGCGGTATCGCGCAACCACGACTCGATGCTCTGAGCGCCGCGAGCTGGATCGGGTTACCCGAGTTCCGTGGCCCGTCCTTCCAGCTGTCGGTGATTCTGGTGGCGCTGCCGGTGGTGATCGTCCTCGTCGCCGAGAACGTCGGACACGTCAAAGCCGTCGCGGCGATGACCGGAAAGAACCTCGACGACGTTGCCGGTGACGCTCTGATCGCCGATGGGTTGGCGACCACCCTCGCCGGGGCCGCCGGTGGATCGGGAACCACCACGTACGCGGAGAACATCGGCGTCATGGCCGCTACCCGCGTGTACTCGACCGCCGCGTACTGGGTTGCCGCGATCACCGCGATCGTGTTGGCGTTCTCGCCCAAGTTCGGTGCGCTGATCTTCACCGTCCCGGACGGTGTCATCGGTGGAGCGACACTCGTGCTCTACGGACTCATCGGACTGCTCGGCGTTCGAATCTGGACCGATGCCAAGGTGGATTTCACCGATCCCGTGAACCTCACCGTCGTCGCCGCCGCACTCGTCGCCGGAATCGGCGACCTGACGCTCTCCGTCGGATCGGTCGAACTCGGTGGTATCGCGTGGGGATCGCTGGGCATCCTCGTGGGATACCCGATCGTCTCGGCGTTGGCCCGAGGGAGAACGACTCGACGACGCTAGCAGGGGCGGTCACGGATCGCGCGCGTTTTGGTCATCGACCCTCGGTGCACCGCGAACGTACTGTTGAACCGTGACGTCAGTCGCACCGACGACCGCGCTGTGACACCCCTTTCTCGCGGTCGACGACGGTGCGCACCGAACAAGGAGACCCGCGTGGAACGCACACTTTTCGAGCCCGAGCACGAGCTGTTCCGGGAGTCGTACCGGAAGTTTCTCGAACAGCACGTAGCCCCCAATCACGCGAAGTGGGAAGAGCAGAACATCGTCGACCGCGGCGTCTGGGTAGAGGCCGGCAAGCAGGGCTTCCTCGGGACTGCCGCACCGGAGGAGTTCGGCGGCGGCGGCGTCAAGGACTTCCGCTACAACGCCATCGTCACCGAGGAAACCACCCGCGGCGGCTACAGCGGCATCGGCTTCACCCTGCACAACGACGTCGTCGCGCCGTACTTCATCGAGTTGGCCAACGACGAGCAGAAGCAGCGGTGGCTGCCCGGATTCTGCTCCGGTGAGCTGATCACCGCGATCGCCATGACCGAGCCGGGTACCGGTAGCGACCTGCAGGGCATCAAGACCAAGGCCGTTCGGGACGGCGACGACTGGGTACTGAACGGCTCGAAGACGTTCATCACCAACGGCATCAATGCCGATCTGATCATCGTCGTAGCGTGCACCGACCCCGAGAAAGGTGCCCAGGGCTTCAGCCTGTTGGTCGTGGAGCGCGACATGCCCGGATTCGAGCGTGGTCGCAACCTCGACAAGATCGGCATGAAGGCCCAGGACACTGCGGAACTCAGCTTCACCGACGTTCGGGTTCCTGCCGCCAACCTGCTCGGCGAAGAAGGTATGGGCTTCATCTACCTGATGCAGAACTTACCTCAGGAGCGGCTCTCGATTGCCGTCGTCGCCGCTGCGGCCATGGAATCGGCACTGGAAATGACCATTCAGTACTGCCGTGACCGCAAGGCATTCGGTAAGTCGATCGGAAAGTTCCAGAACACGCGATTCGTGTTGGCGGAACTCGCTACCGAAACCACCGCCACCCGCATCATGGTCGACAAATTCATCGAACTGCTCAACGACGGCAAGTTGACCGTGCAGGAAGCTGCCATGGCCAAGTGGTGGACCACCGAGAACCAGGTCAAGCTCATCGACCGGTGCCTTCAGCTGCACGGTGGGTACGGCTACATGAAGGAGTACCCGATTGCCAAGGCGTACATGGATTCTCGGGTACAGACCATCTACGGCGGCACCACGGAGATCATGAAGGAGATCATCGGTCGCGGACTGAATCTCTGATTCTTTCCATCGTTCAGGACCGAAGAGAAGGGCCGCAGCATCTGTGCTGCGGCCCTTCTTCGTTGTGTCCGAACAGAGTTCAGAGCTTGCGCATCACGGTGACGACCTTGCCGAGAATGGCGGCATTGTTGCCCGGGATCGGCTCGAACAGTGGGTTGTGCGGCATGAGCCATACCTCACCCTTGGAACGCTTGAACGTCTTGACCGTGGCCTCACCCTCGATCATCGCCGCGACGATGTCGCCGTTGTCGGCCACGGACTGTTGACGCACCACCACCCAGTCGCCGTCACAGATCGCCGCGTCGATCATGGACTCGCCGACGACCTTGAGCAAGAACAACGATCCCTGACCGACCAACTCGCGCGGGAGTGGGAACACGTCCTCGACGGCTTCCTCCGCCAGAATCGGTCCACCCGCGGCGATCCGTCCGAGAACCGGCACGAACGTCGGCGTCGGCAACCGATCCTGCTCGTCGGACGCTGCCGAACCGTCCACCGCTGCCGCGGCCTGATCGGCCTGCACCTCGTCCAGTCCGCGGACGTCCACAGCGCGAGGGCGGTTGGCGTCGCGCCGCAGGAACCCCTTGCGTTCGAGGGTGCGAAGCTGATGTGCGACGGACGACGTCGACGTCAGGCCCACGGCATCGCCGATCTCTCGAATGCTGGGTGGGTATCCGCGCTCGGTGACCGAGGCCCGGATGACCTCCAACACCTTCCGTTGGCGCTCGGTGAGCCCTGCACTGATGTCGGTGCCCACCTCCATGGCCTTCGGGGTCGGCTCGGCAGCCGGCTTTCCGGCTGCAGCCTTGCCGACCGTCGAGGATCCGGCTCGCGTGGAACCAGCTTTCGTGGAACCCGTCGTACTGGAACCGGTGATGGACCTCGTCGAGGTCTCGTCCTTCATGCTGTCGGCCTCCTGCTGATGCGGCTGGATTCGGTCTACGCGGTATCGATCCACGCGGACTGGAGTTGATGATGTCGACTCGTGTGGCGTGTGGTTTCTGACACGAATCTAGCGTGTATCAGCTGTTGAATCAAACATCTGTTCGACTCGTGTCGCGTTTTCTACAGACTTTGTCGGAGGCGCGTGATAGAACTTCGAACAAGCGTCCATCGAACGCCTGATCGAACAATCGATCCAACGAGCGAAGACGAGGTTCCGATGACCATCACCACCGATCGTCCCACCACTGCCGGTTTGCGTTCGCGATCCGGTGTCGTCGAGCGTCGTCGGCGCTCGCGGCCCGTGCTGCAGAACCACGCGCGTCGGACGCAGAACGGCCCGTGCTTGCCTGTCGTGGACGAGTCCTGGACCGACGTCACCGATCGCGAGATGGCGGATCGAGACTTCGACGACACGTCGGCCCATTTCGCGAGCCAGACCGTGCGCCCACGCTCTCTCGTTCTGTGGATGTTGGCTGTGGTCGTCGTGGCCGGCGGTCTGATCGGCATTGCGAATCTGAGCGCGACCACACCCGACGCGGCCACTCAGCCCGCCGGCGCGGTCATGGTTCACGACGGAGCGCTCGTCGAGTACGCACCCAGCAGATGACCACCGGCACCATGGTGCCCAGCGTGGCTGAGTATCCTCGAAGACTGCCCCGACGCGCACGTTCGTCGTCGGAGTATCGGCTACGACGGAGGCTCCCTCATGCATTGCCCGTTCTGCAGACACCCCGACTCACGCGTGGTGGATTCGCGTGAAATGGACGAGGGTCAGGCAATACGGCGACGCCGGTCCTGCCCCGAGTGCGGTCGACGCTTCACCACCGTGGAGGCCGCCGTGCTCGCCGTCGTGAAACGCAGTGGTGTGACCGAGCCGTTCAGTCGGGAGAAGGTCGTCAAAGGAGTTCGTCGCGCCTGCCAGGGCAGAGACGTCGACAACGACGCGCTGAACCTGCTGGCTCAGCAAGTCGAAGACAATATTCGCGCGGCCGGTTCGGCCGAGATTCCCAGCAACGAAGTGGGCCTGGCCATTCTCGGACCGCTACGCGATCTCGACGAAGTGGCCTACCTTCGTTTCGCATCGGTCTACCGTTCGTTCAGTTCGGCAGAGGACTTCGAGAAGGAAATTCACGAACTCCGCAAACATCGAGAGTCCGCCGACGTCGAGTGAACCGCGGGCCGATCAGCGAGACTGATCGGCGATCGCCTTCTCGATGCGCTTCTCCGATACCGGATACGCGGTACGAATTCCCTGCGCGAACAGCCCCACCCGCAGCTCCTCGATCATCCAGAACAGCTCCTGCACACCCGGGCTGTTCTTCCTGCTCTCCGGAAGCGAATCCAACAGCCGCCCGTACGAGCCGTACACCCGGTCGAGAACGTCCATCGCCGCAGCGTCGCGGCCCGCGCTGCTCGGCAGAGTGGACAGCCGCTTCGTCGCCGCAGCGAGATAGCGTGGCAGATCGGCCAACCGTCGAGAACCGAACTCGGTGACGAAACCGCGAAAGATCAAGCCGTCGAGCTGTTCTCGGACATCGTCGGCCGGCTCACCCGATGCGGTCTGCAACTGGGCCGACAGAGCCAACGCGGCCGTCAGGACCGGTCGAACCAGCGCGAGAACAGCAGCAGTACGCCGCGGAACCTCCGCGTCCACCAGCGCCCTGAGCTTGTCGAACTCGGCCGGATCGCGAACCGGTCCGCCGTGCGCGTCCATCGCTTCTTCCACAGCGAGCGCACGGCACTCCTCGAGCAGCGCATCGACGCCGCCGTACGGGTTCTGGCCGAGCGCAAGACGTTCGGCGGTCGGCAGCCCGGCCAACAGCGCCTTCGTTCCCTTCGGTGCCGTGGCGAGCAGCAGAGTGCGGGTGCCCGCGCGCATGGCTGCTCGTTGCTGGGCGGGGGTACTGAGCACTCGCACCGCCACGCCCGAACCCTCGGGCACCAACGCCGGGTACCCGGTGACCTTCTGCCCGCCCACGTCTCGGGTGACCGTGGGTTCCAAGCGGCCCAACGTGCCCGAGGTCCACGCCAGCGTCGGGGCGCGCTCCGCGTCGCCGACCGCACGTGCAACCTGTCGGCCGACCTCACCGGCCAGACCGGCGCGCAGCGCAGTCAGATCCTTGTTGCTGCCGAGCACGGTCCCGGACGGGTCGACCGCGGCGAACGTCATTCGCAGGTGATCGGGTAGCGCCGCAGTGTCGAAGTCCTTCGCGGTGATGTGGCACTGTGCGGCCCGTGAGAGTTCTCGGGCCAGAGCCGTCACGAGTGTTTCGGCCCGCGGTTTCATCACTGCCAACGCTGCCGCAGCGAAGTCCGGAGCCGGAACCACGTTGCGTCGCAATGCCTTCGGTAGCGTCTTGATCAAGGCGGTGACGAGCTCGGCGCGCATCCCAGGCACCAGCCAGTCGAAGCCGACCGGCTGTACCTGAGCGAGCAGTGCGATGGGAATCCGCGCGGTGACGCCATCAGCGGCCGTGCCGGGCTCGAATTGATACGTCAGTGGGAATTGAATGTCACCCTGTCGCCACGCGTCCGGATACGCACCCGTCAGTACCGACGCGGCGTCCGAGTTGACGACGGTGTCCGTAGTGAAGTCGAGCAGGGACGGATCTTGCCGGCGGGCCTTCTTCCACCAGGTGTCGAAGTGTCGCGCAGACACGGCTTCCGGGGCGATGCGGGCGTCGTAGAAATCGAACAGTGCGTCGTCGTCGACGACGATGTCCCGTCGCCGAGCACGATGTTCGAGCTCGCCGACGTCGTCGAGCAGAGCCCTGTTCTTGTGAAAGAACCCGTGCTGGGTCTTCCATTCGCCCTGAACCAGGGCATGCCTGATGAAGAGCTCACGAGACGCCTCGGGATCGATGCGGTGATAGTTGACCGGGCGCTGCGTCACCAACGGGATGCCGTACAACGTCACCCGTTCGTAGGCCAGCGCCGATTCCCGTTTGATCGACCAGTGTGGTTCGGAATACGTGCGCTTCACCAGATGCGGTGCCAACCGTTCGGCCCATTCCGGTTCGATGCGGGCGGCCATGCGGCCCCACAATCGTCCGGTCTCGACCAGTTCTGCAGCCATGACCCAGCGCGGTGGCTTCTTGAACAGACCTGACCCGGGGAAGATCGCGAAATGTGCTCCGCGGGCACCCAGAAATTCACGCTTGTCGCCCTCTCTGAGGCCGACGTGCGAGAGCAGGCCCGACAGCAGGGACTGATGCAGTGCGTTCTCGCTCGACTCTGCGTCGGGCACCGTCCATCCGAGGCCGCGAGTGATCTGGCGGAGTTGTCCGTGCAGGTCCTGCCATTCGCGGATCCGCAGGTAGTGCAGGAACTCGGTGCGGCACATGCGTCGGAACTGATTGGAAGACAGCTCGTCTCGCTGCTGCCGCAGGTACTTCCACAGCTGCACGTACGCCAGGAAGTCCGAATTCTCTACCGCGAAACGGGCATGCTTCTCGTCTGCAGCCTGTTGATGCTCGGCGGGACGCTCGCGCACGTCCTGAATCGACAACGCCGCCACCACCACCAGCGCGTCACGAAGCGATCCGTTGCCGTTGGCCTCGACCAACATTCGTGCCATTCGAGGATCGACAGGAAGGGCGGACAGTTCGCGGCCGATCGGGGTGAGCTCGGCAGTGCCGTCCTTGGTGGTCGGCTTGAGTGCTCCGAGTTCTTCCAGCAAGCCGATACCGTCGCGGATGCTGCGTGGATCGGGCGGCTCGACGAAGGGAAACGCGTCGATCTTGCCCAATCCGAGCGCGGTCATCTGCAGAATGACCGAGGCCAGATTGGTGCGCAGAATTTCCGGCTCGGTGAACTGCGGACGAGACTCGAAGTCTTCCTCCGAGTACAACCGGATACAGATCCCGTCGGCGACGCGTCCGCAGCGACCCGCCCGCTGGCGCGCAGAGGCCTGTGAAATCGGTTCGATGGGCAGCCGCTGCACTTTGGTGCGCAACGAGTATCGCGAGATGCGCGCGGTGCCCGGGTCCACGACGTAGCGGATGCCGGGGACCGTCAGCGACGTTTCCGCGACGTTCGTCGACAGCACGACCCGGCGTCCCGAGTGCGGTGAGAACACCCGATGCTGTTCGGCGGCAGAGAGTCTGGCGTACAGAGGCACGATCTCGGTGTTGCGGAGATTGCGATCGGCCAGCGCGTCCGCGGTATCGCGAATTTCGCGTTCACCGGACAGGAACACCAAGATGTCGCCGTCACCCTCGGACATCAGCTCGTCGACGGCCTGGCAGGTGGCATCGACGGGATCGAGGTCGATCGTCGTTTCTCCCGCGTTGACCGTCAGAGGTCGATACCGCATCTCGACCGGGAACGTACGGCCGGATACCTCGATGATCGGTGCTGCGACCCCGTCGCGTGCGAAGTGTTGCGCGAATCGCTCCGGATCGATGGTCGCCGACGTGATGACGATCTTGAGATCGGGTCGCCGGGGGAGCAGTTGCGCGAGGTATCCCAGGATGAAGTCGATGTTCAGGCTGCGCTCGTGCGCCTCGTCGATGATGAGGGTGTCGTACT
The DNA here is from genome assembly GCF_040686915.1 of Rhodococcus sp. NPDC077669. NCBI lineage: Bacteria > Bacillati > Actinomycetota > Actinomycetes > Mycobacteriales > Nocardiaceae > Rhodococcus > Rhodococcus sp. NPDC077669. The sequence goes on along the minus strand of NZ_JBFBMD010000002.1, from coordinate 110,469 downwards.
GGCGGAGCAGTCGGTCGCGTTGGATCTCGGCCAGGAGAATGCCGTCGGTCATCAGCTTGACGAGGGTCGAATCCGAGGACTGGTCGGTGAATCGAACCTTGTAGCCGATCGATTCGCCCAGTGGTTGACCCACCTCCTCGGCGATGCGCTCGGCAACGGTGCGCGCCGCCAACCTTCGGGGCTGCGTGTGACCGATCGAGCCGCGGATTCCGCGCCCCAGTTCGAGGCAGATCTTGGGAATCTGGGTGGTTTTGCCGGACCCGGTTTCACCGGCGACGATGACGACCTGGTGGGCAGCGATCGCTGCGGCGATGTCGTCCTTGCGCGCGCTGACGGGCAACGCCTGCGGATATTCGAGGGTGGGCACTGCCGCCTGGCGTGTGGAGATGACGGCTTCCGCGCGAGCTACGTCGCGTTCGAGCGCGGCGACGGCGTCCTCGGTGCGGGCCTTGTCGAGACGTCGTCGGAGCCGGTTCTCGTCGCGGATGGTGAGCTGTGCAACACGTGCGGCGAGTGCTCGTCGATCACCGGACGAATTCGAGGTAGACATACTCGTACCAGGATATCCGTTACGCGGTACTCGCCCGAACTCCGTCTGGGAACTAACCGATGCACTCGCCGAATTCGACGTGACTACTGTGTAGCGCATGTCTTCCGACCTGGATCCAGCCGCCTCCACACACACCTCCGCGCTGTGGCACGGCTTCGCCGACATGGGCAACGTCACCGCCAATGGGCCGTTCGTCGTCTCGCGCGGCGAGGGTGCGTACATCTTCGACAACGAGGGCAACCGATACCTCGACGCCACCGCCGGTCTGTGGTTCACCAACGTCGGTCACGGTCGCCGCGAGATCGCCGACGCCGTTGCCGCGCAGCTGAGCTTGATCGCGCACTACTCCAACTTCGGCGACTTCGTGCCCGAGACCACGTTGGCACTGGCCGATCGTCTCGCCGCCATCGCACCGGTGCCGGGCAGCAAGATCTTCTTCACCTCGGGCGGATCGGACTCCATCGACACCGCGGCGAAGCTTGCGCGCCGCTACTGGGTCGAAATGGGACGGCCGTCCAAGAAGATCATCGTCGGGCGGCAGAAGGCCTACCACGGCATGCACGTCGCGGGCACCGCGCTCGCCGGCATTCCGGTCAACAAGGAGAACTACGGCGAGCTGATGCCGGACGCCAGAACAGTGGCGTGGGACGACGCGAAATCGCTTCTCGCGCTGATCGAAGAGGTCGGAGCCGAGAACGTCGCCGCCTTCTTCTGCGAACCGGTGATCGGAGCGGGTGGAATCTACTTGCCTCCCGAGGGCTACCTACGTGAGGTACGGCAGATCTGCCGCGACAACGACGTGCTGTTCGTCGCCGACGAAGTGGTGACCGGATTCGGCCGGATCGGCGGTAGTTGGTTCGCCTCCACCCGCTTCGAGCTCGAACCCGACCTGATGACGACCGCCAAGGGGTTGACGTCGGGCTACGTCCCGATGGGCGCCGTGTTCATCGCTCCGAAGATCGCCGAACCGTTCTTCGCAGGCGGAGTCTGGTGGCGTCACGGCTACACCTACGGTGGCCACGCAGGTGCAGCCGCCGCAGCGATGGCCAATCTCGACATCATCGAGCGCGAGGACCTGCTGAGTCACTCCAAGCGCATCGAAGCCGCACTGCACACCCACCTCGCGCCCCTGGCCGACCACGATCGGGTCGCGGAAGTCCGCAGCGGCATCGGCGCTGTCGCTGCCGTTCAGCTCGCCGACCCGGCGGAGGCATTACCTTTCGTGAAAACGTTGAGAGCTCATGGTGTTTCGGGCCGCGCGGCCGGACAGGGTGCAATGCAGATCTCGCCGGCGTTCGTCATGACCGACGCCGAGATCGAGGATATGGCCTCGCGCATCCTCAGTGCGCTCGGCTGAACCGGAGTCTGCTCAACAGCTGCTTCCCCCGCGAGAGCGGGGGAGCAGGTTCGGGTTCCGGCTCAGCGGAGATTGCGGCGAACCGCCGGTGCAGCTGATCGCGCACTTCGTCGGGCGCATACGCGCGCCGCTTGCGCTCGGACCGCACCACCAACGCCCCGGTGGCCGCAACCCCGGCCATCCCGGCGAGACCGAGAGCTTTCCAGACGTTCATGCGGCAACCGTACCGCCACGAGATCTAGGGTTGGTCCATGAATCCGTCGCGAATCAGCCTCGATACCGCTGTGGATGCCACCAGAACCGGCGACATCTGGATCTTCCGCGGCCACTCGTCGGCGGACCGCGCAATCCAGGCTTTGACGAACAGCCCGGTCAACCACGTCGGTATGGCCGTCGTCCTGGACGACCTCCCGCCGCTGATGTGGCACGCAGAGCTCGGAAAGTCGTTGCAGGACATGTGGACCGGAAACTTCCAGCGTGGAGTGCAGCTGCACGACCTACGCGCTGCCGTCACGCACTGGGCCCAGCGGTATCAACAGCGTTGTTGGCTGCGGCAATTGGACGGATACGCCGGTCGTTCCCCAGGCTCCACTCCGGCCGTGACGAAGGAGCAGGAAGACGCGCTGCTTCGCACCATCGCGCGGATGGACGGAACGGCTTTTCCGACCACCGCGGCGCTCGCCGGTCGGTGGTTCCGTGGACGCGTGCCGGCGCTCCGGAAGAACGCGCAGGAGAGCGCTGCGCTCGAAACCGCGTACTGCGCCGAAGTTGTTGCGATGACCTACGACTCGATGGGTCTGTTGACGGGGAACAAGAAAGCCAACTGGTTCGATCCAGGAAAGTTCTGGAGCGGCGACCGTCTGCCACTGGCGGAAGGGGTGCGTCTGGGTGAGGAAATCGAAGTGGACGTGCCCGTCACACCGTGATCGAGTCGTCGTCGACGCTTCGGCCCCCGAGCTCCACCCACCCATCCTCGTCGACGGTGGTCCACAGCGCAGACCCCGCACCCTGGACGATGTTCAGGCCCCGACCGAGCTCGGCAGTGAGCCGGACGGCGGCAGCACCTGTTGCCTCGTCCTCGGCGATTCCCATCATCGGCGCGAACATGCGCGAGCGCAGTTCGGCGCGCTGCTCGTCGGTCCAGGCCCAGATGTAGTGGTGGCCACTGTCGTAGGTGTTCGGATCTGCCGCTGCCACCTCGGCTGCGTCGTGGACCTGATGAAACGTGAACTGCGGAGTCCACTCGGCGCGTGCACGCACCCAGGTGAGCTCGCCGTCGTAGCGGATGTCGAGCGTGGCAGCGGGGACGGTGAGCGTCTGCACCGAGTGTCCGTTGTTGCGAAGCCACCAGGACAATCCGACCGTCGGATGTCCGGCGAACGGGAGCTGCGTCGCCGGGGTGTAGATCGTTGCCGACGCGGTACCAGGTGACGAGCGATCGACGAACACCGTCTCGCTGAAACCCAACTGCCTAGCAACATCCTGCCTGTCGCTCTCGCCTACAGCCTGTGCGTCAACGATGCCCAGTGGATTACCGAACCTGCCGTCGGCATCGGTGAACACTCGGACGACGGACACTTCGATAGCCATGCGGGGACGTTACCAATACGTCGTCGAGGCGTCTCGATCGACGACGAACGGGGACCCGCCGCAGCGGATCCCCGTTTCGACCTGTTCAGCGGAACCTCAGACGGAGGCACCGTCGAGTACGCGGCCGGCCTCGACGGCCTGCGCGACACCCGCGACGATCGATGCGGCGCGAATTGCCTCGAAGATCTTCTCGCGGTCGACGCCCTCGGCGCGCAGAGTCTTCTCGTGCGCCTCGAGGCAGTGGTTGCATCCGTTGACGGCCGAGACCGCGAGCGACCACAGCTCGAAATCGGCCTTCTCGACGCCAGGGTTGCCGATGATGTTCATACGCAAGCCGGCGCGTAGATCGTCGTACTTTCCGTCCAGGTAGCCCTTGGTGCGGTAGAAGACGTTGTTCATACCCATGATCGACGCGGCACCCAGAGCGGCGTTGTACGCCTCGGCCGACAACGAGTCGGCGGCGTCCTCGGCGATCTCTTTCAACGTGGTCGAGGACTTCGACGCGGCGGCCACCGAAAGCAATGTGCCCCAGAGCTGTTGCTCGCTGAGCACGGTGGACCGCACGATCGAACCGAGGTTGAGCTTGAGGTCCTTCGCGTATTCGGGGACGGCGTTCTTCAAATTGTCGATCGACATGTCAGACGCTCGCCGTCAGTAGTTCGCCGGCGTCGATGGTGGGATCGCCCTTCTTCCAGTTGCAGGCGCACAGCTCATCCGACTGCAGTGCGTCCAGTACTCGAAGAACCTCGTCCACATTTCGACCGACCGATCCGGCGGTGACCGAGACGAACTGGATCTCGTTGTTCGGGTCCACGATGAAAGTGGCCCGGTCGGCGACGCCGTCGGCATTGAGAACACCGGTGGCAGCGGCCAATTCGCGCTTGAGATCCGAGAGCATCGGGAAGGGGAGCGTCTTGAGCTCGTCGTGCTGCGCGCGCCACTGGAAGTGCACGAATTCGTTGTCGACGGAGGCGCCGAGGACCTGCGCGTCGCGATCTTCGAACTCGTCGTTGAGCTTGCCGAATGCTGCGATCTCGGTGGGGCACACGAACGTGAAGTCCTTGGGCCAGAAGAAGACGATGCGCCACTTTTCGGCGTGGTCGTCGCTGGTGACGGTGGTGAAGTAGTCGTCGGGCTGCTGCGCGTTCACCTTGGACAGGTCGCCGCCGATGACGGCGGTGAGATTGTATGCGGGGAACTGGTCGCCGATTGTCAACAGTGCCATGTGGTCTCCTCGTGTCGAAATGATCGCGTCGGTTCCGTCGGGAAGCGGTTCGGCTCGGTGGCGATTGTGCAGCCGCACGAGCTCGACCGACCTGGACGAGTGTGCCAAAAATGGGCCGAAAGGTAAACGTGATGAGTGGCACTGGACCGACAGGCGTGCCCGATCGACCCTGTCGGCCGACGCAGTCACATCCGCGATCCGCGCACTACCGCCACTTCGTAACGGCGGCAACGTAATTGGTCTCGGCACCGTATCGGGCCGTCGAATACTCGGTACCTGTCCAACCTGCCGAATGTACGGAGCATTTCGTCTCCGTCGTACTGCCCGGTCGTGTACTCGGCGGACGCCCCCCGACCTTTGCCGCGCAACGCAATTCGGGTCGAGAGCACGGAACGGGTCGGCCATAGCCGACTTCGCCACGCTCGCAGGCCTTCTCGCGCACGAGGCGCATGCATCAGCCGGGCGTGACGACGATCTCGTCGAACACGATTTCTCCGGCCGCGTCGGATTCGGCGAGGTCGATGACAGCATCGAGGGACCAGCCGTGGTCGCCGTCCGGATCTTCGAGTACTTGGCGGACCGTGGTGGATTCCGCACCGACGTTCAGGGTGAACAGCGCCGGCCCGCGAGCCGAGGGGCCGGTGCCGATGAACCCGTACTCGGCGAAGAACGGCTCCAATTCCTCCTCCCAATCCGGCCCGTCGTCCAGGTCGTCGAGCGCGTTCCATTGACGACGCGCCGCCAGATCGACCCTTCGAAAGATCGCGTTGCGGGCCAGGATTCGGAAAGCCCGCGGATTCGCCGAGATTGGACGCGGCGCATCGGACCCGTACGCCTCGACCAGGGCTTCCGGTTCGGCACCGGGATCGGTCAGGTTCTCCCACTCGTCGAGCAGGCTGGAATCGACTTGCCGAACCAGCTCGCCCAGCCACTCGGTGATGTCTTGGACCTCCTCGGTGCGCGATTCCGGCGGAACCGTCTGGCGCAGAGTGCGGTACGCGTCGGCAAGGTAGCGCAGTACCAAGCCCTCCGAGCGCATGAGGCCGTAGTGACTGATCAGCTCCGCGAAGGTCATCGCGCGCTCGACCATGTCACGGACGACGGACTTGGGCGACAGGCCCACCTCGGAGAGCCACGGGTGAGACCCGCGGTAGATCTCGAAGGCCGGAACGAGCAGCTCGGCAAGGGGTTTCGGCCAGGTGACCTCTTCGAGGAGTTCCATCCGCTCGTCGTACTCGATGCCGTCGGCCTTCATCTGGGCCACCGCTTCGCCGCGTGCGGCATGTTGCTGCGCCATCAACACCTGCCGAGGATCGTCGAGCGTCGACTCGATGATCGACACCACGTCGAGCGCGTGGGTGGGGGAGTCGACGTCGAGCAACTCGAACGAGGCCACCGCGAACGTCGACAACGGCTGATTGAGCGCGAAGTCCGGCTGCAAGTCCACCGTCAGCCTGGCATGGCGCCCGTCCGCGTCCGGCTCGGCCAACTGTTCGACGATTCCGGCCTCCACCAGGCCGCGGTACAGCGACAGTGCACGCAGGATGTGCTTGCGCTGAGCCGGCCGGGTCTCGTGGTTGTCCTCGAGCAGATGACGCATCGCGTGGAAGCAATTACCCGGCCGCGCAATGACATTGAGCAACATCGCATTGCTGACCGAGAACCGGGACGTCAACGGCTCCGGGCTTGCCGCGATGATGCGCTCGAACGTCGGCTCGCCCCAGGATACGAAACCGTCGGGTGCCTTCTTGCGCTGTACCCGCTTGAGCTTTTTCGGGTCGTCACCGGCTTTGGCCACGAGCCGCGCATTCTCGATGTCGTGCTCGGGTGCCTCGACCACGACGGTGCCGAGGGTGTCGTACCCCGCGCGGCCCGCGCGTCCCGCGATCTGATGGAACTCACGCGCCCGAAGCTTGCGTGTTCTGATGCCGTCGTATTTGGTGAGTCCGGTGAACAGCACGGTCCGGATGGGAACGTTGATGCCCACGCCCAACGTGTCGGTACCGCAGATCACTTTCAACAGACCGTCCTGCGCCAGTTTCTCCACCAGCCTGCGGTACTTGGGAAGCATGCCGGCGTGATGCACCCCGATACCGTGACGAACCAGTCTGGACAGCGTCGACCCGAAGCCGGTGGTGAAGCGGAAATTGCCGATGGCCTCGGCTATCGCGGCCTTCTCTTGCTTGGACGCGACATTGATGCTCGTCAGGGCCTGAGCGCGTTCGAGTGCCGCTGCCTGGGTGAAGTGCACGACGTACACCGGCGCCAGGTGCGTCTGCACCAGCTCCTCGATCGTTTCGCCGATCGGGGTGGTGACGTACGAGAACATCAACGGGACGGGCCGTTCGGTACCGGAGACGACGGTGGTCGTGCGGCCGGTGCGTCGGGTCAGATCGTCGCGGAAGAACGAGACGTCGCCCAACGTCGCCGACATGAGCAGGAACTGGGCGTTCGGCAGTTCGATCAGAGGTACCTGCCAGGCCCACCCCCGGTCCGGCTCGGAGTAGTAGTGGAACTCGTCCATGATCACTTGGCCGATGTCGGAGTCGGCGCCCTGCCGCAGTGCCAGGTTCGCGACGATCTCGGCAGTGGCGCAGATGATCGGCGCACCGGAATTGACCGACGCGTCGCCGGTCATCATGCCGACGTTCTGCGCTCCGAAGATCTCGCACAGGGCGAAGAACTTCTCGCTGACGAGCGCCTTGATCGGCGCGGTGTAGAAACTGCGAATGCCTGCGGCCATGGCCGCGAAGTGGGCACCGATGGCGACCATGGACTTTCCGGAACCGGTCGGCGTGGCCAGGATGACGTTGGATCCCGACACCAGCTCGATCAGCGCCTCTTCCTGCGCGGGATACAGCGTCAGGCCCCGGTCCGAGGCCCAGGTGGTGAACGTGTCGAACAGGACGTCCGGGTCCACGCCGTCGGAGGTGGCGGCGGAAACGTCGGGTATCAGTTCGGTGAGGAGCACCTCTACAGGCTATGTGTCGGTGACGGCGGTTCCCGAATCGACACCGAACGCCTGCGACCGGAGCGTCAGGTCGCGCTTCGCTCGTCGGACCCCATGGCCCCGAGCACGGCCATCCTGGTGCTCGAGCTGCCGCTGATCATGTCCTCGCCGACGCCGGTGATGAGCAGGTTGCGCCAGCGCACCTCGTCGAAACTGAGCGAGGGAGTCGAGTCGATGAAGTCCTCGAGGACCTGAAGGAAGCGCATCGGATCATCGCGAAACGGGAAGTGTCCGGAATTGTCGAACACTTCCAGCTTCGAACCGGGCATGGCGGAATGAGCCAGCCGGGCGTGCGCCACCGGGATCACCGAGTCCTGCTCACCCCACACCAGCAGCACCGGCAGATTCTCGGTGAGATAACAGCGGTCCAGCATCGTGACCACCTGGCCACGCCAGTCCACCACGGCACGCAACGTCCGTAGGTAGGCCTCGTATGTCGTCGGTGCAGGCAGTTCGCTCAGCACTCGGATCAGATCGGGGGTGTCGTGCAGCATCGACCCCGGTCGCAGTGGGGAGCTGTGCAGTTTGCTCAACAGGCCGCCGGCCAGCTTGACCGCCGGTATCGCGCCCGGCAAGCGCAGCAGCTTCACCGCCTCGGACAGGAACGGCATCGACGCCAGTCGCAGAAGGGGGTGCACGTCCTTGGTCACTCCGCCCGAGGACACCAACGCGAGGCGATCGACCATGTGCGGGAACTGATAGGCGAACTGCATCGCCACCCCGCCGCCGAGCGAGTGGCCCACCACGGTGACGTGCTCGATGCCCAGGACGGACAACAGATCGCGCATACCGTTGGCGTACGCGGCAACGGAATAGTCGGCCCGCGGTTTGTCGGAGCGGCCGTGGCCGAGGAGATCGGGTGCGATCACCGTGTAGCTCTTGGCGAGGTGCGGGATTACCTCGTTCCACGTCTCGGAATTGTCACCGATCCCGTGGATCAGCAGCAGCACAGGGCCCTCGCCGGCCATGCGAAAGGCCCGCCGATAGCCGTGAATGGTCCGAAAGATCAGCCGCGGTTCCTCGTCGGGAACCGGCCGGAGCTTACGACTGCGCGGAGTAGTGGACATTCGCGCCTCCTGATTCCCTGGTGCGCCGACGTACGGCGCAGTACGGCGTCGCTGCTCACGAGAGCGCAGCAACACAGACGACGGTTGTGTGTTGCTACGACTCTCGCACGAGATCGCGCTCGGGGCAGAGCATCGGGCGTATTGCGGGTTACAGGTATGTTGCGATCCGCCGGGGCTGTCGCATATGACTGGATCCCACTGCTTTCGCTGTGACCAGCTCCACAACTACCGGGGTGCTTGCCCGTCTCCGTCGTCGAGGCCGGCCTGCTCGGCCAGGAACCGCTCGAACTCGGCACCCAGCTCGTCGCCGCTGGGGAGCGGCTCGTCACTGGCCAACAGCGTGGACTGTTGTTCCTGCGCGGCGACATACGTGTCGTACTGGCGCTCGAGTGCCTGTACGACCGACTGCACTTCCTCGTTTCCGGTGATGTGCTCGTTGACCTGCTCCCGGACGCGAGCCGCGGCCTCGCCCAACGCTGCCAACGGTAGATCGAGCTCGGCGGCCTCACCGACGTTCTCGAGCAGCGTTTCCGCAGCCCCCGGGTAGTCCGTCTGCGCCAGATAATGCGGGACGTGTACCGAGAAGCCCATCGACTCGTGGCCGTGCTGTGCCATCCGTAGTTCGAGCAAGGACGATGCACTACCGGGCACCTGCAGCTCGCCCGCCCAGCTGTTGCCTTCCTTGACCAACGCCCTGTCGCTCGCGTGCGCGGTGACGCCCAGCGGGCGGGTGTGCGGAATGGCCATCGGAATGGAGCCGAGACCGATCGTGCGCCGCACTCCGAGCTGCTCGGCAAGCAGTCGCACTGCCGTCGTGAACTTCTCCCATCGCAGATCGGGCTCCATGCCTGCCAGAAGAAGGAAGGGGGTCCCCACGTTGTCCTTGACGGCATACAAGTTGAGCTCGGGAGCGTCGTAATCCGAGAAGTGATCGGACTTGAACGTCATGGTCGGCCGACGGGACCGGTAATCGATCAACTCGTCGACATCGAAGGAGGCCACCAGCTCGGTTTCGAGACTCTCCCGCAGATGGGTCGTCGCAAGCTTCACGGCATGGCCGGCGTCGGAGAAACCTTCCAGCCCGTGCACCAGCACGGGCCCGACTCCGTCGTTGGAGAAAATTTGAGGTGCCGGAAATTCCAGCTCGTACATCTTCGACTGTTCGGTCATGGCCGGGCCCCTTTCGGATCGACTCGTCGATGCCTCGACGCGAGCATCGGGTCAGAATACGCGGACCGTCTGCTCGAGCCGCATACACGCCGACGTCGATCGTGGTGAATCACTACCCGACAGAACAACCGCGGAACCGTCGTTCATTCCCGGTCGGCGATTCGGTCCCCGCGTCGACGCATCAGCGGTCGAAATTTGCCAGGGCTCGGATCTTGTTGGTGACGTCCAGTGCGGCGACCTTGTACGCCTCGGACAACGTCGGATAGTTGAAGACCGCATCGACCAGGTAGTCGACGGTGCCGCCGCACCCCATGACGGCCTGACCGATGTGCACCAGATCCGTGGCTCCCGAACCGAAGATGTGCACGCCGAGAATCGAACGGTCCTCGGTGGAGACGAGCAACTTGAGCATCCCGTACGAGTCCCCGGCGATCTGGCCACGGGCGAGTTCGCGGTATCGCGACACACCGACCTCGTAAGGAATGGATCCCTTCGTCAGATCGACCTCCGTCGCGCCGACGTACGAGACCTCGGGGATGGAGTAGATGCCGATCGGTTGGACGTCGGTGAGCTGCGCGCTCGGTTCCCCGAACGCGTGATACGCCGCCAACCTGCCCTGATCCATCGACGTCACCGCCAACGCCGGAAACCCGATGACGTCGCCGACGGCATAGATGTGGTCCACCTTGGTCTGAAAATGCTCGTCGACGAAGATGCGCCCACGGGCGTCCGCTTCGAGGCCCGCGTTCTCGAGTTCGAGGGCCGTGGTCAGCCCCTGGCGACCCGCCGAGTACATCACCGTCTCCGCCGGGATGCGTTTGCCGCTCGCAAGGGTCGTCACCGTGCCGTTCGGCCCGACGTCCACCGCGGTGACTGCTTCACCGAAGCGGAACGTCACCGCGAGATCGCGGAGGTGGAACTGCAGGGATTCGATGATCTCGCGATCGCAGAAGTCGAGCATCGAATCGCGTTTCTCGACGACGGTCACCTTGGTGCCCAGGGCGGCGAACATCGAGGCGTACTCGATGCCGATCACGCCGGCACCCACGACGACCATCGACGCCGGGATGAACTCCAAGTTCAGAATGCCGTCGGAGTCCAACACCCGGTAGTCGTCGAATGCGACGTCGGCGGGTCGCGCGGGGGCGGTGCCGGTGGCGATCACCACGTTGGCGGCCGAGACCGTGATGCGTTCGCCCCGGGCCTCGTCCTCGACGACGATGGTGTGTGCATCCAGAAACTTGCCGACCCCGGTGATCAGCTCGATGCGGTTACGGAGCAGTTGCGAGCGCACCACCTCGATTTCCTTACCGATCACATGCTGGGTTCGGGCCAGCAGGTCGGCGGGAGTGATGTCTGCCTTGACGCGGTAGCTCGCGCCGTACAGCTCTCGCTGATTCATCCCCGTCAGATAGAGAACGGCTTCTCGGAGTGTCTTGGACGGAATGGTTCCGGTGTTGACGCACACGCCGCCGAGCATGTGGCCCTTCTCCACGATCGCCACTCGCTTGCCGAGTTTCGCGGCCGCGATCGCAGCCTTCTGGCCGCCGGGGCCCGAGCCGATGACCACCAGGTCGTATTCCATGGGTGCAGACATCGTTCATAGGTACCGTTCGCACGAGAAGACTGTGTGCCCGCTCGGTCACGAGCGTGTGAATTCCGCGGCTCGTCCTACCGAACGAATGCAGATGTCGCCACGTGACGATGCGTTGTGCGAGGCTGAACCGAGCACGCAACACACGATTTTCAGTGGAGGAATACATGCCGCAGCAGGTCCGCGCCGTCGTCGCCAAGAGCAAAGGCGAGCCCGTCTCGATCGAGACGATCACCATTCCCGATCCCGGCCCGAACGATGTCGTGGTCACCATCGCCGCGTGCGGGGTGTGTCATACCGATCTGCACTACCGCGAGGGCGGCATCAACGACGAGTTCCCGTTCCTGCTCGGCCACGAAGCCGCAGGCACCGTCGAAACCATCGGCGACGCGGTCACTCATGTCGAGGTCGGCGATTTCGTGGTGTTGAACTGGCGTGCGGTGTGCGGGGAATGCCGAGCCTGCAAGAAAGGCACCCCCTGGTACTGCTTCGACACCCACAATGCGTCGAAGAAGATGACTCTCGCCGACGGCACCGAACTCTCGCCTGCGTTGGGGATCGGGGCGTTCGCCGACAAGACCCTCGTCCACGAAGGCCAGTGCACCAAAGTCGACCCGGACTCCGATCCGGCGGTCGTCGGTCTGCTCGGCTGCGGGGTGATGGCCGGGTTGGGTGCGGCGATGAACACCGGCCACGTCTCCCGCGGGGATTCCGTCGCCGTGATCGGGTGCGGCGGTGTCGGTGATGCTGCGATCGCCGGGGCCCGCCTGGCGGGGGCGTCGACGATCATCGCCGTCGACCGCGACAAGGGCAAACTCGACTGGGCTCTCGAACTCGGGGCCACCCACACCGTCGATGCCTCGCAGGTCGATGCGGTCGAGGCCATCCAGGAGCTCACCGGTGGGTTCGGGGCCGATGTCGTCATCGATGCCGTCGGCCGCCCGGAAACCTGGAAGCAGGCGTTCTACGCCCGCGATCTCGCCGGGACGGTCGTCCTCGTCGGGGTGCCGACGCCGGAGATGACCGTCGAGATGCCGTTGATCGATTTCTTTTCCCGGGGTGGGTCGTTGAAGTCGTCGTGGTACGGCGATTGCCTGCCGGAGCGGGATTTTCCGATGTTGGTCGATCTGTACGAGCAGGGCCGGTTGCCGCTCGAGAAGTTCGTGACCGAACGGATCGGTCTCGGTGATATCGAGGCGGCGTTCGAGAAGATGCATCAGGGCACGGTGCTGCGTTCGGTGGTGGTCCTGTGAGCGGGCAGTTCCGGGTCGAGAAGGTGGTCACGTCGGGGACGTTCGCGCTCGATGGTGGCGAGTGGGAGGTCGACAACAACATCTGGTTGGTCGGTGACGACGACGAGGTGGTGATCGTCGATGCTGCGCATACGGCCGGTCCGATCGTCGATGCTGTCGCCGGTCGGCAGGTGCGGGCGATCGTGTGTACGCATGGTCACAACGATCATGTGACGGTTGCGCCGCAGTTGTCGGGGGAGTTGGATGCGCCGATTCTGCTGCATCCGGCCGATGATGTGTTGTGGGAGCAGACGCATCCGGGCATCGGGCATTCGGTGCTCGAGGACGGTCAGCGGATCACCGTCGCGGGGACGGAGATCGTGGCGTTGCACACTCCCGGTCATTCGCCGGGGTCGAGTTGTCTGTATCTGCCCGAGGCCGGTCAGTTGTTCTCGGGGGACACGTTGTTCTCCGGTGGGCCCGGTGCGACGGGTCGGTCGTATTCGGATTTCCCGACGATCATCGGCTCGATCCGGGATCGGTTGTTCGCGTTGCCCGCCGAGACCCGGGTCAACACCGGGCACGGAGACGGGACGAGTATCGGGGACGAGTCCCCGCACCTGGAGGAATGGATAGCCCGCGGGAACTGACACCGACGACACTGCCGTAGCTCGCCTGCCGCGTTCGAGGTAGGTGGAATGAGACAGTGGTGGGGACGCCGAAGCGCTCGCTGCGGCGTCCCCACGAACTCGAAGAGGACTTCACGTGAGCCGCGCCGCACAGACCCGCCTGACCATCGCTGCCACGTCGGCGGCGATCGGAGCATTCGTGCTGGTGGGGTGCAGCTCGACCGTCACCGGAACAGCCGAGCCCACTGCCGGTGGCACCACCGCATCGCAGCCCGACACGGACCTGAACACACTGCTCATCGACCCGGCGAGCTTCCCGGCCCCGTACGACGCGTTGGTTTTGCCTCAGCAGGCCATCTCGCAGGCCGCTCCCGATCTCAGCGGAATACCGGCCGGCGCCGAGGTCAGCCCGGCGGGGTGCAAACCAGCGGACCAGGACTTCGGCCCGACCGGTACGGCGATGATCGTCGGCACCGACAACGACAGTCGATCCACGATCTCCATCGAACTGACCGCTGTCGACCAGCCGCTCTCGGCGCGCAAAGAGCAGCTCGAACAGTGCGGCGAAGTGACCGCAACCAAGTCCGGTGCCACCTCCACGGTCACGTCCACGCTGACACCCGCACCGCCGATAGACGCTGACGACACACTCGCCGTGCGGCAGACCGTCTCGTCGGGCACCGGCGGGGATGCCGTCACCCAGTCGATGTTGACCCTGATGGCGCAGGTCGACGACGTGCGGATCTCGGCGACATTCATGTCCTTCGGGTCCGCCACACCTGATGCAATGACGTTGGACGAGCTGTTCACGGCCGCGGTGCAGAAGGTGAACCAGAGCTGACGTTCTCCCGCCGCGGTGGCGGCCTCTCTAGCAGAGCCGACCGACACGGTCCGCTCGGCGGAGGCGGGTGGACGCCGTTTCATCCACAGAGAGTCCGGCATGCACAGGGTGCTGCTCGGCCCCTGGTCGAGCCGGGAAGGCACCACGGAGCCTCGTAAGACTTCGAGGCATGTACACACCGACGAACTCCCACGACCCCTTCTCCGGTCGACACCGCGTACGGATCGGTGACGCGAGCGAACTGTTGGCCGCGATCCCGGCGATGCTCGGCTTCGATCCCCATCGATCGATGGTGCTGATCGCGCTCGAGGACGGCGGCACCAGCATCGGCCCGACGATGCGGCACGACCTCGTGCTGGCCGGCGAACACACCGATCGACGTGCGGGTAGCGACACTCGCGCCACGCCGGACATGCTCGACGTCATCGACTACCTGGCGGGCTACTGCGCATTCGAGAACATCGTCTCGGTGATCGCTGTGTTCGTCGACGACAGACTCGGCCGCAACGAGCGAACGCACTACACACTCGACGTTCAGGATCTGGTGAACGAGCTCGAGGTCACCCTCCCGACGTTCGGTGTGCGGCTCGAAGCCGCCTTCGCAACCTCGGCCATTGCCGATGCCGCGCACTGGTGGTCGCTACAGGGACCACGGCAGCACGGTCGTATGGCCGATCCGACGGCATCGCCGCTGACGGTGGCCAGAGTGCTGGACGGCTATCCGGTGCGACGCTCGAGAGACGAGCTCGCCGAATTCATCGCACCCGGCCCGGTCGAGACGGTGCAGGCAGTCGCCGCCGAGATGGCAAGGTTTCGGCGCAGCGGTGCACTGTCGCTGACCGACCACCTGACAGCGGTGTTGTCCTACCTCGCGCGGTCTCCCTACGACTCCGAGCTCGAGACCACCGACTTCGCGCGGGTCGCCGTCGCGATCGGGCATGTGCAAGTCCGGGACGCGGTGCTGGCACTGACTCTCGGTGAGGATGCAGATATCGTCGAGGAATTCTGGGTGCACCTCGTCCGTGTGGTTCCGAACCGCGAAAGAGCAATAGCAGCAACACTTCTCGCGTTCAGCGCCTACGTGCGAGGAGACGGGCCGATGGCCCGAATCGCGATCGATGCGGCCCTGAAGGCAGACAGCTCCCACAGTTTGGCGTCGCTGTTGGACCGGTCGCTCAGTGTCGGTGCCAGTCCTGCCCTGGTTCGCGAAGTCGCCGAGAGTGGGTTCGCCTGTGCGCGAGCCTGTGGCATTCGGCTACCGGGCGACCCGTTCGGTCGGCGCTGATCTGGAGTCTGCTCAGCGAGCCGCGTGAGAACGGTCGCCGAGCTGCTGCAGAAAGTCCCACGCATCGGACACGATGCGATCGAGATCGGTCAACTCCGGCGTCCAATGCAGTTCCTCGACGGCACGGGCGCTCGATGCAATCAGCACGGCCGGATCACCGAGCCTGCGAGGCGCATGTTCGACGGCAATGGGCAGTCCGGTGACGCGCTTGCACGACGAGATGACCTCGTCGACGGAGAATCCCGTTCCGCTGCCGAGGTTGTAGATGGAGTGCCGACCGGGCTGGGCGGCATCGACGGCGAGGATGTGCGCTTCGGCGAGATCGGCGACGTGGATGTAATCGCGGACGGCTGTGCCGTCGGGAGTGGGCCAGTCCGTGCCGAACACCGAGATCTTCTCTCGCTGACCGAGGGCGACCTGTAATACGAGGGGGATGAGATGGGTCTCGACGACGCGGTTCTCACCGAAACCCTTGTATGCGCCGGCCACGTTGAAGTACCTCAGACTGGTAGCGGCGAGACCGTAGGCCGCTGCGTACGAGGTGATGGCGTGGTCGATCGCGAGCTTGGTCGCACCGTACGGGTTGGTGGGACGTGTGGGGTCATCCTCGGTGATGGGAGTCTTCTCGGGCTCGCCGTAGGTGGCCGCGGTGGAGGAGAACACCAACTTGGGGGTGCCGGAGGACCGGATCGCGTCCAGAAGAGCCAGGGACGTCACTACGTTCCCACTCCAGTACTTGTCCGGCGACACAACCGACTCGCCCACCAACGACTGCGCTGCGAAATGCAGAACTGCATCGAAGTCGCCGCCCGTCAATACTTCCGCCGCGACGTCTTTGATGTCACCCTCGACGAAAGTGGCCCCGGCGGGAACGGCATCCCGATTACCGGTGGACAGGTTGTCCACGACGACGACCTCATGGCCGCGTTCGTCGAGTACCGCCGCGCACACACTGCCGACGTACCCTGCACCACCGGTAACGAGAAGCTTCACTGTTCGATCTCCCTCACACGCGGCAGAGGCCGTCCGTGGGAAGAGATCAGACCTTCTTCACCTGAACGGCATGCGCCATTTCGTCGGATATGTCGACACCACTGTGTCCTGGCACCGTGATCGTCACCGACCCGGGCTTGGCTTCGACTGTAACCCGGGCATCGGGAACCACGCCCGCCTCGCGTAGCTGAGCGATGACCTCGGGGTCGGACTGAACGTGCTCGGCCAAGCGGCGGACGACGACCGCCGTAGGCTCGCCGAGCGGTACGTCGGTGAGACGAATGAGAGCCTCCGGTGCCAGTGTCGTCTGACCCAGACCCAGCTCCGCCAGACCAGGGATCGGATTACCGTAGGGCGAGGTCGTCGGGTTGTTCAGCACGGTGACCAACCGGCGCTCGACCTCCTCGCTCATCACGTGTTCCCAACGGCACGCCTCGGCGTGCACATCTTCCCAGCGCAGTCCGATGATGTCGACGAGCAGACGCTCCGCGAGACGGTGCTTGCGCATGACCGCGACGGCCAAGCTGCGGCCCTTCTCGGTCAGCTCCAGATGCCGGTCGCCGGCGACGGACAGAAGACCGTCGCGCTCCATTCGGGCGACGGTCTGACTGACGGTGGGACCACTCTGCTCCAGCCGCTCGGCGATCCGCGCGCGGAGCGGGATGACGCCTTCTTCTTCCAAATCGTAGATCGTCCGGAGGTACATCTCCGTGGTGTCGACCAGATCCTTCACACTCAACCCCTTCGTCGGGTTCGATCCTACCGTCAGCGGCTCTGAATCGGCGCTGCACCCGATGGCGGCGGGCGCGGCGCATCACAACCCCGGAAGCCGCTCGCCGTGGCGCGTCACAACCGGGTACCGAAGACAACACCGGAACCCGGCAACACCATCCCGCGCGGCAACGTAGTTTTGTCCGTATGTCTGATCAGGCGACACGCGCCGCCGTATCCATTCCGAACCGTCCCGAGGACATCGTCGTGTGGAGTGCGGACTATCTCGGTTACCGGTGGAGCGACGACCATCCGATGAACCCGACGCGGCTCGATCTGACGATGGCCCTCGCCACCGATCTCGGTGTGTTGGCGGGCGTGGAGCTCGTCGAACCGTCGGCGGCACCGGACTCGGAGCTGCTGCGTTTTCATACCAGCGCGTACATCGAGGCCGTCAAGCGCGCGCCGTCGCAGGGTCCGGCCCTGCGAGACCCCGACGACGTCGTCCACGGTCTCGGTTCCGACGACAACCCGGTGTTCGAGCACATGCACGAAGCCAGCGCGATGCTGACCGGCGGCTCCTTGGCGGCCGCGCGTGAGATCGCGTCGGGGCGGGCCAGGAGAGCCGTGAGCATCGGTGGTGGAATGCACCACGCGATGGCCGATTGGGCCTCGGGCTTCTGCGTCTACAACGACGCCGCCATCGCGATCTCGTGGTTGCTGGACAACGGGTTCGATCGCATCGCCTACATCGACGTCGATGCACACCACGGTGATGGCGTCCAAGCAGCGTTTCTCGGTGATCCTCGGGTGCTGACGGTCTCGTTGCATCAGCACCCGGCAACACTGTGGCCGAACACCGGATGGTCGACGGAGGTAGGAACCGAACGCGGCGAGGGTTCCTCGATCAACGTCCCGCTGCTGCCCGGTACCGCGGATCGGCTCTGGCTCCGTGCATTTCATGCGATCGTTCCGGGCGCGATCGGAGCGTTCCGGCCGCAGATCATCGTCAGTCAATGCGGCGTCGACAGTCACCGCGAGGATCCGCTCGCAGACCTTGCGCTCACCGTCGACGGGCAGAACGCGGCCTTCCTGGCGATGCGCGACCTTGCGGACCGATACTCGGAGGGTCGGTGGTTGGCCGTCGGGGGAGGCGGGTACGGCCTCGTTCGGGTGGTTCCACGGGCCTGGACTCACCTGATCGCCGCTGCCCTCGGCCGCAAAATCGATCCGATGGCACCCCTACCCGACACCTGGCGCGAACGAGTGAGAACCATGGCACCGAGCGTGGATCTGCCCCAGACCATGGGCGACGGTGGGGATGTCGACTATCCCGCCTGGGACGGTCCCGGCGGATCGTTGGCCGGAACGGACGGCACCGACCGGGCACTCGAACGCGTCGACTCGGCCATCATCGCCACTCGTCGAGCAGTGTTTCCGCTGCTCGGACTCGATCCGGAGGACCCGCGTGACTGATTCCACCGGTACCGATCCGGCCGCCGAACAGGCCGCCGCGACAGACGAGAAGAGCAGCAAGGAACTGGCGCGAGAGCGCGCGGAAACAGAGTTTCCGCGGCACTGGGTCGCCGACGTTCTGACGTCGGACGGCGGCGTCGTGCACCTGCGGCCCATCGTGCCCTCGGACTCCGAGGCCATCGTGGCTTTTCACGGACGACTGTCGGAGCGCACCAGATACCTTAGGTACTTCGGCCCCTATCCGACGATGCCGCAGCGGGACGTTCTGAACTTCACCACTGTCGACCACCACGACCGTGTGGCCTTCGTTGCAGTACTGGGCGACGACATCATCGCGGTCGGCCGGTACGAGCGGCTACCCGAGGGCGACGGCAACTCGGCCGAGGTTGCATTCGTCGTCGCCGACGCCCACCAGGGCCGCGGACTCGGACCCATCCTGCTCGAGCACCTCGCGGGTGCGGCCGCCGAGAACGGCGTCAACATGTTCGTCGCCGAGGTGTTGGCCGAAAACCGCAACATGGTCACCGTGTTCCGGGAGGCCGGATATCAGGTGAGCCGTTCCTTCGAGGGCGGCGTCCTGCGGCTGGAATTCGCCATCGATCCGAGCGAGGCATTGCTGTCGGTGCGGAATTCTCGCGAGCGCGCAGCCGAGGCCCGTAGCGTTCGCAACGTACTCAGCCCTCGATCGGTCGCCGTCATCGGCGCATCGACCGACAGCTCCAAGGTGGGCAACGCGGTGCTGGCGAACTTGCTCGCCGGTAACTTCACGGGCCCGGTGTACCCCGTCAACGCCGACCACCGCTCGGTGCGCGGTGTCCGCGCGTACGCCACGGTGCACGACATCCCGGACCCGGTCGACCTTGCTATCGCGGCCGTTCCGGCCGATGCCATCGACGCGGTGCTCGACGACTGCCTGGACAAAGGTGTCAAAGCACTGCTCGTGGTGTCGGGTGGATTCGGCGAGACCGGGCCAGCGGGGCAGGAGAGCGAACGCAGACTGGTGCTCGCTGCTCGTGCCCACGGGATGCGGTTGATCGGGCCCAACGCGCTCGGCGTCGCGAACACCGACCCTGAGTTCGGGTTGAACGCCACATTGGCACCGCATCTGCCGACCCCGGGCAACGTCGGCTTCTTCTGCCAGTCCGGCGCGCTCGGAATCGCAATTCTCGACGAGGCAGCCAATCGCCGACTGGGTCTGTCGACGTTCGTCTCTGCCGGCAACCGAGCGGACGTCTCGGGCAACGACCTGTTGCAGTACTGGGACTCCGACCCGGCGACCGAGGTGATTCTGCTGTACCTGGAGAGCTTCGGAAATCCCCGCAAATTCACCCGAATCGCTCGACGGGTAGCGCGCAGCAAGCCGATCATCGCGGTCAAGAGCGGCCGCGGAGCCGTACCACCCGCGCACGCCATCGGTGCCGACATCGACGATTCCATCGTCCGAGCATTGTTCGCTCAGGCCGGAGTGATCCAGGTCGACACCATCTCCGAACTGTTCGACTGCGCAGTGCTGTTCGGCAACCAACCCCTGCCGGCCGGCCCGCGCGTGGCTGTCGTGGGCAACTCCACGGCCCTGGGAGTCCTGGCCGTCGACGCCGCTCGCGCCAAAGGCTTGCATGCCGATATCCCGACCGACGTCGGACCGCAGGCCGGTCCCGAGGATTTTGCCGCGGCCGTCTCGTCGGCACTGGCAGCCTCCGACATCGATGCAGTGATCGTCGTGTTCGTGCCCCCGGTCGCGGTCGAGGTCGAGCCGTTCGCGACTGCGCTGGGCAATGCGGTCCGGGGATCCGACAAGCCGGTGCTGTCGACATTCCTTGCCACCGAAGGTATTCCGGATGTGCTGGCCGTACGCGGGCCCGGCGGGCACCCGGTTCGGGGCTCGGTTCCGTCGTATTCGAGCCCCGAACGAGCCGTGGCGGCACTCGCCGCCGCGTGGCGGTATTCGTCCTGGCGCTCGCGGCCGGTGTCGAATCTGGTTCGGCCCAAGAGCATCGACGGCGATCGCGCCAAGCAGCTGGTCCGGGATTGGCGTTCGGCAGGGGGCCAAGGGCGCTGGCTGTCGGATTTCGAGACTGCCGAGCTGTTGGCCTGTTACGGCCTCGACGTCGTGGCGTTCCGCGCCGTCACCGACGAGAACGAAGCCGTCGCGGCGGCCGACGAACTGGGGTACCCGGTTGCCGTGAAGGCGACGGGGAAGCGGTGGCGGCACCGGCCCGATCTGGGCGGTGTTCGCTTGGACGTCGCCGACGCCTCGGCAGTCCGTGTGGCATACCGCAACCTGGCGGCCGAATCCGGAGAGCCGCTACTGCACGTCCAGCGCATGGCAGTCAAGGGAATCGGCTGCGTGGTGCGGGTTCAGGACGACCCGTCGTTCGGATCGCTCATCTCGTTCGGTCTGGCCGGAGTGATCTCGGATCTGTTGGGCGACCGTGCCTACCGGGTGCTGCCGTTGACCGAGGACGAAGCGGCACAGTTGATCGACGCGCCGAAGGCTGCTCCGCTGTTGTCGGGCTACCGAAACGCCGTGCCGGTCAACAAGAGTGCGTTGATCGACCTCGTCCAGCGCATATCTGCGCTGGCCGAGGACATTCCCGACATCCGGGAGATTTCTTGCGAACCGGTGCTGGCATCCGCCGACGGCGCATACATCACCGATGCGCGAGTACGAATCGGGCCCGAACCGACGAAGGCAGACCTGGGTCCCCGACGATTGCGTTGACGAGGACTGTGACGCCGAAAACGAGAGAAGCGGCGACCGAGCCGACGTCCCGAGGGGGAAAGAACGTCGGTTCGGCCACCGCGTCGGATGGCGCGAACGGGAGTGGTCACCGTCGCTCCACCGGTCGGAGAACCGGAATCAGCTGGCGTACGAACGCAACTTCTCGGCGCGGTCACCCTGGCGAAGCTTGACCATCACCTCGCGCTCGATCTGACGCACGCGCTCGCGAGACAGTCCGAAGAGCTTGCCGATCTGATCGAGGGTGCGCGGCTGGCCGTCGTCCAAGCCGTAGCGCAGACGAATGACCTGCTGTTCACGTTCGTCGAGGGTGCCGAGCACGACGCGAACGTCGCTGTGCAGCAGCCCGGCGATGACGGCGTTCTCGGCGGACGTGGCTTCCGAGTCCTCGATGAAGTCACCCAGCGGCGCTTCCTCGTCGCTACCCACCGGCATGTCGAGGCTGACCGGATCCCGGCTGTGGTCGAGCAGATCCGCAATCTTCTCGACTGCGATGCCCGATTCACTCGACAGCTCTTCGTCGGTTGCCTCGCGTCCGAGCTGCTGATGCAGCTCCCGCTTGATCCGGGCGAGTTTGTTGACCTGCTCGACGAGGTGGACAGGGAGCCGAATCGTTCGGCTCTGATCTGCCATGCCGCGAGTGATGGCCTGACGGATCCACCACGTTGCGTAGGTCGAGAACTTGAAGCCCTTCGCGTAGTCGAACTTCTCCATGGCGCGAATCAGGCCCAGGTTGCCCTCCTGGATCAGGTCGAGCAACGGCATTCCGCGACCGGTGTAGCGCTTGGCGAGCGAGACGACCAACCGGAGGTTTGCTTCGAGCAGATGGCTGCGCGCCGCGCTTCCGTCCCGCACGATGATGGCCAGGTTGCGCTTCTTAACTGCGCTCAACCGTTTCGTGTTCTCGAGAACCTGCTTGGCGTACAGACCTGCCTCGATCCTCTTGGCCAGGTCGACCTCTTCTTCAGCCGTCAGCAACGCGGTGCGGCCGATGCCGTTGAGGTACACGCGAACGAGATCGGCTGCTGGGCTCTGGGCGTCCAGATCGGCATCGGTGGGCCGCGGACGAATCGTGGTGCTGGGGCTGGTCATGACTTGCCTCCTGGTCGGTGGTGTCTCACAGGTTCAACGCTCGGGACGCTCCGATAAGTTCCCACGCCGATCCTTGTGATACCCGCCTGACCAGGGAATACGGCGGGTCCGTCCTGAGAAGTTGCTGAGAACGTTCGCAGCGGGAACGGCAGCGCAGCCCCAGGTCCGTTCAGGGAGCCGGCAACACGAGTCCGTGCCGCACCAGACCCTGCATCAACGTCACCGCATGCCCCGCCAGTTCGTCGGCATCCTCACCGTGCGCGGCGGCGAGCAGCTCGACCAGTTCGCCCACCGCGAGCCCACCCGGACGCAGGCCTGCTAGAAGCGCGGCACCGAGATCGTCGACGTCGTGCTGCCACTGTGGTCCGTTTCCCCGGTGTACACGGATCGCCACCGGAGCCCAGCCCTCGTCGCCGGGAAGAAACACCCGTTCGAGCGCGGTGTTGGGGTCGAGAGTCAGTACCGAGTCGAGAATGTCGTTGTCACGGAGCCACTCGAGCCGAGAGAAATACTCGATCGACTCGTTCCCGAGCGGGTCGGAGAACCCGTGCGTCAACTCCTCGGCGAGCAGATCCGTCGGAGAGTCCGTCTTGCGTAGATAGACGAACCCGAAACCGACGCCCTCGACACCCGCGGCGGCGAAATGATCGAGCCAGGACTGGGCCACCGCGGCCGCATCGGGGTCGCGCGGGTCCAAACCGCCGTCGCGCATCCAGGTGCCCACATACAGAGCGGGGTCTGCCACGTCACGCTCGACCACCCAGGCGTCGACGCCGTGGGCGGGAAGCCAGGACGCCACTCTCGTACGCCAGTCCTCGCCCTCGATGTGCACCCACGACGCGAGGATGGCAGCAGTCCCACCGAGGGTGAGGTGCTCGGGTGCCTGGGCGATCATCAATGCGCTCGCACCGTCGAGGTCGAGGCCGGAATCTCGGTACGAGTGCAGTACTTCGGCTCGTCCCACGACGAACGGGGGATTGGCGACGATCCGATCGAACGTACGTCCGGCCACCGGCTCGAACCACGAACCGTGCAGCAATTCGACGTCGAGACCGTTGAGGGCCGTCGTCGCTGCCGCCAGATCCATCGAACGCGGGCTGATGTCGGTCGCGGTGACCGTCGTTGCGTAGTCGCACGCGTGGACGGCTTGGACGCCGCATCCGGTCCCGACGTCGAGGACGGTGTCCACTGGCGAGGTCGGTGTACCGCGCAACAACGACAGCGACGCCTGGCCGACGCCAAGCACATGATCGGTGGCCGTGTCGGCGACGCGCATGCTGCCGTCGGGATCGGAGACGATCCACCGGGTTCCGTGCCCGGCGTCGAGGGGCCGGATGTCGAGCAGGGTGCGCACGGTGGATCCGGTACGAGTGAGAATGCCGGCCGCGATGGCTTCGGTGACGGTCAGCGGTGTGAGAGCGGCCGCGACCTCGTCCTCGGGGCAGTCGTCGACCAGCAGGAACAATCGCACCAATACGCCCAGATCTCCGCCGCCGAGGCTCGCGTTGCGGACCGGTACCGGTTCGCTGCGTCCCAGCGCGGCGTGGGCGTCGGAGCCCAGCAACGTCAGGACGCCGTCGGCGTCGTAGCCCGCGCGATCGAAGGCTTCACGGAGGGCAGCGGCGGCAGCGACCAGTGGGGACGGAGAAATCTGTGCGTTCACCGAGCAAGTGTCGCACCGCCTGTCGGCTTCCTGTCAGTCCTCGCCGGCTTCGATCACGCGGTGATTGCTCGATTCGATGGCCGGACTGTCGATGGTCCGGTAGTCGTACCGGCTCATTTCGTCCTTGGTGCGCGGCGGCCGATCGTTCGCGATCAACACCGCCATCCATGGGAGCGGAATGGACAGACCGACGATCGCCATGGATATCCATGGGTTCATCCACATTCCGTATGCCAGGGCAGCGAGCACCAAGGCCGGTATGCGGAAGGACATGATGAACATGTACTTGCGGACACGCGCTTTGTGCTGCTCTTCCACCGACTGTTGCGCCTCGGTGATCAGGACGGGCCCATCCGGCGAGTCGCTGTACGCGCTTCCGTCGAACCCTGGGGTTCTCGTCATACCTCCACTGTGGCACTACCGCTCACAGATTGCATACGACGAGCTGTGCGACCGGTTCGAACACAGTGTGGCGACGGATTAATCTGTGTTCATGAGCACTCAGACGAAGGACCGTCCCGACATCGCTCCGGACGAAACCACCGACGATGACCGGCCGAAATTCTTCCATTACGTCAAGAAGAACAAGATCGCCGAAAGCGCCGTCATGGGTACCCATGTGGTAGCGCTGTGCGGCGAGGTGTTTCCGGTCACCAAGTCTGCAAAACCGGGCTCACCGGTGTGCCCGGACTGCAAGAAGGTCTACGAGGGCCTCAAGAAGGGCGAGTGACGGCTCACGTTCGACGGTGACTCCGCCGGGCCCGACCGTCACTGAGACGGTTCGGGCCGGTCGGATCGCTGCCGATCGCCGACCACTTTGATCGGGCCTGTGACTTTGATCGGGCCTGTGGCCAGACGCCGCGCTACCGCGGTCACCGGTCCCGACGGCTTGTCGTCCGCCGCTGCCTGCGCTGCGAGCCACTCACGCATTTGATCCATTCGGGTTGCTCTGGCCGGCCAGAACTCCTGGATCGTCGCGTTGAACTCGGCTCCGAGGACCACGGCGAAGCCGAGAAAGAACGTGAAGAGCAGAAACGCGATCGGAGTTGCCAGCGCACCGTAGGTGTAGCCGGTGCTGGTGACCCAGGTCAGGTACCGGCGGAGTACGGCGCTGGCAATCATGAAGAACACCCCGGCCAGCAGTGCTCCGCCGAGCAGACGATGCCAGGGCAGTGACGTGTGCAACGCCAGCTTGTACAACGTGGTCAGTCCGATGATCAGCAGCAAGCCGACGGCCGGGTAGTACAGGAAGTCGACGAGTTCGCTGCCGACGGTCAGCCACGAATCGGGCAGTATCTGCTGGACGTACACCGGTCCGAGTGCGACGAGCGGAAGCACGAACACCGCGATGATCAGGAAGCCGACGTACAGGAGCAGTGCGAAGAACCGCTGCCAGACGGGATTTCGCGCGTCGGCCTGCCCGTGTGCTTCGACGATGGAGTCCACGAACGTCGAGATCGCCGACGAGCCCGCCCACAGCGAGAGCAGAAAGCCGACCGAGACGATTTCGCCACTGCCCTGTGCGAGTACGTCTCGGACGGTCGGCGCGATGATCTGATCGACGACACTGCTGCTGAAGAGCGTGTTGCTGAAGGTGATGATCTTCGATTCGATGATGTCGACGGTGTTGGGGCCGAACCATCCTCCGACGAAACCGAGACTGCCCAGCACCCCGAGCAGAAGGGGCGGTAGCGACAGCGTCTGCCAGAAGGCGGCGGTCGCGGCCTTGCTGAAGATCGAATCGTCCCAGGCCTTGCCGAGCGTGCGCAGAGTCACTTTCCACACCGCACGTAGCGGGTTTCTCGCCGACAATCGCGGCGGTGTGGGAGTTGGGCCTGCAGACTCGCTCATGGTGCCTCCAGCATTCCTGACCGATGCCGACTTCGCCTAACGACCGACGCGCCGTGTCGCGTCCGACATCACCCCAGCGATGCGGGATCCGTCGGTACGGAGCGATAGGCTCCTCGGCGGACACTGCAGGGCTACCGAGAGCGCGAGGAATTTACATCGATGCCAGGAACCGGCGGCCAGTGAGCGCTGACATGTTCGATCCCACACCACCATCCACCGATCAGACGGCTGCGCCCGTCGCCGGCGGGGCACCGCTACGTGCCTGGCAGCGACGCGCGCTGACGAAGTATCTCGTCGCCTCGCCCAAGGATTTCCTGGCGGTGGCGACCCCGGGTGCAGGTAAGACCACGTTCGCCCTGCGCGTCGCCGCCGAACTGCTCGCGCACCGCACCGTCGATCAGGTGACGGTGGTGGCACCCACCGAGCACCTCAAGCATCAGTGGGCCGAGTCGGCGGCGCGGGTGGGCATCGCGTTGGACTCGCGCTTCTCCAACTCGACCGGGCAGACCTCGAGTGACTACCACGGTGTGGTGGTGACCTACGCGCAGATCGCCTCGCATCCGTTCAAGCACCGAGTGCGCACGGAGGCCCGCAAGACTCTGGTGATCCTCGACGAGATCCACCACGGTGGTGACGCGAAGAGCTGGGGCGAGGGCATCCGCGAAGCGTTCGGCGACGCCACCCGACGCCTTGCGTTGACGGGTACTCCGTTCCGCAGCGACGACAGTCCCATTCCGTTCGTCAATTACGAACCGGATCAGGACGGCCTGATGCGGTCGAAGGCCGATCACGCGTACGGCTACTCCGACGCCCTCGCCGACGGTGTCGTTCGCCCGGTCGTCTTCCTCGCGTATTCCGGGGAGGCACGGTGGCGGGACAGCGCAGGCGAGGAGTACACCGCTCGGTTGGGCGAGCCGCTGAATGCGGAGCAGACCGCACGGGCCTGGCGTACCGCCCTCGACCCGCAGGGCGACTGGATGCCTGCGGTGCTGTTGGCTGCGAACACACGATTGGCTCAGTTGCGGTCGGGCGGTATGCCCGACGCAGGTGGTCTCGTGATCGCGACCGACCAGACGGTGGCGCGGGCCTACGCCAAGCTGATCGAGGTGATCACGGGGGAGACGCCGACCCTCGTCCTCTCCGACGACCCCACATCCTCGGCTCGTATCGCCGAGTTCGGCAAGAGTGATCAGCGGTGGATGGTTGCCGTTCGCATGGTGTCCGAGGGTGTCGACGTTCCGCGTCTTGCCGTCGGCGTCTACGCCACCAGTGCATCCACTCCGCTGTACTTCGCGCAGGCGATCGGCCGTTTCGTGCGATCACGCCGCAAGGGCGAGACGGCGAGCGTCTTCCTGCCGTCGGTACCGGTCCTGCTCGACCTCGCCTCACAGCTCGAGGCTCAGCGCGACCATATTCTCGGCAAGCCCCACCGCGAGAAGGACGGCTTCGACGACGAGCTGCTGGCCGACGCCAACAAGCAGAAGGACGAGCTGGGCGAGGAAGAGAAGGCGTACACCTCCCTCGGCGCGGATGCCGAGCTCGATCAGGTGATCTACGACGGGTCCTCGTTCGGGACCGCGACGTTCTCGGGCAGCGACGAAGAAGCCGACTATCTCGGGCTCCCCGGCCTGCTCGACGCGACGCAGATGCGCGACCTGCTTCGCCAGCGTCAGCAGGAGCAGATCGACAAACCCGCTGCGGGCCCGGCGGTCCCCGCGCCTGCCGTCGTCAACGACAGGGCCACCAGTGCCGGCCAGTTGGCCGGCCTGAGGCGGGAATTGAACAGTTTGGTTGCGGTGTACCACCACCGGACGGGGAAGCCGCACGGCGTCATTCACGGCGATCTGCGTCGAATCTGCGGTGGCCCGCCGACGGCGATGGCATCGGCGGAGCAGCTGGGTGAGCGAATCGCGCAGTTGCGCAAGATGTAGCACCCGACGGACGAGTGCTGCCGGCGGACTGTGCCGGTGACACGACAACGACGGACGGTCCAGAGACCGTCCGTCGTTGTAATCGTGCGTTGATGCAGTTGTATCGGTACAGCTGTGGCGAACTGGCGTCCCCCGACGTGTCGGTGGGTTACACCGTGGAGTCCGATTCGGTCATCACCGTTGCGTTCACTTCACGCAAGCGGGCTTCGTGCTCGGTGGCGTGGTGACCGCAGAAGAGAAGCTCTCCACCGGTCGAGAGCACGACACGCGCGCGAGCCCCTGCACCGCACCGGTCGCACCGGTCCGCTGCTGTCAATTGTGGGCTGGTCAATGTTCCGGGCATGACTCCTCCGTACTGGCTTGCGGGTATGTCCCGTTCGCCTGGGGCCGGTCCGCCGCGTCGGTATGGCGCGGTTCGTTCACTCTGTCAGACGTATGGCGGTCACGCGTTGTTCCCGAGCGCGTTTCTTTGTGTTGTCACTAACACGAAACATGTCCTACGAGCAGGAACGCCGTGGATCCTGTTCGCTGACAGCTGATACGGAATCGGACGGGTGGCGGCAGTAGGGTCCCGGTGTGGCTTCGACTTCTTTCTCGCTGTCCGGCGCTTCGAGGCTGGGTATCCCGTCGCTGTTCGTGATCGGTGCCGTATGCATGTACGTCGGTGCGGCCATCGGAGTGTTCCTGTTCGACACGGTGAACCCGGCTGCGGTGGCCTGGTTGCGGGGCTTCGGTGCCGCTGTCGTCCTGATCGCCTGGCGTAGGCCGTGGCGTCGACGCGGCGGTGCCGGATCCGTATGGACGGTACGACGCGCGGTGACCGCCGCCGCGTTCGGAGCGGCCACCATCGGCATGAACGTGATGTTCTACGAGGCCATCGCTCGGCTGCCCCTGGGTGCGGCGGTCGCCATCGAGTTTCTGGGCCCGATCGTCGTCGCCGCAGCAGGATCTCGGAAGCTCACCGATGCACTCGCGGTCGTTCTGGTGGTCGCCGGCGTTGCTGCCATCGCGTCGGCTCAGTTCGAGGGCGGCGAGGTGGGATTGATCGGAATCGCGTTCGCGCTCGGTTCGGCGGCTCTATGGGCGGCGTACATCGTGCTGGGCAAGTCCGTGGCCGACGCCGGGCAGGGGCTCGACGACATGGCTGCCGGTTTCGGAATCGCATCGGTGGTTCTCGCCGTGCCGCTGTTCGCACCGTTCGCATTCGCGCACACCGACGTTCTGAGCGACTGGCGCATCTGGGTTCTGGGCCTGGGCGTCGGATTGCTGTCGAGCGTCGTTCCGTACGTTCTCGACCAGTACGTCCTGGTCCGAGTGGGTCGGGCTCGCTTCGCGTTGCTGTTGGCGTTGCTGCCCGCGACCGCGACTGTCGTCGGTGCCGTGGTGCTGACCCAGGTGCCGACGCTGCTCGAGTCCCTGGGAATCCTTGCCGTCATCGCCGCAGTGGTGCTCGGCGGCCTGCCGGGCCGAACGCGCGGTGGGGCACCCACGCTGCCCCCGCCCTGACTTCGAGGACACCGCTCGGGGACGCGCGGGGTAGGGGACACGAGGCCCCGAGAACCCGGCACAATGGCGGTGTGACCGAACGAACCGACGTCCTCGTACATCTGTGCACCACGGAGGAGTGGTCGAGAATCCGGGGCGGTACCGAGTACACGCCGGAGTCGTTCGCCGAACTGGGTTTCGTTCACCTCTCCACGCCCGAGCAGGTGCATCTGCCCGCGAACCGGCTCTTCCCAGGACGCACCGATCTGGTGCTGCTGGCGCTGGACCCAGCGCGGTTGAGTGCGCCGGTGCAGTGGGAGCCGGGTGTGCCGTCCGACCCGCAGTCGATGCTGTTTCCGCACCTGTACGGACCGCTACCGCTCGAGGCCGTCACTGCCGCCGTCGAGTACCGACCGGGGCCCGCCGGGGATTTCGGGACGCCCGTGCTCTGACCGAAAGCCTGGCAGTCGCCAGCAACGAGAAGCGACCGCCGATCCGAAGATCGACGGTCGCTTGTCGTTACAAGATTGTCAGTCCAGGTAGTCGCGCAGAACCTGGGACCGCGACGGGTGCCGCAGCTTCGACATCGTCTTGGACTCGATCTGACGAATTCGCTCGCGGGTGACTCCGTACACCTGCCCGATCTCGTCGAGGGTGCGGGGCTGTCCATCGGTGAGGCCGAAGCGCAGGCGGACCACGCCTGCTTCTCGCTCGGAGAGCGTCTCGAGCACCGACTGAAGCTGATCCTGCAGAAGCGTGAACGACACCGCGTCGACCGCGACGACCGCCTCGGAGTCCTCGATGAAGTCCCCGAGCTGACTGTCACCCTCGTCACCGATGGTCTGGTCGAGGGAAATCGGCTCGCGAGCGTACTGCTGGATCTCCAGCACCTTCTCGGGCGTGATGTCCATCTCCTTGGCGAGTTCCTCCGGAGTGGGCTCGCGGCCCAGATCCTGCAGGAGCTCACGCTGGATGCGTCCGAGCTTGTTGATGACCTCGACCATGTGCACCGGAATACGAATGGTGCGGGCCTGGTCTGCCATGGCACGGGTGATGGCCTGGCGGATCCACCAGGTGGCGTACGTCGAGAACTTGTAGCCCTTGGTGTAGTCGAACTTCTCGACTGCGCGGATCAGACCCAGGTTGCCCTCCTGGATGAGATCCAGGAACGCCATGCCGCGGCCCGTGTAGCGCTTGGCCAGCGAGACGACGAGGCGGAGGTTTGCCTCGAGCAGGTGGTTCTTGGCGCGGTTGCCGTCACGGCAGATCCAGGTCATGTCACGCCGCTGGGCGACGGGGAGCTTCTCGCCCTTCTCCGCGGACTCGCGCATCTTCTCGACGGCGAACAGTCCTGCCTCGATGCGCTTGGCGAGCTCGACCTCTTCCTCGGCGTTGAGGAGGGCGACCTTGCCGATCTGCTTGAGGTACGCGCGAACCGAGTCCGCTGATGCGGTGAGCTCGGCGTCCTTGCGGGCCTGACGCAGCGCTTCGGATTCCTCTTCGTCCCAGACGAAGTCGCCCGACGCCTTGTCCTCGGCGGTCGGCTCGCTCGTTGCGTCTTCTTCGGTGTCGTCGCCGGCGGCGACGACCTCGACGACATCGTTCGCTGCGGCGGCAAGATCACCTTCGGAGATGTCGATGTCTTCGATTCCCGGGGTGCTCTCGTCGACGTCATCGCCGGTGGCGGGAGCTGCTGTCTTCTTCGCTGCGGCCTTCTTGGCCGGTGCCTTCTTGGCGGCGGCGCGTTTGGCCGGTGCCTTCTTAGCCGGTGCCTTCGCGGCGGGTGCCTTGACAGCAGGTTCAGGTGTCGCAGTTCCAGGTTCGGAATCTACGGTCTGACGGATATCGGTGGCTGCCACGTACGCCCTTTCGTGACGAAGTCGTGCGGCGTCACGCCAGAGTTGTTTCCGGCGGAGAGGTCTTCGGATTCGGCCGGCTGCGTACCGGCACACACCATTGTAACGACCTCTCAGGAGTTTGTTACCTACCCTCGTCCTTCGCAGGTGGCGACACCGCGTGTCAGTGCGGTGATCCAGCCGATGTACCGGTCTCGGCGGACGCGACGGCACTGTCCGCCGCGAGGGCCGCTCCGACGATCCCCGCCGTGTTCAGCAGGGTCGCGGGGACCACCGGAGTTCGGTTGGTAAGGTGCGGAATCCACTTCTCGCTCTTGCGACTGATTCCGCCACCGGCGATGAACAGGTCGGGCCACAGCAGCGCCTCGAACGTTGCGAGCACGGTGGAGACCTCTTTTGCCCATTCCTTGTAGGACAGCCCCTTGTTCTCCTTCACCGAGGACGCCGCGCGATGCTCGGCTTCCTTGCCACCGATCTCCATGTGTCCGAACTCGGTGTTCGGCAGCAGAACTCCGTTGTGCAGAACGGCGGAACCGATGCCGGTGCCGAACGTGAGCAGAACGACGACCCCGTCCTTGCCCTTGCCGCCGCCGTACTTGTCCTCGGCGACCCCGGCGGCATCCGCGTCGTTGAGGACGGTGATGTTCTCGTTTCCGATGGCGTCGGCGAACAATGCTCGCGCATCGGTGTCGATCCAGCTCTTGTCGATGTTCGCGGCCGAACGCGCCACACCGTTGGTGACCACCGCGGGCAGGGTGACGCCGATCGGTCCGGTCCACTCGAAATGCGCGACGATCTCGGCCACGGTCCGCGCGACGGCGTCGGGGGTCGAGGGCTGAGGCGTCTCGATCTTGTAGCGATCGCCCACGAGCTCACCGGTGTTCAGGTCGACGATGCCGCCCTTGATGCCGCTGCCACCGACGTCGACGCCGAACCCGTGACGCTCGGCCGTCGCCGCGGTGCTGTTGTCCGAACCTGGCTGTGTCATGTCGATGCCGCTCCTGGCCTGATCGAATTCGTGTGTGCCGTCGCTTCGGAACAATAGTGCCGTCTGTCCGTCGACGGGACGCCGACGCTGCAGCGGACGGCGAGCCGAGTGCTTCGGTGGTGTCGCACTGCCGAAGTGTGTTGCGATGTACCCGTGTCGAAACATGACGGAACGCAGACCCACACCGCCACTGAGCAATTGCCGCAGACGCCGGCAACCCTAGGACGGTCGGACACCGAATCGACGACACGTGATGCGGAGGTACTGCGCGGGGTCGCCGTTCGGATTGCCACGGAGGCAGCCGAGCACGTCCGAACGCGTCGTCCGCAGGTGTTCGGTGACAGTCCCGATGCGGAGGCAGGTGCCGTGCAGTCCAAGAGCACACCGACCGATCCGGTCACCGTCGTGGACACCGAAACCGAACGTGTTCTTCGCGAATTGCTGGCGCAGCTGCGTCCCGGCGATGCCGTCCTCGGCGAGGAGGAAGGTGGCGGGGACGAATCCGTCGCCGGAGTTCGATGGGTGCTGGATCCGATCGACGGAACCGTCAACTTCATGTACGGAATTCCTGCGTACGCGGTCTCTGTTGCGGTGCAGATCGACGGAGTGAGCGTGGCAGGGGCCGTCGTCGACGTGGCCCGCGACGTGGTCTATTCCGCCGCGCAGGGGCACGGGTCGACGGCTCGGTACGCAGACGGTCGTATCGAACGGCTGCAGTGTTCTGGTGTGACCGAATTGTCGATGACGTTGTTGGCCACCGGATTCGGGTACGGATCACGACGCCGCGCGGCGCAGGGCGCGATCATCGCCGAACTGCTGCCGAAGGTGCGAGATATTCGCCGAATCGGTTCTGCAGCACTGGATCTGTGCATGGTCGCGTCCGGTGCCGTCGACGCACACTTCGAGCACGGGCTCAGCCCGTGGGACTGGGCGGCGGGGTCGCTGATCGCTGCCGAGGCCGGAGCCCTCGTCGATGTTCCCGCAGCGACGTCGACGAGTGCGGACGGCGTCGTCACCGTGGCGATGGCCCCGGGAATCACCGAACCCCTGACTGCCGCCCTACGGCTCGTCGGCGCACTCGATCCGATTCCGAGCTGACAGACTGGTCCGTCTCAGCAGCGCGATCGTCTCAGCAGTGCAACCGTCTCAGCAGCGCGATCGACTCAGCAACGAGACTGACGCGCGGCGGCGAGCAGATCGGGGTCGAGGGGCTGCGGCGCGGCACCGGGGGCTGCGCCCGCCAGCGTGCGTAGCACTTCCTCTGCGTCGTCGTTCGGCTGAATCTCGCTGAAGTAGGTGCCGAGTGCCAGATCCACCGAGTCGTCGGTCCTCGAGTCCTCGATGAGTTCTGCACACGGTGCGAGGAGCCACACTGCGCTCGCGGCACCGATGCCCGCGGATCCGAATCGGATCTGGCCTTGGCACTGCATGTTCTGGTCGACGTAGACGGGATCGTTGCCCACCTGCACGTCCGGAGCACTCGCGAAGCCGTAGTCACTGAGCTGAGCCGCCACGTGTGCAGCTTGGCCGCGCTCGCCGTTGGCGTTGAACACTCGTACCTTCGATGCCGACAGGGCGGCAGGCTCGACGTCGAGAAGTGTCGTCGGGTCGACCTCCTCGCCGAGGGCAACCGGCTGCGTTCCGTCGGTGGCAGCGGTCGTGGTCGGGGTGTTGCATTCGGCAGTGGCCGATGTCGTCTCGGTGGTGGTGAACACCTTGACCCACACGATCACGGCGAGCAGAGCGAGTACTGCGAACACGGCGATGATCGGAAGTGCGCGGCGTCGACGGAACGGGCGGCCGCGGTCGTCGACCGGCCGGCCTTCGGTGATCAGAGAAACCACAGTGATTCTTCGCCTTTCCGTCGGCAGTCGCCGAGACCGGTACACGGAGTCGGTTCACACCGACGCGTGCCTACTGTAGATGCCCGCGGTCCTCGGCGGCGGCACACTCGGCCGCGAGCTCGCCCAAAGCAGTGCACGCGACCCGTTTGCACCGCGAAAACCAGCAGCAGAACTGCTTCTGCCGACTGTGGAATGAAGCCGGTGATCTCGGTGTTGATGCGGCGTGCACGGAGGCAATGAAGTGATCGGCGATTCGGTTTCGGCTTTGGGGTCGGCGTCGGCTATCGTCTGGCGGCCGCAGTGCTTAAGAAACAGAAAGCTGCCGATGAATCGTCGATCAGGTGAGCGAAATCTCGATCGAGTTTCAACCGGCGGAATTCGGGAACTACCCGGTGTAGTTTCCGGCACCGCGTGATGAACCTGTTCGATCGAGAATCAAATCGGTGGGAGCGAGCAAGCGCCCTCTTCACAGCCGACGGCCACAAGCCGACCACACCGGCAGCTTCCACCACACACACGTACGAAGATGAGGGGTTACGAGAACAATGGCAACCGATTACGACGCTCCGAGAAGAACAGAATCCGACGACGTCTCGGAGGACTCTCTCGAAGAACTGAAGGCTCGCCGCAACGAGGCGCAGTCCGCAGTCGTCGACGTGGACGAGTCAGACACCGCCGAGTCCTTCGAGCTCCCGGGTGCCGACCTGTCCGGCGAAGAGCTTTCGGTCCGGGTGGTTCCCAAGCAGGCGGACGAATTCACCTGTTCGAGCTGCTTCCTGGTGCACCACCGCAGTCGACTGGCCAGCGATGCCAACGGCGTCCTCATGTGCCGGGACTGCGCTGCCTGATCGACGGCAGGCCCTGATCGAGGGCAGGCCCTGATCGAGGCCAGGCGATGCCCGGCCGAGCGGCCGGGCAGTGAGGTTTCGCAGCGAGAGCCCGACGGCTGGGTCAGCGAGCTTCCACGCCGTGGGCACTGAGCACGGCGAGTAGATCCTCCGGTCGCTTGGTGCTGATCAACCAGTAGGGCGTCGGGTCGTCCGGGTCGTCCAGTACGACGATCACCATCTGTTTCACCCAGGTGCGGTGCTGTACGAAGGCAAGCGGGTCCAGCTGCCTTCCCAGCGCCGCACTTTTTGCTGTCGCGGGCACCACGGCTGCCTTGGACGCGACATCGAGAGGCAGATGCGCTTTGCCGACCCGTAGCTCGAGGCCGGCGGACGACGACTCGGTCGAGTCCGAGCTCGGATCGGTGGCCACCACCTGCACACGTAACCTGCTGAACGCCACCAGACCCCAGGCGACAAGGGGCAGGAGCAACACGTAGGGCAGCCAGGCGCGAACACCGGGGGCACCCATGTGTACCTCCGCTGCGAGTAGTACCGCCAGCGCTGCGCCGGCCACCCACCACCAGAGGGGTACCCACAGTCGTTCGGCGTAGAGCACCGACTCCGAGCCGGGGGAACCGGCACGCGAGGCGGGGTCGTCGGACTCGGGGTTCGCCCGATCGGCCTGTCGATCTGCAGTCACCCCACCCAGGGTAGTCGCCCCGCCGACGGCGAAGCAGATCAGCGTAGTCTCGTTCGACGTGAGTGACGAAGTCATCGAGTCCCGCAACACGCTTTCCGCCGACCAGCTCGAGGTGCCCCCGGACCGCCCCGGCGAGGTTCGACTTCGCCGGTTGGACCCAGATCTACCGGTGCCCACGCGTGCGCACGAGGGTGACGCGGGTGTGGACCTGCGGATCACCGCGCCAGTGACGATCGCTCCCGGCGAACGGGTTCTCGTGGGCACGGGGATTGCGGTGGCCTTGCCCCTCGGGATGGTGGGGCTGATCCACCCGCGCTCGGGCCTGGCGGCCAAATCGGGACTGTCGGTCGTCAACACCCCTGGCACCATCGACGCTGGATACCGCGGGGAGATCAAGGTCTGCTTGATCAACCACGATCTCCGGACGCCCATCGTGCTCGATCGCGGCGATCGAATCGCTCAGTTGGTGGTGCAGCGCGTCGAATTGGTCGAGTTCGTCGAAGTGGATCGACTCGACGACACCGTTCGAGGGGACGGTGGTCACGGTTCGACCGGCGGACATGCGAGTCTGGTGCAGTGACGTCCTACGTAGTGCGTCTGTCGCGACGGTCGTCGGTGTACAGCGAACTGAATGCAACCGAGAAGAAGAGAGCTGAACATGTTCGGACGGCGTAAGAAGAACGACGCCGGCAGTGCCTCCGCGTCCAGCGCGGAGCCATTCGTCGACGGCCGCGACGACGACAACGACGATGCGACCGCGGACACGACCGTCGAGGGGCCCCACGATCTCGGTGATCTGGACCAGGATCGCGAGACCGTCGCGGCGAACCGGCTGGATCTCGGCTCGG
The DNA here is from genome assembly GCF_040686915.1 of Rhodococcus sp. NPDC077669. Lineage (NCBI taxonomy): Bacteria > Bacillati > Actinomycetota > Actinomycetes > Mycobacteriales > Nocardiaceae > Rhodococcus > Rhodococcus sp. NPDC077669. The sequence continues at coordinate 73,911 of NZ_JBFBMD010000002.1, read as the reverse complement.
TGTTGATCCCTCTCCCCGAGGGCGGGCAACTGCAGGTCGAGATGTCTCAGGCGGGCAGCCCACAAGCAGTACACATCGTCACCCAGTTCGGGCGCATCACCATCGCCGCCTACGCTGCCCCGAAGTCTCCGGGGCAGTGGCGCGAGGTGGCGGCCGATCTGGCGACATCGCTCCGCAACGACAAGGCCGAGACGACCGTGGAGACCGGGCCGTGGGGCCGCGAGTTGGTCGGTGTCACCGCCAACGCCGATCTGCGCTTCATCGGTGTCGACGGGTATCGCTGGATGGTTCGATGCGTCCTAGCCGGGCCGTCGGGCGCGGTGGCGGAGGGCCAGCCCCTGGTCCAGCTCGCGCACTCGATTCTTCGACAGACCGTCGTCGACCGCGGCACCGATCCACACCCGGTGCGTACTCCGTTGCCGGTGGTTCTGCCGCAGGTGTTGGCCGAGCAACTGGCGGCTGCCGCGCAGCAGCAAGCAGCGCAGCAGGCCGCGCCGGCGCAGCCCACCGCCCCTGATGCGAACACCGATGCGGCGCAGCAGCAGTCGACTCCGCAACCGAACGCCGAACAACCCGGTGCCGAGCGCGCTCCGCGCCGCGGGGCGTCCGGATCGGCAATTCAGCAACTGGGGGGCTGATCGGCGTCAGTCGTCGAGCGCCGCGGTCAGAGCGTCGACGGCTTCTCGGCCCAGGCCCCCCGGGTCGAGTCCGATGTCCGTCAAAGTCACGGTCCGCAGTACGCCTCTCGGCAGGGCGCGAGCCCACTGCTCTGCCACCGCGATCGGATGCACCGGGTCGTCCACCGCGCCGACCACGACGGTCGGCGCGTCGATCCGCGCGAGACGGTCCAACTCCGGGCCTCGGTACGAGGCCGCCTCGTCCAGCGCGCGGGGGAGCGCCGGCCACTGCGACGCCCAGGATCGCGCCAGGGTGCGCGCGAGCCACTCCGGGCTCGAATTTGCCATCGTCGCCGTGACGCTGTCGAGCCCGCGTTCGCGAAGCGACCCAGCCGTGAACCGTGCACTCAGTGCAGCCGGTGAGCCGGTGGGATCGCCCGTCCACGCCGGCAGCGCCAGCGCCAACGCGACGACACTCGAGCGGTTGCGTTCGGCCCAGTGCGCCGCGACGGCTGCACCCAGCGAGATTCCGGCGACCACGACGGGACCGTGCGCGCGTACAGCGTCGTCGAGGGCACCGAGGTAGCTCCTCACCACGCCGGTCGGGTCGGGTTCCACGGCGACAGTGGTCAATCCCACAACGTCGAACGCCTGCCCGAATGCCTCCTGCGCGAACTGCGCGTCCGATCCCGTCCCCGGTAGAACGATCGCGGTGGAGGTCTCGAATCGGGTGTGCACGAGACGATTGTGCACGCCTCCGTTCGACGGCGTGGCGGTGGTTGGTCAGCGCGCCGGATCGGGTCTACAGTGGCGAAGTACCAGCTATGACGAGGGAAACTCCCAGGTCGCCGCAACTGCTCCCAGGAGTGGAGCTGCGAGACGACCCCCACCCGCAGGAGCGCACAATGGCACCCGCTGCCGCAGGATACTTTCGCCGTTTGACGCGAAAGTTGACCGAGGACATCGATCAGCTCGACGCCGAGGAGATGGCCGAATCCTCCGAAGCGTCCGGAGCCCGACGCGCCTGCGATTGCTCGCGTGGCGAAGAGGTCACGATGTTGGGTCGTCTACGCAGCGTCGAAGCGTGTTCCAAGGCCGCGAACGCCAACATCGAAGCGGAATTCTTCGATGGCACCGACACAGTGACTCTCCTGTGGATCGGCCGGCGCAAGATTGCCGGAATCGAGCCGGGCAAGACGGTCCTGGTGCGTGGCCGGGTCGGCGAACGCGATGGACGCAAGATCGTCTACAACCCGTACTACGAACTGCGCGACGACAACTGATCGTCCCCGGTATGGCACTCTCGTTCTCGTGACGAACAGCGACGATGCAGTGCCGCACCCGAGAACGTCGAACATGCCGGAACCGGTACCCGACACGTCGACGCCGGACGCCGTGAAGACCGCCGCCCCCACCGTGCTCGAGCAGCTCGGCGGTGTGAGCGGATTGGTATATTCCACACTGCCCGTGGTCGTCTTCGTCCCGTTCAACAGCTACTTCGGCCTGTCGGTCGCTCTGTGGGCGGCGTTGGGTGTCGCCGCGGCCGTTCTGGTGTGGCGGCTGGTACGCCGCAGCCCGATACAACCGGCCATCTCCGGATTCTTCGGCGTCGGCATCTGCGCTTTCATCGCGTACCGCACCGGGGACGCCAAGGGCTACTTCCTGTTCGGCATCTATACATCACTCGTCTACGGCGGGGCGTTCGTGCTGTCGGTACTTGCCCGGTGGCCGCTCGTCGGCGTCATCTGGGGTTACCTCAACGGCAAGGGAACATCGTGGCGTCGGGAGCGGTCTGCGGTTCGCTACTACGACGTGGCCACCATCGCCTGGGCGTCGGTGTTCGCTGCGCGCTACATCGTTCAGTCCCAGCTCTACGACTCGGACCAGACCGGCTGGCTCGCGGTGGCACGGATCGGGATGGGGTGGCCCCTGACCGGCGTAGCCCTACTGGTGACTCTGTGGGCGGTGCGTCAAGCAGATCGAGCGCTGGAACTCGCATCGAACGACGAACAGGCCGACGAGCTGCCGTCAGGTCAGACCGACCGCAGCACGTAGTTCGTCCTCCACCTCTTTCGCCGCGACGAAGAGCAACTCGTCACCGCCCTCGAGCGGATCGTCGTGCTGCGGAACGATGACACGGCCACCGCGAAGAATCGTCACCAGTGCTGCGTCCCGCGGTAGCTGGAGCTTGCGTACCGGCTTGCCCGCCAGGGGCGTGTTCTCGGGCAGAGTGATCTCGACGAGATTTGCCTGTCCCTTGCGGAACGTCATCAGGTGGACCAGATCGCCTACCGACACGGCCTCCTCCACCAGTGACGCCAGCATGCGTGGGGTCGAGACTGCGACATCGACACCCCAGGCTGCATCGAAGAGCCATTCGTTTCTGGGGTCGTTGACCCGGGCCACCACGCGGTTCACTCCGAACTCGGTTTTGGCCAGCAAGCTGAGCACCAGGTTCGCCTTGTCGTCGCCGGTAGCGGCGATCACCACGTCGTAGTTCTCGAGATGGGCGGCCTCGAGCAGACTCAACTCACAGGCGTCCGCGAGCACCCATTCGGCCTCGGGTACCGCGGCCTGATCGACGTGGTCGAGTTTGCGTTCGAGGAGCATCACCTCGTGCTCGCTTCGGATCAATTCGCGTGCAATGGATCTGCCGACTGCGCCGGCACCGGCGATGGCGACTTTCATGGCTTCCCGTTCGGGTCGATGGGGGAGGAGAACAACGTACGGGCGAGCATCAGTCGTCCGACGGCGGCGGATTGCCGGCCAATGCGATGGCCTCGGCGACGGTCCCGGAGACGGCAGCGACGTACACCTCGTCGCCTGCCTGGATCACGGTGCGCTTGTCGGGCAGCAGTCCTGTGCCGAAACGGATGACGAACGCGGCCCGCGACCGGGTCGCATCCTCGAGTACCGACAGTTTCTTGCCGATCCACGCATCGTGGAAGTCGAGCAGCACCACCGCGACGCTCCCGGACGGATCTCGCCACTTGGTGGTGGGGTCGTCCCGCAGAAGATTGTGCAGAAACCGGTCGGTCGCCCACGGCACGGTGGCCACGGTCGGGATACCGAGGCGCTCGTACACGGCGGCGCGTTTGGCGTCGTAGATCCTGGCGACGACCTTCTCGACGCCGAACGTCTCGCGCGCGACGCGCGCGGAGATGATGTTGGAATTGTCACCGGAGGATACGGCTGCGAATGCCTCCGCCTTCTCGATTCCGGCGCGCACCAACACATCTCGGTCGAATCCCATACCGACTACTCGATGCCCGCCGAAGTCGGGGTCGAGGCGCAGAAACGCGGTTTCGTCGCGGTCGATGATCGCCACCTCGTGCCCGATGCGCTCGAGCGCTCCGGCCAGCGATGCGCCGACACGGCCACACCCCATCACAACTACGTACAACGCCCAGCTCCGTCCCGATCTCGATTGCCGACCAACACTGCCGACGACATTGCCACCGTGTGCATGCGAGCACCAACGTATCGGGGATTCGTCACCGGCTCGACCGTGGGTGGGCATCGGATGGAAGTCAAAGGGCGCGTGGTTGCGCCGACGGCGACCCGACGGCCTACGCTTCTGATCGTGTCCAAGGTCTCGACTGCCGCAAAGCGGCTGGTTCTCGGTAAGCCGTTCCGCAGCGACAAGCTCGGTCATACCTTGCTACCCAAGCGAATCGCGCTACCGGTGTTCGCCTCGGACGCCATGTCCTCGGTTGCGTACGCACCCGAAGAGATCTTCCTGGTGTTGTCCGTGGCCGGGATATCGGCGCTCACGTTCACCCCGTGGATCGGTCTCGCGGTCTGTGTCGTGATGGCGGTGGTGGTCGCCAGCTACCGGCAGAACGTGCACGCCTACCCGTCCGGCGGTGGTGATTACGAGGTCGCGACCACCAACCTCGGTCCTGCGGCGGGTCTGACCGTGGGTAGTGCGTTGTTGGTGGACTACGTGCTGACCGTGGCGGTCTCCATTTCGGCGGCCGCGTCGAACATCGGTTCGGCCGTGCCCTTCGTCGCGCAGCACAAGGTGCTGTTCGCGGTGGTGGCCATCGTGTTCATCACGTCGATCAACCTGCGCGGTATCCGCGAGTCGGGTGCTGCGTTCGCCATTCCCACATACGCCTTCATGGGCGGCATGTTCCTGATGTTGGGCTACGGGTTGTTCCGGGTCTACGTGCTCGGAGACGACATTCACGCCGAGTCGGCGACGTTCGATCTGAAAGCGGAGGACTCGCATCTGTACGGGATCGCGTTCGCGTTCCTCGTCGCGCGGGCGTTCTCGTCGGGTTGCGCGGCGCTGACCGGAGTCGAGGCGATCAGTAACGGGGTGCCTGCATTCGAGAAACCCAAGTCCCGCAACGCGGCAACCACGCTGTTGCTGCTCGGCGGTATCGGCATCACGTTGTTGATGGGCATCATCGTGCTGGCGCAGAAGATCGGCATCAAGTACGCGATGGACCCGGAGACGCAGCTGATCGGGGCACCGGATGGCTACCACCAGAAGACGTTGATCGCGCAGTTGGCGGAGGCAGTGTTCAGCGGGTTCCCCGTTGGGTTCTTCTTCATCACCGCCGTGACGGCGTTGATCCTGGTACTCGCCGCGAACACGGCATTCAACGGCTTCCCCGTGCTGGGCTCGGTGCTCGCTCAGGACCGGTATCTACCCCGACAGTTGCACACACGCGGCGATCGCCTTGCCTTCAGTAACGGCATTCTGTTCCTGTCCGGCGCAGCCATCGTGTTCGTCGTGGTGTTCGGAGCAGAGGTCACCAAGCTCATCCAGCTCTACATCGTGGGTGTGTTCGTCTCGTTCACCCTGAGCCAGACCGGCATGATCCGGCACTGGACCCGCCTGCTCCGAACCGAGACCGATGGCGAGCAGCGCGGCAGGATGCAGCGCTCGCGGGTGGTCAACAGCGTCGGTCTGGCCATGACGGCGACCGTTCTCGTGATCGTGTTGATCACCAAGTTCGCTGCCGGAGCCTGGATCGCGATCGTGGCGATGGTGGCCATCTTCATCCTGATGCGGATGATCAGAAAGCACTACGACACCGTGGCGCGCGAGCTCGAGAACGAGGTGTGGGACGGCGTACTACCCAGCCGCACGCACTCGATCGTGCTGGTGTCCAAGCTGCACATGCCGACCCTGCGGGCTCTCGCCTACGCACGCGCGACCAGGCCCGACACTCTCGAAGCCGTCACCGTCAACGTCGACGAGGTGGACACCCGAGCATTGGTACGTGAGTGGGAGGCCAGTGACGTCTCGGTACCCCTCAAGGTCGTCGAATCGCCCTACCGCGAAGTCACCAAGCCGGTTCTGGACTACGTCAAACGAGTTCGACGCGACTCACCACGTGATGTGGTGACCGTCTTCATCCCCGAGTACGTCGTCGGTCACTGGTGGGAGCAGGTCCTGCACAACCAGAGTGCGCTGAGATTGAAGTCCCGACTGCTGTTCCAACCCGGCGTGATGGTCACCAGCGTTCCGTGGCAGCTGCGCTCGTCGGAGAAGGCCAGGCGCGAGGTGCTCGGAAATGCGCCGGGTGCATCGCGTCGCGGCTACGAACCGCCGGCGGGCAAATGACCGAGAACTGGTTCGGGCTGGTGCTCGACGTCGAACTGGGCGCTCCCGGACACGGTGGGTTCTGCGTGGCCCGTCACGAAGGTCGAGTGGTGTTCGTGCGCCACGGGCTACCGGGGGAACGCGTCATGGCCAAAGTGACCGAGGATCGCGGTGGGTCGTTCTGTCGCGCCGACGCGATCGAGATCCTCACCGCGTCTCCGGATCGCATCGACGCTCGCTGCCCCATCTCCGGGCCCGGTGGTTCGGGATGCTGCGACTATTCTCACGCGACCCCCGAAGCCGGTCGTCGACTCAAGTCCTCCGTCGTCGCCGAACAATTGCGCCGCGTCGCGGGCATCGAGCGGGACGTTCCGGTCGAGGAGTTGCCGGGCACCGGCGACGGCACCGGTTGGCGGACCCGTGTTCGGCTGGCAATGGATTCGGGTGGACGGCCCGGCTACCACCGCTATCGAAGCAGTTCGATCGTCACGGAGTTGTCGTGCCCGCAAATGGATCCGGTTGCGTTCGACGGATTGTCGGATCGTGAGTGGCGCGCAGGTGCCGAATTGCAGGTGGTCCTCGACGGTACGGGTGAACGCCATGTGGTTGAGGTGGCACCGGCCCAGTTGACGCGAACCGGACGCCGGTCTCCGGGCCGCCGCGGTGCGTCGGCGCGTCGAGCAGCGTCGTCCCGGGCCAGGCCTGAAAAGGCCGTCATCGGCTCGGGTCGCGTCACCGAATTCGTCTCGGCGCGGCCATGGACACTCGATGCCACCGGCTTCTGGCAGGCGCACAAGGGAGCGGCTCAGGTGTACACCGACGTCGTACGCGACTGGGCGGACGCCGAGCCGGGTGACGGCGCATGGGATCTCTACGGCGGTGTCGGCGTGTTCGCGGCGGCTCTCGCCGAGCGGGTGGGATCGAGCGGACAAGTCACCAGCGTCGAGTTCTCGCGCCGGGCCGCCGAGGACGGGCGTTCGGCGCTGCACGACCTTGCTCAGGTCTCGTTCGCGCCGGGCCGGGTCGAGCGATCGATGGATTCGTTGCCGAAATCGGTGGCGGTGGCGGTACTCGATCCGCCGCGAGCCGGTGCCGGACGCGACGTCATCGAAGGTCTCGCGACGCGGTCTCCCCGCACGATCGTCCACATCGGCTGCGATCCGGCATCGTTCGCGCGGGACGCGAGCCTCTACCGGGCAGCCGGTTACGAGCTGACGGACGTGCGCGCGTTCGACGCGTTTCCTCTGACCAGCCACGTCGAATGTATCGGCCGCTTCGTCCGTAAATAGGGTTGCCTCACCAATCTTGGCGAGTCTGACGTACCGTTTCTCGGGTGAGAATTCGTCGCACCGTCGGTGCTGTGTCGGTCGCCCTGCTGTTCCTGACCGCCGTCGTCTCGTGTGGGTCGGGCGGGGACGACGGACCCGGATCGGAGGCGCCGTCCGACGGATCGGCGGCTGCGTTCCCTGTCACGATCGATACCGAGTTCGGCGACGTGACGGTCGACAGTGCCCCGCAGCGCGTCGTCGCGCTCGGCTGGGGCGACGCGGAAACCGCACTCGCGCTCGGTGTCTCACCGGTCGGTGCGAGCGACTGGCTCGCCTTCGGCGGCGACGGCGTCGGTCCGTGGGCGGCCGGGCTCTACGACGCACCACCGCAGATCATCGGGACGCAGGAGCCGTCGTTCGAGCAGGTCGCGGCGCTGGAGCCGGATCTGATCCTCGACACCAAGAGCTCCGGTGACGCCGATCGGTACGCCACGCTTTCCGCCATTGCTCCGACGGTGGGTATACCGGCGGGGGCGGACAACTACCTGACAACGCTCGAGCAGCAGGTCACGATGGTGGCCACGGCACTCGGCAAGCAGTCCGAAGGGGACGCGCTGCTCGCAGGAATCGCCGACCGTTTCGATGCAGCGGCCGCTGCCCATCCGCAATTCGCCGGCAAGACAGCGGTGGTCGGGGCCTACAGCGGCACCGGATACGGCGCATACATCTCGTCGAACAGTCGACTCGAGTTCATGAAGAAGCTCGGCTTCGTCACCAGCCCGGCCATCGATTCTCTTCCGCCGCGCGGCTTCTCGGTTCCGATTTCCGGGGAGGAGCTCGACCTGCTCGACGCCGACGTACTGATCGTCTTCCCCATCCAGAAGGCGCCGTCCGAGGTGACCGACAATCCGCTGTTCCAACGGATTCCGGCTGTCGCGGACGGTCGCTACGTCGTGTTCGACGACCCGGAAGTCGCGAAGTCCTACGCCACCAACTCGGCGCTGTCCATCGGCTATGCACTCGACACGGTGGTGCCTGCGGTGGCGAACGTGCTGGGGTGATCCACTTCGGCAACCGGGGCGAACGTCTGCGCGGGTACCGAGACGATGCGTTGAGCTCCGCAGTGGCAGCCCTGGTAGCCGACGAGGCCTTCGCTGGTGTCGTGGAGCGAGCGGGTGGTCCAGGAGTGTGTGCTGTGTTCGATGTCCATGCATCCACTGTGATGTAATGGTCTTGTGCACATCAACCCTTACGGAGAATATGCCGTGAAACTGGGCATCGACCTCCTCAACCGGCCACCCACGTCGCCGAGCGAACTGGGTGCCCGCTGCATCGACGCCGGCCTCGTTCCCGACTGGACTGCCACCGACGACGATCTCGCGGACACACTCGAGTTCCTCCGCGAGTGGGCTCGCGTGGTGGATGCAGAGACAGCCGAGGAGCGGGCCGAGGCCCTGAACGCCCTCCTTGCACAGGCATCCGCGTACCCGCGACTGACCAACCATGCCGACGACGGCTGGCACATGCACTATCGCGACCCCAACATCGCGTTGGGCGGCGTCATCAGGGCACTGGTCGGTGTCGGTACCGCGCTGCACTTGACCGGTCGAGGAATGGACAGACTCCATCGGTGCGCCGCAGCCGACTGCACGACCGCCTTCGCCGACACCTCACGTACCGGACGGCAGCGGTACTGCGGAACCGTGTGCTCGAACCGGGACGCAGTCCGCCGACACCGAGCCCGCGCCGCATCCTGACGCTTGCACCGGGAGGCGCGGATCAGGACTTGCGGTTGTACAGCCGCATCGTGATCGGTCCGAAGATCGCCAGCATCGCCGCCGACAGCACCAAAGTCACTCCGAGTTGGCCGGTGTCGACATCGCCCTGCATCAGGCCTCGAAGTGACGTCACCAGAAAGCTGACCGGGTTGACGTCGACGAACGCACGAAGCCACCCCGGCATCGTGTTGGGGTCGACGAAGATGTTGCTCGCGAACGTCAGCGGAAACAGGATGAACATCGACATCCCCATCACGGCTGCCTCGGTGCGCACGATCATGGCGATCATCGTCCAGATCCAGGACAGACAGAACGAGAACACGAGCAACAGCACTATCGATGCGATCACACCGAGCAGCCCGCCTTGCGGCCGGAAACCGAGAATCAGCCCCAAGATCAGTACGATCACCGACGCCAACGTGTAGCGCACGACGTCACCCAGCAACGCACCGACCAGCGGCGACGGACGCCAGATCGGCAACGATCGGAACCGGTCGAACACACCCTTCTCGATGTCCTTGTTCATCGTCACGCCGGTGTACATCGTGATCATCACCACGGTCTGCACCAGGATGCCCGGCAGCAGAAACTGGATGTACGCGTCGGTCGAACCGGCCAGAGCGCCACCGAACAGGTACGTGAACAACAGCGTGAACATGATCGGAAACGCCGTCACGTCGAACAACTGCTCCGGTACGTGCTTGATCTTCAGCAACGCCCGCCAGCCGAAACTCAGCGAGGTCGACAGCGACGACGGACGCTCCGGCCTCGGACCTGCGGCTGAGAGAACATCGATGATCGTCGACGCCTGTGGGGCGGATCGTTGGGCCTCGGTGGTCATGACGCGATCTCCCCGTTGTCGATTTCAGCTTTTTTCGCACCCACCGGCTCCACTCCCGCTCCCGCGTCGTGCCCGGTCAGCGCCAGGAACACCTCGTCCAGACTCGGCTGACCGAGGGTGAAGGATGCGATGGCGATTCCGGCGGATTCGAGAGCAGGAAGGATCGGTGCCGCCTGCGCCGGATTGTCCAGTCGTGCGGACACGGTGAACGGGTCGGCGTCCTCGGTCACGGTGCTGCCGACCAGATCTCGAACGATTCTCGCCGCGGCATTCCGGTGCCCGGCATCGAGCACGCGCAGGTGCAGTGAGTTCGATCCCACCGATGCCTTCAGCTCGCCCGTCGTGCCCTCGGCGATGACTTTGCCGTGGTCGATCACCGCCACGCGCCCGGCCAGGTGGTCGGCCTCGTCGAGATACTGCGTCGTCAGCAGTACCGTCGTGCCGCCTGCCACCAGTGCACGGACGATCTCCCAGACGTGATTGCGACTGCGCGGGTCCAGGCCGGTGGTGGGTTCGTCGAGAAAGATCAGCTCGGGGGTGACGATGATGCTCGCCGCGATGTCGATGCGCCTGCGCATGCCACCGGAGTAGGTCTTGACCTGTCGCGGTCCGGCGTCGGCGATGTCGAATGCTGTCAACAGTTGATCAGCGCGCGCTCGGGCGGCCGGACGTGAGTAGCCGAGCAGCCGCGCCAGCAGAACGAGATTCTCGGTGCCGGTCAGATCCTCGTCGAGCGAGGCGAATTGACCCGTGAGAGAGACTTTTCGGCGAACGGCCTCCGGCTCGGTTGCCACGTCGTGTCCCAGGACTCGTGCGCTGCCGCCGTCTATCGGAAGAAGTGTCGCCAGCATCCGGATGGTCGTGGTTTTCCCGGCCCCGTTGGGTCCGAGTACGCCGTACACCCCGCCGGACGGGATCGACAGATCCACGCCGTCGACTGCGGCGGTGGTGCCGAAATGTTTGACGAGCCCGTGGGTTTCGATGGCCGTCATGCGTGTCCGTCCCTCCATCGGGCTGTCCGCCCGATTGCCCGCGTTTGTCCGATTCTCGCACCCAGGATGAAGCCCGGTCCAATTCTGCGCAAACGAATTTCGGTCGCGGACCATCCCTCGGGGTGTTTGTTCCGAATATGTACTGCGGCGGGAAAACGCGGAGGTTTCGATATGAGGGCTACATGACCACTAGTGTCATGATCGATGAACTCGATCATGAACCCGTCTGCTGGGACGACAGTCCGATGAGCGTGCCGTTCTCCGACGCTTCCGGATCTGCGGGCACCGGCCGTGACCGAACGCCGCCCGAGTCCGAGGACAGCACCTCGGTCGAGGATGCGGTGTGCGCAGTACCGAGCCCCCAGCTGAAGAATCTGCGTGCCGAGGAGACGGACCGTCTCCGTCGCCTGATGGCCGCCGTTGCCCAGGGCGACCGGTCGGCCTTCGCCGAACTGTACGACGCCACGTCCTCCCGTGTGTACGGGATGGTGGTGCGCGTGCTTCGCGATCCGGGGTACAGCGAGGAGACCGCGCAGGAGGTGTTCCTCCAGATCTGGCGTGCGGCACCGAATTACGATCCGAGCCAGGGGAGTCCGCTGGCGTGGATCATGACGCTGGCACATCGCCGGGCGGTCGATCGGGTACGTAGCGAACAGTCGGGTACCGACCGCGAGGCGGCGTACGGTGCCGTGAGTCACACACCCGAGCACGACGAGGTACTCGAGACGGTGACCCAGCGGCTCGAATCGGAGGCGGTCGTGGCCTGTCTCGACACTCTGACCGATACGCAGAGCGAGTCGGTACGAATGGCTTATTACAGCGGGTACACCTATCGCGAGGTTGCCGAACGGCTCGGGGTGGCCGTGCCGACGATCAAATCGCGCATACGAGATGGATTGATCAAGTTGAAGACATGCCTGGGGGTGATCCCGCAATGAGTGAAGCGTCACGGCAACGACTGCTGGACGAAGCGGAGGTCTATGCCCTCCACGCGATGAGCGAGTCCGAGCGGCGCGCCATCGAATCCGAGCGAATCCGCGTCGACGAGACGACCCGGGCACAATTCGACATCCTCGTGGGTGAGATTCACGAAACGCTGGCGTTGGCTGCGGCGGCAGACGCGACTCCCGCACCCGAACGCGTGCGGGAGGCCGTGCTAGCGCGTGTCGCCGCGAGCGATCAGGAGCCGACGGTCCGAGAACTTCCGCCGAACGTCACTCCGCTGCACCGGCACCGACGTGAGCGCTCCAAGACGTGGCGATACTCGATGGTGTCCGCGGCTGCCGCGATCGTCGTCGCAGTCGGTGGTGTAGTCGTCGTCACGCAGACCATGGGCTCGGACCCGCAGCCTTCCCAGGCCGAGCAGATCGTCGCAGCGCCCGACGCTCGTGAGGCGTCTGCGGAGTTCCCGGGTGGCGGCACTGCAAAGGTGTCGTACTCGCTGAGCCGAGATGCGGTCGTGGTGACTCTGGACGGTGTCCCGGAGCCGCCCTCGGGGCGGGTCTACCAGATGTGGTTCGTCGACGGTGCGCCGCGCTCCGCCGGCGTTGTCACCGAGGATCAGCTCACGTCGAGCGACGGCACCGTGGTGGACGGTATGGGAGCGTCGACCAACTTCGCGTTCTCGCTCGAGCCTGCCGGCGGCTCGGCGCAGCCCACCGAGGTCCTCACGATGATCACGCTCGACGCCTGATCACGCTCGACGCCTGATCAGGGGCCATGCACGTCCACTCGGGCGGTTCGACAGTCGGATCAGAAGCCGATGTCGAACCGCCCGAGCGTCTTGACGACGGACGCCATCTGGCCGTACGCGCCGCTGGCCAGATTTTCCAGTAGCGCCAGCTTCACTTCCGGGGCGTCCCGAGTCAGTGCCTCGAAGTGCGATACCGACACGACCACCAGATCGACCGGGGTGTCGGCCACCATGTCCAGCAGGAACGGCACCGACATCAGCAGCGGCATCTCGCCGAAGCTCATCCCGGGGGAGAGCGTCGTGATGCGGTGTGTGCCCCCGTCTGCGGACACGGCCGTCGATGTCACTTCTCCGCGCAGGATCAAGAACAGACCCGCTGCAGGCGCACCACGGTGAACGATGACGTCGCCCCGTGCGTAGTGACGTTTCTCCAGATAAGGAGTCACCGAGTCGAATTGCTCGGTGGACAGACCGGCGAGCAACGGGTGCTCGGCCGGAGTGATCTCTGCCGGTTGCCGCGCGCCGGAGCAGTGCCGATCGAGCAGCAGGTTCTCGGCCCACTGGATGGCCGAGCTCAGACTCGAGTACACCCGGCCCGCCGGATCGTTCGGGTCCAGGCTCGACGTCGTGTGGCCCATGATGGCTCTGGGATCCACCAGGCACACCACACAGCCGTGGTCGGCGAGATCGCGGCGTAGGTCCTCGAACATCGAACGGGCGATGTCGCTCACCTCGTCGACGCCACGAACGTCGATGACGAGTGCATCGAGATTCCGGTCGAGGTTGCCGATCTCGCGGACCGCTGTCTCGGCTCCCGAGAACAGCAGGTCCCCGTGCAACTCGTAGACCCGCGCGCGGTCGCCGACTGCAGCGAGTGTGGCCTGTTCGATCTCGGATCGTCGTTTTCGCGACGGTGCCTCGGTGAGAACGTACCGACGTCGAATCGACGATTTCGCGGCCCGAGTGACGTGCAGAAAGTGCAATTCGAGTCTGGTGGAGAGTTCTCGGCAGGCAGCAACGCCGCGCACGCTGTTGCCGTGCGAATCGAGGCGGGGGGAGTAGACGGCGATGCCCATCTGCCCGGGAAGCACCGCCAGGATGCCGCCGCCGACCCCACTCTTGGCCGGCATACCCACCCGCGCCACCCAGTCGCCTGCGCCGTCGTACATGCCACAGGTCGTCATCACCGACAGCACGCGTTCGACCAGTGCGGGTGCCAGGGCGCGCTCCTTGGTGTGGGGATTGACTCCGTTGTTGGCCATCGTGGCGGCCATCATGGCCAGATCAGCCGCCGTGACGTCGATCGAGCACTGGCGGAAGTACAGGTCGACGGCGGCCTCCGGATCGTGGTCGATGATGCCGAAGGACCGCAGCATGTAGCCGATGGCGCGATTGCGGTGTCCGGTGCGCGCTTCGGATCGATACACCGCGTCGTTGAAGCTCAGAGACCTTCCTGCGTACCGGGAATACGACGCTCGGATGCGCTCGAATCGTTCCTCTGCGGTGCGGCCGGCGATGAGCGACGCGGACGTGATCGCACCCGCGTTGATCATCGGGTTTCGGGGCCGCTCGGTGACGGCGTCCAGGCTGATCTCGTTGAACGGCTCACCCGAGGGTTCGACGTCGATCTTGCCCGCGACGACGTCGAGGCCGCGGTCGGCCAGCGCGAGTGCATAGGTGAAGGGCTTGGAGATGGATTGGATGGTGAACGGCATCCTCGTGTCGCCGACTTCGTACAGGTAACCGTCGGTGGTCGTCAGGGCGATACCGAAGCCGTCCGGCGTCACGGCTGCGAGTTCGGGGATGTAGTCGGCAACCTGTCCCGACGCGTCGTCCCGGCACAGTTCGTGAACCCGGGTCAGGATGGCATCGACGACGTTGCTCATGGGCGACACTGTATGTCGGGTGTCCGTTTCGAGCGTATTCGAGGTTAGGGGCGACTGACCCCGGGCACCTGCCTACTCGACGGTAGTGTCGGCGAGACAATGCTGGACGGGGCGGCTGGGTGCAGCCACTCCGTAGACTGGTTTTTCGAATATGTTTTCCGGCCGGAGGGAGCGATCTCGTTGGGTGTCCTAGCGCGAATTCAGACGCCCGAGGACTTGCGCGACCTCGATAGTGCGGAGCTGGCCGAACTGGCTCGCGAGATCCGCGCCTTCCTGGTCGAGAAGGTATCGGCAACAGGGGGCCACCTCGGTCCCAATCTGGGAGTGGTGGAGCTGACTCTGGCGATCCACCGCACCTTCGACTCACCGCGTGATCCGGTCATCTTCGACACGGGCCACCAGGCCTACGTGCACAAGATGCTCACCGGACGCGCAGGAATGTTCGACACACTCCGCAAGCAGGGCGGGCTGTCGGGCTATCCGTCTCGGGTCGAGAGCGAACACGACTGGGTCGAGTCCTCGCACGCATCGGCATCCTTGTCGTATGCAGACGGGTTGGCCAAAGCGTTCGCCCTCAAGGGAGAGACCGACCGGCATGTCGTGGCTGTGGTCGGTGACGGCGCGCTGACGGGCGGTATGTGCTGGGAGGCGCTCAACAACATCGCCGCCGGCCGAGACCGGTCGCTGGTGATCGTCGTCAACGACAACGGCCGTTCGTACGCCCCGACCATCGGCGGGCTGGCCGATCACCTGGCAGCTCTGCGACTGCAGCCGGGATACGAGAAGATTCTCGACAACGGCCGCCGGATCGTACGACGGATCCCCGTCGTCGGCCGCGCCGCCTACACGATGCTGCACGGCATGAAAGCCGGAGTGAAGGACGCCATCAGCCCGCAGGTCATGTTCACCGATCTCGGCATCAAGTACCTGGGCCCGGTGGACGGTCACGACCAGCACGCCATGGAATCGGCACTGCGCAGAGCCAAGGCGTACGGCGGCCCGGTCATCGTGCACGCGGTGACGCGCAAGGGCATGGGCTACATCCATGCCGAGAACGACGTAGCCGACCAGATGCACGCCACCGGCGTCATCGATCCTGCGACCGGCCTGGCCCGATCCAAATCGGCTCCGGATTGGACGTCGGTGTTCTCGGCGGCGCTGATCGAGCAGGGCGAGCAGAACGAGGACGTCGTGGCCATCACCGCCGCAATGGCCGCGCCCACCGGGCTCGCGGCGTTCGGGGTGCGGTTTCCGGACCGAATGTTCGACGTGGGTATCGCCGAGCAGCATGCGATGACGTCGGCCGCCGGGCTTGCGCTCGGCGGCATGCATCCCGTGGTCGCCATCTACTCCACGTTCCTCAACCGCGCGTTCGATCAACTGCTGATGGACGTCGCCCTGTTGGGTCTTCCCGTCACCATCGTGTTGGACCGCGCGGGAGTCACCGGTGCCGACGGCGCGTCCCACAACGGCATGTGGGACATGTCTCTGCTCGGCATCGTTCCGGGCATGAAGGTGGCAGCGCCACGAGACGCCGCCACTCTTCGAGAGGAGCTGGCCGAGGCGATCGCCACCTCGGACGGCCCTACGGCACTTCGCTTCCCGAAGGGCGCGGTCACCGAAACGGTGCCTGCGGTGCGCAGGTTGGACGGAATACTCGATGTGCTGACCGAGCCGTCCGAGGCCACCGGCGACGTGCTGATCGTTGCCGTCGGGGTGTTCGGGTCGCTCGCCCTCGACGCCGCGAAAAAGCTCGAAGCAGAGGGTATTTCGGTTGCCGTCGTGGATCCACGCTGGGTGCTCCCGGTCCCGCAGTCGCTGCTCAAGATGGCCGAGGATTACCGGTTGGTCGTCACCGTCGAGGACAGCGGCCTGCACGGCGGGATAGGTTCGACGCTCTCGGCCGCGCTGCGCGGTGCCGGTGTCGACGTGCCCTGCCGCGATCTCGGTGTGCCGCAACGATTCCTGGACCACGCATCTCGGGAGCAACTGCACCACGAGTTCGGACTCACCTGCGAAACCGTGGTGCAGCAAGTTTCGCATTGGGTCAAGAGCCTCTGACGGCGTCGGCCGGCTCCGCCTCGCTTCCGACCACGACGCGGCGGCCGGCCACCGCACCTGCTGCAGCCATGGGAATCGTCACCAACAGAAGAAACACAATCGACGGTTCCCACCGCTGCGTCGCCGAATGAACGGCTCCGCACACCAGCGGACCGGCAGCAGCCAGCACGTATCCGACCGTCTGCGCCATGGAACTGAGCGACGCAGCATCACGGGCGTTCGAAGCCCGCAGATTCATCAACGTCATCGCGAGCGACAACTGCCCGCCCTGGCCCAAACCGAGCAGTACCGCCCACACCAGGGCCCAGGAATCGGCCGACGACACTATCCCGAGCAGGCCCACGCATGTCGGTAGCGTCACGGCGACCGCCAACGCGCTCTGATTCCCCAACCTTGTCGCGAGGCTCGGAACCGTCAATGCAGTCAGCACGCTGCTGACCGACAATGCCGTCAACAGCAGACCGGCATCACGCGCGTCCACCCCGCGATCACGAAAGATCGTCGGTAACCACGCGATCATCGAATACGCCATCAGCGACTGCAAACCCATGAATGCCGTCAACGACCACGCCACGGGCGATGTCAGAACCCCCGTGCGACTCCGAGGAGCGTCTTCGGGGACTGTCGCCGACCCGGCAACCGACAGCCCGCGCGACAGCGTTCGCCCGAAGACCGCCATACTTCCGGCGGCCAATACGACCGGAATCGACCACAGCCCCAGAACAATCCGCCAACCACCGTCGAACGCCTCGGCCAACGGAACGGACACTCCCGACGCCACTCCCGCACTGGCGCTGATCACAGCGGTCAACACCCCGGTCAACAACCCCAGTCGTCGCCCCGCCGCCGCATCGGGTTCACCTGTCGAGCTCCACTCTCTGCCCCTGGTTCGTTCCGACAGGCTCCACTCTCTGCCCCTGGTTCGTTCCGACAGGCTCCACTCTCTGCCCCTGGGTCGTTCCGACAGGCTCCACTCCCGCACCACCAGACGGACGAAAACCGGACCCAACACATTCGCGACCGCGATACCCGCCGCCGCGACGAGAGTGCCGACCACGAGGATCGGCCACGACGGCGCCGCGCGTACAGCTGTGCCGACGGCCACCAGGGACAGGCACACCACAAGAACGTGCGTGACAGGGACCCGGCGCACGAAATAGCGTGCGGTGGCGGCGAATACACCGAGGCAGATCACCGGGCCCGTGGTCAGCAACGCCATGGATGTCGAGTTCGCGGAGTAGAACTCGGCGATGTCGGAGGTGAGTGCCGACGTACTGCCGAACAGCAGGCGCAGGCTCAGTCCGAACACCACGACGGTGCCCACGGCGCATGCGATACGAAGCTTCATGTCCTACTTTCGACGGCAGATCGACCGACAGAGTGCACCCCCACCCTGCCTTATCGGTCGAGAGAACCGCGGACCCACCGTCGTTCGGGCAACCTCGATTCAGACGCCCATCTCTTCGAGTTCCATCCCTTTGGTCTCGGTGATCTTGTATTTGACGAAGAAGAAGGAAAGGAGAGCGAACAGTGCGAAGAACGAGTAGATGAAGCCGAGTCCGATGGTGTCGGACAACGGCGGGAATGCCAATGTGATGGCGAAATTCGCTATCCAGTTCGCGGCGGTACTGATGCCCAACGCCACGGCACGCATTCGATTGGGGAACATCTCTCCGAGCATCACCCACATGATCGGTCCCCATGTTGCTGCGAAGAAGACCACGAACAGATTTGCGCCGACGAGCGCGACCGGGCCCCACGGCGACGGCAATTCCAGTTGGTCGCCGCTTCCGACGGCTTGCGTGAACGAGACTGCGGCCAGGACCAAACCGACGAACATGCCGATCGAGCCGATCATCAATAGATTTCGGCGACCGAAGCGATCGACGAACAAGATTGCGACGAATGTCATCGACACATTGATGACGGACGTGATCACCGACGTGACGAACGATTGATTCTCGCTGAAGCCCACCGACTTCCACAGCGTCGTCGAGTAGTAGAAGATCGCGTTGATCCCGACGAACTGCTGCAGAATCGCCATCGTGATACCGACCCACACGATCGGCTGCAGACCGAATTTGGGTCCTCGGATATCGGCGAACGAGGATTTGGATTCTCGCCGGAGAGTCAGGCGAATTTCCCGGATGCGTTCGTCGGGGTTCACTTCGCCGGTGATGTCGCCCAGAATGCGTGCAGCTTCCTCGTCGAGGTGTTTACCCACCAGGTACCGAGGTGATTCTGGAATCAGTGTCGCGAGAAATCCGTAGACCAATGCGGGCGCGACGCCGATTAGGAACATCCACCGCCACGCTTCGAGGCCGAACCACAGATCGTTCGACGGTCCGCCTGCCGCGTTCTGAAGAACCGCATCCGAGAGCAGCGCGGCAAAGATTCCGACGGTGATTGCCAATTGCTGCAGCGATGCCAATCCACCGCGATAGCGAGCCGGTGCTATCTCCGAGATGTACGCGGGCGCGATCACCGACGCAATTCCGATACCCAGCCCGCCGAGGACCCTCCACAACATCAGATCGGGGACGCTGAAGGCGAACCCGGACCCCACCGAGGAAATGGTGAACAGCGCAGAGCCGAGCAGCATCACCTTCTTGCGGCCCCAACTGTCGGCCAGGCGACCGGCGAACCAGGCTCCGACCGCGCACCCGAGTAGCGCGATTGCGACCGCGAACCCCGTGACGAACGACGACAGAGCGAAATTTTCCTGGATCGAGTCGACTGCACCGTTGACGACGGAGGAATCGAATCCGAACAGAAACCCGCCGACAGCGGCGGCAATGGTAACTCCGATGACCTTTGCGGTGTGCCGATCGGTCGATTGCGTCATGGCATGAACCAGCTTTCGGGTGAACAGCGTCCATGGTGGTCATCGCCATCTTCGTCCTCGCACACACGGAATGGGAGCGAAATCGCCTCGATATTCGTGGCGTGCAGCAATCCAATTGCCGAAATAGGCGAGAAGTCCGATATCGCGCTGTCGAACTCGAAGTTGCGGACGGAAAACTGCTGTAAGTCGTCCATAGCTTCGAGTTCGGCGGCAGGTGGCTATCGCGCCTGGGTGGCCGACCACTGATCGAAGGTCTGGAAACCGTGATCCGAACCGGTCGTGGTGACCAGCGTTCCGTCTCGCATCGCGCGACCGTATGCGCCGGGAATCGGGACCTCGAGCACCAGGCCACGGGCACCGATGGCACGTGCATAGCGCCGCACCATCTCGGCCATCCGCTCTTCCCTCGGTCCGCCGAGGTCGGCAACGCGGCCCGCGGGGGAGTGCTCCGCCAGGTCGATCAGTCGTTCGGCGACCTCGCGGGCAGCAATCGGTTGCGAGACCATCTTCGGGACGATGCTCACCGGACCGAACGACGCGCGTGCACGGATCTGAGCGGCGAATTCGTGGAATTGAGTGGCTCGCAGGATCGTCCACGGCACCGACCCGGACCGAATCATGTTCTCCTGCTCGACTTTTCCGGCGTAGTACGAGTGCGGAGCCTTGTCTATCCCCACGATGGACAGCGCCACATGGTGGCCGACTCCGGCCTCGATCTCGGCCGCCAGCAGGTTGCGGGTGACGGCGGAGAAGAACGCCGTCGATTCCTTCGCCGAGACCGTTTGTGTCGACGCGACATCGACGACGGCGTCGACGCCGGCCAGAGCGTCGGACAGGCCGGTCCCGTCGACGAGGTCGACACCGGCCGACCGCGACAGCACGACGACCTCGTGCCCACGCTCACGCGCCACGTCTACGACATGCGTTCCGACGGTCCCTGTTCCACCGGCTACGGCGATCTTCATCGTGTGTCCACCTGTCCTGTTCGGAGTCGATCGGCTCGAGGAGTTCGGGCCTCACCTGCACTGACGACGTAGCCCACGAGAATGTATGGCCGTCACGACCAGTGTCGAAGTTTCTCCGGGTTGAGCACGATCCACACGTCGGTGACCACGGCGGAATCGGTGCGGAAACCGATCACACCGGTGACCACACCGTGTCGGCGAAGGACTATCCCGGTCAGGCCGTTGACCGATTCGATCGACCGGTCGAGGTCGGTGGACTTGACGCTGATACCCAGAACGAAGCGGGCGACCCGATCGGCCCCGCGAACCGGGTTGCGGGCCGCCGACAGTCGTCCGCCGCCGTCACTGACGAGGGTGACGTCGGGGGCGAGCAGTGCGACGAGCGCATCGAGATCTCCGCCGGCGGCGGCAGCCACGAAAGCGCGGACGACGCGGTCGTGGGTGTCGGGAGCGCTGGGGCCGCGGCGATCGTCGTGCACTCGTCGCCGGGCGGCCGAGGCCAGTTGGCGGCAGGCGGCGGGGGTCCGATCGAGAACGTTCGCGATGTCGTCGAATGGAACCGCGAATGCATCGTGCAGCACGAACGCGACACGTTCTGCCGGGCTCAGTGAGTCCAGAACGACGAGCAACGCCAGGCCGACGGACTCGTGGAGGGCGACGCGGTCGGCCGGGTCCGATGTGCCGTCGTCGCCGGTCGCAAGGGCTCGGACGGGTTCGGGAAGCCATTGCCCCACATAGTGTTCCCGGCGCACGCGGGCGGATCCGAGCAGGTCCAGACAGATGCGGCCGACGACGCGGGTGAGCCACGCACGGGGGACGTCGATTTCGTCACGTTCGGCGTCGGTGAGTCGATACCAGCGGAGCAGCGCTTCCGATGCTGCGTCCTCGGCATCGCTGTAGGAACCCAGCATTCGATAGGCGATGCCGATCAACCGACTGCGTTCGCTGTTCATCGGGTCAGACCTTATCCCGACACGAAAAAGCCGAGTTCGAGGTTATGGACGAAAATCAGGAGAAATCCGTCCATAACCTCGAACTCGGCGGGTAGAGCTAGACGCTGGCTACACCGGGCGCGAGGAAGCGCTGACCGGTGGCGGCCTCGGACGCGCCGCTGCGATCCAGGTACGGAGTGATACCGCCGTTCCAGAATCCGAAGCCTCCGCCCAGCAGCAGGCAGAGATCGATGTCCTGGGCCGCGGCAACGACCCCTTCGTCGAGCATGATCTTGATCTCGTCCGCGAAGGCGTTACGGGTTCGCTCGAGAACCTGTTCGGCCGTCGACGGTGAATCACCCTGCGGCCACAGTGCGGCCACCTCGGGGTCGACGACCTGGCCCTCGGGTCCGTAGGTCCACACGCCCGGCTTCTTCGCCTCGACGAGCGCACGGAATCCGGCGGAGTCCTTGAATCGCTCCGGGTACGCCTCAGCCAGTGTTTCCGCGGTGTGCAGAGCGACGGCCGGTCCGACGAGGGCCAGCAACGTCAGCGGGCTCATCGGCATGCCGAGTTCGCCCACAGCGCCGTCTGCCACATCGAACGGGGTACCCTCGTCGATCGCGCTGATGATCTCGTTGGACGCGCGAGTGACCAGCCGGTTGAAGACGAAACCGGGGAGATCCGCCGACAGCACGGCAGACTTCTTCAGTGTCTTCGCGGTCGCGAATGCTGTTGCGAGAGTGGCATCGTCGGTCTTCTCGCCCTTGACGACCTCGAGCAGCGGAAGCACCGCGACCGGGTTGAAGAAGTGGAAGCCCACCACGCGCTCGGGGTGCTTCAGGTCGGCCGCCATCTTCGTGATCGACAGCGAAGACGTGTTGGTCGCGAGAATCGTTTCGGCAGAGACGAATTCCTCGACCTCGGCGAACACCTTCTTCTTCACGTCGAGGTTCTCGAAGACTGCCTCGATGACGAAGTCGGTCCTGGCGAATGCGGACTTGTCGATCGATCCGGACACCAACGCCTTCAAGCGATTAGCGGCGTCGGGGGACAGGCGCTTCTTGCCGAGCAGCTTGTCGATCTCGCTGTGAACGTAGCCGACGCCCTTGTCGATGCGCTCCTGATCGATATCGGTGAGAATCACCGGCACCTTCAGCTGGCGCACGAACAGCAACGCGAGCTGGCTGGCCATCAGACCGGCACCGACGATGCCGACACCGGAGATCTTGCGGGCGAGCGACTTGTCGGGCGCACCGGCGGGACGCTTCGCGCGCTTCTGAACCAAGTCGAAGGCGTACAAACCGGCACGCAACTCGTCCTTGACCAACAGCGTCGACAGCGCGTCGTCCTCGGCCGCGAACGCCTTGTCGAGAGACGCGGAATCGGTGATGTCGGTGTTCTTGGCCAGCTCGAGCAGGTCGACGGCAGCGACCGGTCCCGGTGCGAAATTGCCGGTCTTGCCGGCCACGATGCCCCTGGCACGGGCGATGGCGTCGTCCCAGGCCTGCCCGCGGTCGATCTCGGGACGGTGGGGGACGACCTCGCCCTTGATGACCTGAGCGGCCCACGCGAGGGACTGCTCGAGGAAGTCGGCTCCGCCGAAGAGGGCGTCGGCGATGCCGAGGTCGAGTGCCTGCTGCGGCTTGAGGACGCGGTTCTGGTTCAGTGCGTTCTCGACGACGACGGTGACCGCGTTCGAGGCTCCGATGATGTTGGGCAGCAACTGAGTTCCGCCCCATCCCGGGACCAGGCCGAGGAAGGCCTCGGGCAGGCCGAGCGCGGCGGCGTTCTCCGCGACGGTGCGGTAGTGCGAGTGCAGTCCTACTTCGAGGCCACCGCCGAGTGCGGCACCGTTGATGAAGGCGAACGTGGGAACCGTCGACTCGCGCAGGCGACGGAACACCTTGTGGCCGAGCTGCCCGATCTGCAGCGCCTCGTCCTTGGTCTTGATGTTCGGCACACCGTTGAGGTCGGCACCGACGGCGAAGATGAACGGCTTGCCGGTGACGGCGATGGCCACCGGGTTCGCTGCGAATGCCTCGTCGAGTGCGGCGTCGAACTTGGCGAGTCCGCCGGGACCGAAGGTCGACGGCTTGGTGTGATCGAAGCCGTTGTCCAGGGTCACCAGTGCGATGGAGCCGTCGAGCCCCGGTACGGACACGATCTTGGTGAACGCGTTCGTGACTACCTCGTCCTCGAACGCCGTCGTGATGTCACTCATGCCTTGGCTCCTGAGTAGTCAGCGTGGTTGGGGTTCTCCCAGATGACGGTGCCGCCCATGCCGAGACCGATGCACATGGTCGTCAGGCCGTAGCGGACGTCGGGTTGCTGGGCGAACTGACGACTGAGCTGCGTCATCAGGCGGACGCCCGAGGAAGCGAGCGGGTGGCCACACGCGATGGCACCGCCCCACTGGTTGACGCGGGGGTCGTCGTCGGCGATGCCGTAGTGCTCGAGGAAGGCGAGAACCTGGATGGCGAAGGCCTCGTTGATCTCGAACAGGCCGATGTCGTCGATGCTCAATCCGGTTCGGCCGAGCAACTTTTCGGTGGCAGGAACCGGGCCGATGCCCATGACGGCGGGATCGACGCCGGCGAAGCTGAAGCCGACCATCCGCATCCCGATGTTCAGGCCGAGCTCGTGCGCGGTGTCCTCACCGGCGAGGATCGCCGCGGTGGCGCCGTCGTTCAGGCCGGCAGCATTGCCTGCGGTGACTCGACCTGCGGGCCGGAACGGTGTCTTGAGCTTCGCGAGATCGTCGACGGTGGTGCCGGGGCGAGGTGGCTCGTCCTCGGTGGCCAGGCCCCATCCTGCGGCGGATTTGGTGGCGACCGGAACGAGAGTGTCGGCGATGTAGCCGGCTTTCTTGGCCGCGTCGTATTTGTTCTGGCTGGCGACGGCGTAGGCGTCGGTGCGGTCCTTGGTGATGCTCGGGAACCGGTCGTGCAGGTTCTCGGCGGTGTTGCCCATCACCAGTGCACTGGGATCGACGAGCTTGTCGGCGAGGAAGCGCGGGTTGGGGTCGACACCCTCACCCATCGGGTGGCGGCCCATGTGCTCGACTCCGCCGGCGATGACGACGTCGTACTGGCCGAAGCCGATTCCCGATCCGGTGGTGGTCACCGAAGTCATCGCACCCGCGCACATGCGGTCGATCGCAAATCCCGGGACGCTGCGGGGGAGCCCGGCCAGGAGAGCGGAGGTCCGGCCGATGGTCAGGCCCTGATCGCCGGTCTGTGTGGTCGCAGCGATCGCGACCTCGTCGATGCGCTCGGGAGGAAGATTGGGGTTCTTGCGGAGAAGCTCGCGTATTGCTTTGACGACGAGGTCGTCTGCGCGAGTGTCGGCGTACATGCCCTTGGGGCCTGCTTTGCCGAACGGGGTACGGATGCCGTCGACGAAGACGACATTCCTCTGTGAGCTGGTGGACGGGGGTACAGACACGCTTTTCGATCCTCCCGACAGATGCGGACGACTCGTCCGGGTGCCCGGACGCGCCACCCACTGTAGCGGGTATTACCCGTCGGTAACTTGGGAAGGGTGCAGTGCCTTCGTCAGAACCGGCACCACCAGCGAGCGTTGCCACGGCCGAGCCCCACCCTCGGTCAACCGAGCGTCGATCATCTCTCCTGGGTCGACGCCGTCGTCGTCGGGAGTCTGCCAATCCCATACGAGTCGCCGAAGTAGATCCGGCATCAGCAGGTTCTCGACCGGTACCGACACCGATTCACTCAGCTCGGTCATCGCCGCTCGCACATCGGCCAGTCGGGACGCTGCGTCCGGATCGCGGCGGGCCCATCGGTTGACCGGGGGCGGCCCGTCGAACGATGCCGCCATCGACGGCAACTCCGCGGTGGGCAGCGCCCGTGCTCGGGTCAGGGCCGAGGCCCACAACCGAGAGGACCGACGCTGACGGGGGCCGCCGAAGACCGGTAGCTGTTCGAGTTCGCGTGAGGACTTCGGATCGGCCGTCGCCGCGGCGACGATCGCCGAGTCGGGCAGGACCCGGCTGGGCGCGACGTCGCGCTTGGCCGCCAATTCGTCTCGGGTGGTCCACAATTCGCGGACGGCAGCCAACGTTCGTGGTGACTTGATCGCATGAATTCCCGATGTCCGACGCCATCTGTCGGTTTTCGGTTTGGGCGGACCGAGGGCGAGGATGTGGGCGAATTCCTGTGCCGCCCAGTCCGTTTTGCCTTGTCGTTCGAGCTCCGCGGCCATTTCGTCGCGAAGCTCGAGCAGAACTTCGACGTCGAGGGCGGCGTAGTTGAGCCAGGTGTCGGGGAGGGGACGGGTGGACCAGTCGGCCGCGCCGTGCCCCTTCTGCAGGGCCAGGCCGAGGGTCCGCTCGACTATCGCGCCGAGGCCGACGCGGTCGAATCCTGCCAAGCGGCCGGCGAGTTCGGTGTCGTACAGCGTGGCGGGGACGAGCCCCAGTTCGGCGAGACCGGGCAGGTCCTGGTCCGCGGAGTGCAATACCCATTCGAGCGGGTTGATGACCTCCGCCAGTGGCGCGAGGTCGCCGGTGACGGGAATGGGGTCGAGCAACACGGTGCCCGCGCCCCGGCGGCGGAACTGCACGAGGTACGCACGTTGGGAGTAGCGGAAGCCGGACGCGCGCTCGGCGTCGACAGCGAGGGGCCCGTGGCCTGCGGCGAGTGCCTCTGCGGCTGCGCGAACGGCATCGACGGTGTCGACGACGTCGGGAACCCCGTCAGCGGGGGCCAACAACGGAACGGCGACAGGCTCGTTCGCTTCTGCATCCGACGCGGTGTCCGGGGAACTCTCGGCTGACATGAGATGTGACTCTAGGCCCTGGGGCCGAACGGACCGGCAACTATGTACGACTGGAACTGCTATGTCCGACTGGAACTGCGCTGACCGAGGGTGGTGATGCCCGCGGGCGGCAGGCCCGCGGCGTAGGCGAGCACCTCGCAGAACGCCTCGACGTGAGTCGAGAGATCCTCCGACGTCGCCGTCCAGGACGCGCGAAGTTCGAGTTGGTGAGCCTTCGGCGGGCCGGCGATGTCGCCGTACCGTACCGAGCTGGTCGAGGTGACCGTGCCGCCGAGCGCGTTCAACGGTTCCGATCGCGATTCGAGGGCGTCGACCAGCCAACTCCAGCCGACCTCGGGGAGCAGTGGATCGTCGGCGAGGGACTCGTCCACATCGGCCTGGATGTACGCGACCAGGCGGTGAGTGCCGTTCCAGGCCTCGGCACCGTCGGGGTCGTACAACAGGATCAGACGGCCGAACGCGTCGCCGTCGCTCTGTTCGTCGATCTGCTCGGAGTCGGCGTGCTTGACCTCGGCGCCGATCGCATAGCTGTACGGAGCGAGTCTCTGCGGCGGCCGAATCGGACCGATTTCGATTGCCGGGTGTACCTGCGCCCGATGCATCGCGTCGATGGCGGCGCGGAAAGGCGCAGGTTCGGCGTCAGATCGGTGCTCGGTCACGTCACCGGACGTTAGACGCGTCACGTTGCCCTGCGATGGAGGCGCGCCGAGCCGTGATCGAACTGCGCCGAGCGTCCGTCGAACGATCCGAGTGTCCTGAACTGCGATGAGTGTCTCGCCCTCGAGGGTAGCGGCGGTTGTCGCACGTGGCAGCATGGACGGTGATGAACGCCGAATCGCACACCGCAGCCCCCGCCCGACGAGAACTTCCGGAGGCGCCGTTTCTGGCCGCGATCGACGGTCGACCGACGTCGAGGCGGCCGGTGTGGTTCATGCGTCAGGCCGGCAGGTCCCTTCCGGAATACCGCAAGATCCGTGCAGGCATCGGGATGTTGGACTCGTGCTTCCGGCCCGATCTGGTCGCCGAGATCACCTTGCAGCCCGTACGTCGTCACGACGTCGACGCAGCGATCCTCTTCTCCGACATCGTGGTTCCGCTCAAAGCCGCGGGCATCGATCTCGACATCGTCGCCGGTACCGGACCGGTGGTTGCGCATCCGGTGCGTTCGGCTGCGGACGTCGCGGCTCTGCCCGTCCTCACTGCCGACCAGGTGCAGCCGGTGGCCGACGCCGTCCGCATTCTCACGCGTGAGCTGGAAAGCACTCCGCTGATCGGATTCGCCGGAGCACCCTTCACTCTTGCGTCCTACCTGGTCGAGGGTGGTCCGAGCCGCAATCACGAGAAGACCAAAGCACTGATGCGGTCCGATCCGGCCACGTGGCATGCCTTGCTCGACGCATTGGCCTCCACCACGATCACCTTTCTGCAGGCCCAGCTGGCTGCGGGCGTCGACGCCGTTCAGGTGTTCGACTCCTGGGCGGGTGCACTCTCGCTCGCCGATTACCGCGAGTACGTGTTGCCGCACTCGACGCGAGTGTTCGACGCCGTGTCCTCGGCCGGCGTCCCGAAGATCCACTTCGGGGTCGGCACCGGAGAACTGCTCGGTGCCATGGGCGAGGCCGGTGCCGACGTGGTCGGGGTCGACTGGCGGATTCCGCTCGACGACGCGGTGCACCGGGTGGGCCACGGCAAGGCCCTGCAAGGCAATCTCGATCCCGCAGTGCTGTTCGCGGGCTGGGACGCAGTCGAGGCCGAGGTCCGACGCATTGCCGCCGAGGCGGATCGTGCGATCGCGGCCGGTGCCCGCGGCCACGTGTTCAATCTCGGCCACGGCGTGCTTCCCGATACCGATCCCGACATCCTGACTCGGGTCGTCGCGTTGGTGCATTCGTTGTGACCGTCCGGCGTTACGCCGTCGTGGGCGGCGGAATTTCCGGCCTCATCGCGGCGTATCGCCTGCGGCAGGCGTGCGGGCCCGACGCTGAGATCACCGTGGTCGAGGCATCGTCCCGGGTGGGCGGCACCCTGCGCACCACCTCGGTCGGCGATCAGTCGCTCGATGTCGGTGCCGAGGCGTTCATCGGGCGCCGTCCGGAGGTGCCCGCCCTGCTTGCGGAACTGGGGCTCACCGATCAGCTGGTGCACCCGTCGACGGTGCGACCGCTCGTCTTCTCCGGTGGACGCACTCATCCACTTCCGGTGGGCACCCTCATGGGTATCCCGTCGTCGGCGGAGTCCGTCCGAGAGCTGGTCGATCCGTCCGAGCTGCACATCATCGACACCGAGACCGAGCGGCCGTTTCGATGGGTCCGGGGCTCCGATGCCAGCGTGGCCGATCTCGTGGGCACACGTTTCGGGAACCAGGTGGTGAGCCGTTCGGTCGATCCACTGCTCGGCGGGGTCTACTCCGGTTCGGCGAGCTCCATCGGTGTCCGTGCTGCGCTGCCGACGCTGGCCGCTGCGTTGGACAACGGCGCGGCGAACCTGACCGAGGCTGTGCTGAAGGCACTCCCGACTCCGTCCCCGGGGCCGGTGTTCGGTGGACTCCGGGACGGCTACGCGGTGCTGCTCGACGCCGTGGTTACAGCCACCGACGCTTGCGTTCTGCGCGAGACGAGCGTCGGCGAGATCCGCCGTGAGTCGGGCGGCTGGTTCGTCGATCGGGTGGGTGTGGTCGACGGGGTCGTGCTGGCGGTACCGGCACCGATACTGGCCGATCTCATCGCAGACCTCGCACCGGACGCGTCGCGCGCGGCCCGTGAGATCGAACTTGCGTCGTCGACGGTCGTGGCGATGGCGTTTCCGACGTCGACCGAGCTGCCGCAGAATTCGGGAATTCTGGTGGCGACGGACGCGGGGCTGGACGTGAAGGCGTTCACGCTGTCCAGTCGAAAGTGGCCGCACCTGGCCGAGCGTGACGCGGTACTGCTGCGAGCCTCGCTCGGGCGTTTCGGCGACGACACCGCCGCGCAGCGATCCGACGAGGACACGATCGACGTCGCGCTCGCCGACCTGGCCACGGTCGCGGGTATCGACACTCGGCCGTTGGCAGTGACCGTCCAGAGGTGGCCGGGCGGATTGCCGCAGTACGCTCCCGGACATCTCGACCGTGTCGCCGCCATCGAATCCGGAGTGTCCGAACTCGCCGGGCTCGCCGTGACCGGAGCGTGGCAGCGCGGCGTCGGGGTGCCGGCCTGTATTGCGTCCGCCACCACCGCTGCCGCCCGTCTGGTCGAGGTGGCACGATAGGGGCCATGGCACGCCTCGATTACTCAGCGCTCAATTCGACTCTTCGGTACTTGATGTTCTCGGTCTACAAGGTCACACCCGGGGTTCTGGGCGACGACCGCGCGGCCGCTGCGAAGGAAGCCCGGGCATTCTTCGAGGGCCGTGAGGACAAGGGTGTCGTCGTGCGCGGGGTCTACGACATCGCCGGCATGCGGGCCGACGCCGACTTCATGGTGTGGACGCACGCCGAGCGCATCGAGGATCTGCAGGCGACGTACTCCGACTTCCGGCGCACCACCGCGCTAGGCAAGGCGAGCACGCCGGTATGGAGCAACACCGCACTGCACCGCCCCGCCGAGTTCAACAAGAGCCACGTGCCTGCGTTCATCGCGGGCGAGGATCCGGGCGCGTACATCTGCGTGTACCCGTTCGTCCGCTCGATCGACTGGTACCTGCTGCCCGACGAGGAACGTCGGACGATGCTCGCCGATCACGGGAAGGCAGCACGCGACTACAAGGACGTGCGCGCCAACACCGTCCCCTCGTTCGCGCTCGGTGACTACGAGTGGATCCTGGCTTTCGAGGCCCCGGAGCTCGACCGCATCGTGGACCTGATGCGCGATCTGCGGGCCACCGAGGCACGCCGACACGTGCGCGAGGAGACGCCGTTCTTCACCGGCCCTCGGGTCGAGGTGGACGCGCTCGTCGAATCACTACCGTGACGGGGACGGACACGCCCATCGTCGACGCCGTTCTCTTCGACTTCTCCGGCACACTCTTCCGACTGGAAGAGGAGCCGTCGTGGTTCGACGGTGTGCACGATGCCGACGGCGTTCCGGTCGACGGAGCCGGAGCCGCCGAGCTCATGCGACGCATGACCGCTCCGGTCGGCGAGACCGTCGAGTTCGACGACGCCACTCGGCACGCATGGCGTCATCGCGATCTGGATCCGGCCCTGCATCGGCAGGCGTATCTGCACGTTCTGGCGCAGTCCGGCATCACCGCCGAGGCACAGGCCGAATCGGTGTACGGACGAGTCATCGACGCCGACTCCTGGACGCCCTATCCCGACACGGAAGCGGCACTGTCGACATTGGCGGGACGGTCGATTCGCGTCGGGGTGCTGAGCAACATTGCCTTCGACATCCGTCCTGCGTTCACTGCTCGGGGCCTGGACCGGTACGTCGACGAATTCGTGCTCTCGTTCGAGGTAGGTCACGTCAAACCGCAACCGGAGATCTTCCGACATGCGGTGGCCGCTCTCGGCGTCGAGCCCGCGCGGACGCTGATGGTGGGCGACAGTGCCGAGGCCGACGGCGCGGCACAGGAGATCGGGTGCAGTTTCGCACTCGTCGATCCGGTGTCGACGGCCGAGCGTCCCGACGCACTGCTGGCAGCGTTGAGCGCGTTCGGGATTCGATGACCGGAGTGACCGCCGTCCAGCACATGGGCCACTGGGGGATGTTCCGCGCCGACTCGGACGGACGTGACGTCACCGCGATTCATCCTCAGGTGACGGACAGCAATCCTTCCCCGGTGCTGGGCAACCTCGTCGGTTCGGTGACCCATCGATCCCGAGTCACCTCGCCTGCGGTACGCCGGGGCTGGCTCGAGAACGGTCCCGGCCCCACCGACAGGCGCGGTAGCGAGGAGTT
The DNA here is from genome assembly GCF_040686915.1 of Rhodococcus sp. NPDC077669. Classification (NCBI taxonomy): domain Bacteria; kingdom Bacillati; phylum Actinomycetota; class Actinomycetes; order Mycobacteriales; family Nocardiaceae; genus Rhodococcus; species Rhodococcus sp. NPDC077669. Next base: position 42,790 of record NZ_JBFBMD010000002.1, on the reverse strand, counting down.
CGTCGACGTCTCGTGGGACGAGCTCACCGACCTGTTGTCGCGCGAGTTGCGCCGCGTGGTGGACACATTCGGCAACAACGCCATCTACGGCGGGTCGTACGGTTGGGCCAGTGCCGGCCGCTTTCATCATGCGCAGAGTCAGGTACACCGCTTCCTGAACTGCATCGGCGGCTACACGCGATCCGTGCACAGCTATTCGCTCGGTGCGACCGGCGTCATCATGCCGCACGTGCTCGGCGCGCACTGGAAGATGTTCTCGCGCTCCACATCCTGGTCCGTGATCGCCGAACACACCGAACTGCTGGTGGCGTTCGGCGGAGTCCCGGTGAAGAACACCGGCATCAACCACGGTGGTACGTCGGATCATCCGACCGTCGGTTCGCTCGACGCGATGCGCGCCCGCGGCGGGCAGATCGTCACCGTCGGTCCATTGCGCAACGACATGTCGGGCGAGGCGCGGTGGATCGCCCCACGCCCCGGAACCGACGTGGCGATGATGCTGGCTCTGGCATACGTCCTGGCCGACGAAAAACTGCACGACACAGCGTTTCTGGAGAAATACTGCGAGGGTTACCCCGAGTTCGAGCGCTACCTTCTCGGTGTCTCGGACGGCACTCCCAAGACCCCGCAGTGGGCGTCGGACATCTGCGGCATCGAAGCCACGATCATCGCGGACCTCGCCCGAGAGATGGCGTCGAAACGCACGATGGTCACCGTCACGTGGTCCCTGCAACGTACGCAGCACGGTGAACAGGCTCCGTGGATGGGCATCACGTTGGCAGCGATGTTGGGCGAAATCGGCGTGCCCGGTGGGGGATTCGGACACGGATACGGCTCGATGAACGAGCCCGGCCTCGCTCCTGTGCCCTATCCGTTGCCGACACTGCCGCAGGGAATCAATCCGGTGGCCGATCTGATTCCGGTTGCAGCTGTCTCGGACATGCTGCTCAACCCCGGGTACGAATTCGACTACGACGGCCGACGTTTGGTCTATCCCGACATCAAAGTGGTCTATTGGGCGGGCGGCAACCCGTTTCATCACCACCAGGATCTGGGACGATTGCGCCGGGCACTCGGCAGGCCCGATACCGTCGTCGTCCACGATCCCTACTGGACGCCGATGGCCAAGCACGCAGATGTCGTCGTCCCGTCGACCACATCGCTGGAACGGTCGGATCTGAGCTGCACACGCAACGATCCACTGCTCGTGGCCATGGCGCCGGCTGCCGAGCGATTCGCCGATTCACGCGACGATTACGACACTTTCGCGGAACTCGCTACGAAACTCGGTGTGGGGCAGCAGTTCACCGAGGGGCGCACGTCACAGCAATGGCTCGAGCACATGTACGGGCAGTGGCGCGAGTACTTGCGGGCCGACGGCGTGCAGACCCCGGAATTCGAAGACTTCACGCGTGAGGGCTCGTTCCGGATGAAGACCGAGGACGAGTTGACGTTCCTGGAGGATTTTCGCCAGGACCCGATCGGCAACGCGCTGCGGACACCGAGCGGCAAGATCGAGATATTCTCGGCGACGGTCGCGGGGTTCGATTACGAGGATTGCCGCGGGCACCCGATGTGGTTCGAGCCGCAGGAATGGCTCGGCGGGGCGCGGGCCGAGCAGTTTCCTCTGCACTTGATCGCCAACCAGCCGCGCACCAGGCTGCACAGTCAGCTCGATCACGGTGCGGTGAGCCGACATTCGAAGATTCAGGGCCGAGAGCCGATACGAATGCACCCGTCAGCGGCAGCGGCCAGGGGAGTGTCGGACGGTGACGTCGTGCGGGTGTTCAACGACCGCGGTTCGTGCCTGGCCGGTGTGGTCGTCGACGAGGGGATGCTGGAGTCGGTGGTGCAGTTGTCGACCGGTGCCTGGTACGACCCGTTGGACCGGGCCGACCCAGGGTCGATGTGCGTGCACGGCAGCGTGAACGTTCTCACCGCCGACGTCGGGTCGTCGTCGCTCTCGCGGGGGTGCACCGGGCAACACGTGCTGGTGGAGATCGAACGCTACGACGCGCCGCTGCCGCCGATCACTGCGTTCGATCCACCTAAGCGGACGAAGGTCAGAACACTACCCGCGAGATGATTTCGGCAACCAAGGCCGGCTTGTCCTCGCCTTCGATCTCGAGCGTTGCGGTCGTCACGATCTGCAGCGCTCCGCCCGACGCGTCCTCGACAGAGGTGAGGGTGGTCCGCAACCGGACATGGGATCCGACCTTGACCGGGTTGATGAAGCGAACTTTGTTGGAGCCGTAGTTGATTCCGAGTTTGGTGTTCTCGATGGTGTAGATCTGCCAGTTGAGCATCGACACCAGGGACAGGCTCAGGAATCCGTGGGCGATCGGCGCGCCGAACGGGCTTTCTTTCTTCGCTCGTTCGACGTCGACGTGGATCCACTGGTGGTCGCCGGTGGCGTCGGCGAAGGTGTTCACCCGTTCCTGGGTGATCTGGAGCCAGTCGCTGGTTCCCAGTTCTTCGCCGACGGCCGCCTTGATCTGCTCTGGTGAGGTGAAAGTGCGCATGCTCACAGTATGCACCGTCGTAATAGGGCGCTCGAAAGCGATCGTGTGGGAGCGAACGATGACCGGCTCGAGTGTCGGCCTGTCGAATTCAGGCTGTGTAGGGCGGAGCGAACGGAAAGGCTCCGATCAGATTGTCCTGAATTTCTTTCAGATTCGGGACCGGCCGATATTCGTGCTGTAGCTGCGCGATTCGATCGTGATCTCGCGCAAGGTCCGATGAATGCTGGACAGCTTCTCGGTCGAAAGCAGAGTAATAATCGTCGAATTTGTATCCGTTGCCGCCTATGTCTTGCGGCAGCTTTATCCACGCGTTGGGGATGCCGTACGAGTCAGCGACGATCAAGCCGTGCAGACTCGTCGACATCACGAAGTCACATGCAGTGATGTCGGCGATGACCTTGGCCGGCTTTCTGGACGGGTCGATCAACGTGACGCTCTTGTCTCGCGCAAGCGAGCGCACTACGGGATCCTTCTTGTGCACCCAGTGGTAGACGAGGCCGATCCGGCCGGGTACCCGTGGGGAGCGTGCATAGACTTTGTTCGCCAGCAGCCCGGGGTCCCCGACCGCGACCTCGCGCTCGGACTTGATGCGTCCCAGCGACAGATGTCCGCGAACCGCGTAGAAGTCGAAATCGGGGTAGCTGAAGTCTCGTTCGTGGGCGGCGTCACTGAGCATGAAACCCGAGCCCCAGACCTTGAGACCCTTCCGGGCCTGCATGAGCTGGACCATTTCCAGGGTGGAACCTGCCCCGATCATGTCGCAGCGCTTCGCGCGACGCCAGGAACACTTCTGCCCGAACAATGTTCCGACCAGTCCCGGCGTCAATTCGTCACCGAAATTGGGTGTGACGCCGGTGATTTTCACCTGGCGCCACCAGAAGGTCTTGATCGACGTGGCCACAACCCCAAAGCTACCCTAACGATCGGGTCAAGCAGAGGTAATCTCCGGAGTTCGCGGCTCGGTTTCGACGCATCCTCAGCGCAGGTTCGCCGAGTGCGCGGCGATCCCCGGGATGTCCGGACCGATCAGGATGCAGGCTTGAGCACCAGAGAAATCGAGTTGATGCAGTACCGCTGGTCGGTCGGGGTGGGGTAGCCCTCGCCCTCGAAGACGTGGCCGAGGTGGCTGTGGCAGTTGCGGCAGACGACCTCGACGCGGCGCATACCGAGCGTGGTGTCCTCTTTCAGGATGACGGCGTCGCTGTCGGCCGGGTCGAAGAACGACGGCCAGCCGCAATGCGATTCGAACTTCTCGGTGCTGCGGAACAGTTCGGCTCCGCAGGCGCGGCACTCGTAGATGCCTTCGGTGGTGGTGTCGGTGTATTCGCCGACGCCCGGGCGCTCGGTACCGGCCTGACGCAGAACCGCGTACTCCTCGGGTGTCAGCTTCTCCCGCCACTGCGCGTCGGTGAGCTGGACGGCCGGAGCGGCATTGTTGTCTGTTGCTGAACTCATGCTGACACGCTAATACGATTTGCCGGGTTATGCCGTTTTCGCTGGTGACGCGGTCGGTAACAGGTAGCTGGGCTCGATTCCCTCGTCGAGCCGTCCCTCTGTTCTCGCGGCGAACCAGCGTCCGACGAGCACTCCGAAGATCACGACGATCAGCAGCGCCCAACCGAAGGTGGTGCGGAGATAGTCGAGGGCCCGTCCGGTTTCGATCCACCGTCCGGACAACCAACGATCGGCGTTCATGAACCCGTAGATCGCGAGCCAGGCCGGCCAGTTCCGGAGTAGCGAGTTCCTGAGCACGACCGTCATGAGCAACGGGAACAGCATCATCGAGTAGTACATCTGGCCCAGTGAGCCCAGCAGCCAGTGCGCGGTGAGGATCAGGCCGGAGGTGGTGGCGAAGAAGAACAGTCGATCTTCTCGGCAGTACCGGTAGAGCAACCACAGCGAGACCAACACCATGATGCCCAGGACGGCGCGGATGCCGAGGGTCATGAACTCGGGCACTCCGTAGTAACGGCCGTTGCCGACGACAGCGCTGTTGAAGTAGTCACGCGTCTGCAGCAGGTACGGCAGCGTCCGATCGATGAAATTCATGGGATCGACGGACAACGGCCAGGCGATGGCCATCATCACCACCGGGATGGCGATCGAGGTGATGAACACCTTCCACTGTCTCGTCATCAGGGGGAGCAGCAGCAGTGGTGCGAGCATCGGTTTGATCGCCAGGGTCAAGCCCATCGCGACACCGGCGGACAAATCCTTGCGCTGCAACAGGAATCCGAGAAACGCCACTTCGCCGAGGAGTACGAAACCGTTGAAGTTGGTGAACACCAGTGTGTTCGTCACCGTCTCGCTGACGAAGGCAGCCAGGAGCAGGGCGGGTGCAGCCACCGAGTCCAACCGGAAGCCGAAGATGCGCAGCAGGATGTACAGCGCGACGAGGATGGCCACGGTGCTGGCAAGGATGAACAGCCAGCGAGAGCGCTCCGGGTCGATGATGGCGATGGGGGAGAGCAGCATCGTCGCGCTCGGCTGGTACAGGTAATGAGGATCGACCGAATCGAAGTTCGCGGTGTACACCGGCTGCCGGTTGAGGAACGCGAGAGCTGCGTTGTACACCGGGTTGAAGTCGTTGGTGACATCGCCGTTGACCGCCCTGATCACCACCCGATGCACGACGGTCATGATGGCGATCGGCCAGAGCGCGTACTTGATTACTTCGGCGGTGGTCCGCCCGGTACGCGGCTCCAGAAAGCTAAGTGACACCCGCGAACGGTACCCGAGACGGTCGGTGCGGCCGTTCAGGACACCCCGCGGGGCCCGTGTCTTTCGCGACCCTCCGAGGAGTCGAGTCAGGCCGGACAGACGGTGCCGTCGGTCGGAAGCGTCGTGTCTCGGGCGTAGGTGACAGCAGCACTCTGCAGGCACTGCGACCCGCCGATGCTCGGATGCCCGCTGCCCTGCCAGGCGGCCGACGCGACGGCGGCACCCGTCGCACCGATCAGGCCGGTGACCGAGGACAGGCCGCCGTTGCCGACGATCGGGTCGCCGGCGTTGGACAGCACCAGGACCGGAACGTCCAGCGAGGTGGGCAGTGGGACGGAGGGAGCTGTCGGCCAGGACGAGCACAGCAATGCCGTCAGGGCAGCGTCGGTTCCGTAGATCGGGTAGCGGTCGGCCCACCCCGGTGCCAGGTCGCGGACGCCCTGCGGAGAGGGCCACTGCTGCCCGTCCGTGCAGCGGGCGACGAACTGGCCGTCGGTGCTGTACGCCGCCCGGCCTCGTTCGGCGAGCGCTGCGAGCGCAGTCGTGTCGGAGGCGGCGGCAGCGGAGAGCGTCGAGGACAGATCTCTCGCCCGCGTCGACGCGTCTCCCGCGGTCGAGGCCAAGGCAAAGGTGATCGCGTCGAGAATTTCGTGTGTGGACAGCGGTGCGAACTCGCCGCCGGCGGCGCGCTTCATCAACTCTGCCACTGCGGCCGTCGGGTCACTTCCGAGCGAGCAGTTCAGCGCGACGCAACGCTGTGCGAAGGCAGCGAACGCCGCTTCCTTGCCCTGAGTTCGCTGCTCGGCGAGCGTTGCTTGGTCGGCGTTGACGCCCGTCGGCGAATCGAGGATCAGACGCGCGACGTTGTCGGGAAACTTCGCGGCGTAGGCCATGGCGGTGAGAGAACCGTTTCCCGCTCCGATCAGGCCGATCCGGTCCACGCCCCACAGCTGTCGAAGCCGATCGAGATCGTCCGCGGCGTACCCGGTGCCGAAGGCGAGTTCCTGCGGCTGCAGGGTGTCGGTGCATTCGATGGTGGCGTCTCGTCCGGCGTCGACCGCGCGGTCGACGGAGTCCGAGTCGGATCTGGAGAACTGTCCCAGGGCATCGACGGCAGCCTTGGTAGGCGCCTGGGGGGTGTCGTCGATGCAGTCCACGGCCGTCGAGCGTCCGATGCCGCGGCGATCCACGGCAACGATCGGATGTGCCTCGAGCAGCGTGGCGAGTGGGCCGGCGGCCATCGTGGCCAAGGTTGCGATCGACGAACGATCCGAACCGGACGTGAACACCAGGGGCCCGGCATCGACGGGTGTCCGGTCGAGTTTGGCCCGAAGCGCCCCGACGGCGAAGGTGCCGAACATCTGACCGCTGGCGTCGACATCGGCCTCGTACTCACCGCATTCGAGTGTCAGGCCCGGCGTGGTGGCGGTGAGCCCGAACATTCCGAGGGTGGCCGAGGTGCACTCGGACCAATCGAGGTCGGTGGTCGGAACAGCGAGTGCAGCCGGTTCGGGCGGGGTTTCTGGCGACGACTCGGCGGGCTGACCGGGCGAGCGCTGCTCCACCGCCACTTCGGGACGGATCGACGGGCCGCCTCCACAGGCCGCGCAGACCGTGGCGACGAGGAGTACTGCGGCGAGCAACGAACGTTTCTGCGTCACGGTGCGAGGCTATCTACTTTTGCTTCGCTGCCGCGCCCGCGTCTCTCGTCACGGCCGCACCCAGCGGGTCAACAGCGTGCCGTCGGTGTCGCCGAGCACGAGTGCGCGCTGCATGGAGGTATCGGCGGCGTGTGCGGCATGGGCGATGCGGCCGGCAGGCCCACTGATCAGCTTCGGTGAGATCGTCAGGCACACGTCGTCCGCTGCCCCGTCGGTCACCAGCTGACCGAACAGTCCTGGTCCGCCCTCGCACAGCACTCGACCGAACCCGAGCTGGGACAGAGACTCGACAATGTCGGTGGTCGACACCGATTCGCCGGACACCTCGAGCACCGTCGCCCCGGCCGTCCGGAGTTCGCCTACCGCAGAGCGGTCCGCCGCGGCGGACGTGAGCACCACCGGCATCACCGCTGTGTCCGTCAGTAGGCGAGACCGCGCATCGATGGAGCCGGAGGCGGTGACGACCACGATGGTCGGCACCGATTCCTGACCGTTCGCCTGCCGGCGAGAGATGACATCGGGAGACAGGGCGACCCCGCCGTAGTTCTCTCCGCGCACGGTGCCGGCACCGACGAGCACCGCATCGCACAGCTCACGCAGGATGCCGAACAACCGGGTGTCTGCCGGGGTGCCCAATCCGGCCGAGGCACCGTCGGAGGTGACGGACCCGTCGATACTGGATACGAAATTGGTACGGATCCACGGTCGGCCCACATCGGTCGGGTAGGCATACAGCGATCGCAGACCGTCGTCGTCCACTTCCGTTCCGATGGCGGGGAGCGCTGCGGCGGCCTGCTCCGATGTGAAGTAGGTCCCAATATCGAGAAGCTGCATGAGTCACATGAGACCACGTCGTTACGCTCGATCAATGCCCGCACGCCTTGTCGACCGAAATCCCGTGGTCCCCTCCGATCAGCTGATCGCGCAGATGGTTCCGCCGGCGATGTTCGACGACGTCAGCTTCTCCTCGTACATTCCCGATCCCAAGGAGCCGACGCAGGCCGCTGCAGTCGCGAAAGCCGAGGAATTCGCGAACAAGGTGCAGAAGATTCGCGGCAAGGGCAAGCGCGGACTGTTCGGTAAGAAGACCCCGGCCACCGGTGCGGGGCTCTACCTCGACGGCGGCTTCGGCGTCGGTAAGACCCACTTGCTGGCCTCGATCTATCACAGCGTCCCCGAACCGAAGGCGTTCGGCACGTTCGTGGAGTTGACGCACGTCGTCGGTGCATTGGGCTTCAACAAGGCTCTCGAAGAGCTCTCGAACCACAGTGTTCTGTGCATCGACGAGTTCGAGCTCGACGATCCGGGCGACACGATGTTGGTCTCGCGACTGCTGTCGGAGCTCTCGCAGCGCGGCGTGTCCATCGTGGCGACATCGAACACCCTGCCCGGCCAGCTCGGCGAAGGCCGCTTCGCAGCCGAGGACTTCCTGCGGGAGATCAAGAAGCTCGGTTCGATCTTCGAGTCCGTCCGCGTCGACGGTCCCGATTACCGGCACCGCGATCTGCCGCCGGCCCCGGAGCCGACGTCGGAGGGCGAGCTCATCGAGCGTGCCGACGGTATCGAGGGCGCGACCTTGGACGACTTCGACGACCTGCTGGCGCACCTGAGCACGCTGCACCCGTCGCGCTACGGCAAATTGTTGGACGGTATTCCCGCGGTGTTCCTGAAGAACGTGCACCCGGCTTCCGATCAGGCAATTGCGTTGCGACTGGTCGTCCTCGCCGACCGCCTGTACGACGCGGGTATTCCGGTGACGGCCTCGGGTGGAAAGCTCGACGAGATCTTCACCGAGGAGATGCTCGCGGGTGGTTACCGGAAGAAGTACCTCCGTGCGACGTCCCGTCTGCTCGCACTGTCTCGTTTCGCTGCCGTCGGCTGACCTGCCTCGGTCGAGGCAGGCTCAGAGCTGCACCTGCATGACGTAGTCGTCGTGCGTCCGGTCGCCGACGACGAACGTCTTGGTGCCGGCTGTCTCGAATCCGTGCTTGGCGTAGAACTTCTGGGCGCGGACGTTCTGTTGGTTGACGCCCAGCCACGCCCCTCGGCAGCCATGCCGACGAGCACTGTCCAGCGCCGACGTCATCAGGCGCGCTGCGACTCCGCCGCCGTGTTCGGTGGGTCGGACGTACAGCTTGCTGATCTCTACCGTCGGCTCGTGGGACAGCACCGAGCGGATGCCGGAGTCGGTGGGAGTGCCGAACACCAGCATCGCGTATCCGAGTACCTGTGCCTCGGCCGACTCGTCGAGCAGTACGGTCCTGTTCGGGTCGACGATGTACGCCTCGAAGTGCTTGCCCGACAACACGTTCGAGACGAAAGTCTCGATATCATCGGGTTGCGTTCCCGGTGGGCAGGCCAAGGGGAAGGTCAGTGCGGCCAGCTCGGCGACTCGGTGCGCATCCGCCGGGCCCGCCTCACGAACGCTCACAGCTGATCGACGGCATTCTTCGCGTCCCGCAACGACAGTCCTGTTCGATCGCGCAGCAGCTTGATCGCCGCAATCGCTTTGCCTTCCGATTTGAGTGCCGTCAATCGGGGGAGGAGGTCGTCCCATCGCACGGGACCCGAACTCGCTGCATCGAGAATGGTCGACGGGGGAGGAAACGGTGCTCCGCGTTGCATCGTCTCGATTGCGTTCTTGGCATCGAGCAATCCGGCACCGGTTCGATCACGGAAGACCTTGATGGCCTGAATCTTCTTGTCCGCGGCCAACAATCGGTGAATGTCTGCCCGCGCACCGTCGTCCAGTCCTACCAGCTTCAGGCTCTGGGACGTGGCGCGCGATCTGTCCGGCTTTCGACGCGCGAGGAACCAGGCCGCGAGCACCGCGGTATCGACGAGGACCAGCGCAACGATGAACCATCCCCAGGTCGGCATAACGTCAGTACACCACTTCAGCGTGACGGGTCGAAGAGCGGGACGACGCCCGGCCGATCGGCGGGCGGCGATTCGAACAGTGAGACAGCAGCATCGAGAGTCCGCTGCGCTGCGTCGTACTTCGCCGGTGCGAGATCGTGGCCCGCGCCGTCGATGTCGATCAGCAGTGTGGGAGCGGGAACCAGAGCGAACGCCGCCCCGAGTTCCTCGGTGGTAGCGAACGGATCCCTGGTGCCGTGCAGCACAACAGTGGGGGTACGTAGGTCGGGCAGATGGTGGGTCCGAAGCTTGTCGGGCTTGCCCGGTGGGTGCAGGGGATAGGACGTCAGCACCAGACCGTCCACGAGACCCGGCTGCTCCGACGCGATCATCGATCCCTGCCTGCCGCCGTACGAATGCCCGCCGAACACGACGAACCCGTCGGTTTCGGCACGCAGTCGATCGACGGCCGCGGCGATCCCCATCCGGTCCTCCTCGGAACGGGAGGGATGCGGAGGACCCTTGGCCTTGCGGACTCGGAACGGAAGGTCGAACCGCAACACCGTGAAGCCGGCCGCCGCCCACACCGACGCAATGTTCTGTAGGAGCACCGACCCGCAGTTGCCGCCCGCACCGTGAGTGAGAGCGAGCCCTCCGCGCGACGGGATCGGCGGCGTGTGAAGAAACGCGACGCCCCCGCCGAGTTCGATGTCGGCGGGGGCGTCGGGAACGTCGTGTTCAGCCATCGGTCGAGGACGTTACCTTTTCGTCGCTGCCGGCGTGATCGGTGTCCGTGCTGTCTGTTTCGGAGCTGTCGGATGCATCCTGATCGTCGGCATCCACCATCTCACCGTTGTCGTCGACCATGTCGGCAAAGGCTGTACCCGCGACGGTGCCGTTGGTTCCGGGGAGAGCCACAGTGGGCCGAGCGCCGGGTCGGTATCGGTCATCGAGTCCCTCGACCGATTTCTTCGCTTCTTCGAGTGTGGCGTCGTCGACCTGAGGCTCTTCGCTGTCGGTCGCGTTACCGGGGCCGGCCGTGTCGGTGGGTGTTTCGTCCGTGGGTGCACTGCGAGCATCGTCCGACACGTGAGTGTCCTTCCATCGAAGTGTGTGCGTCGTCTCCACTGTGCACTTCTATGGCGTGAATCACCACCGAGACTGGGTAAGACACAAAAAAGGACCCCCTCGAAAGGGGGTCCTTTGTTCTCACTGTGGTGCGCGATACTGGGATTGAACCAGTGACCTCTTCCGTGTCAGGGAAGCGCTCTCCCGCTGAGCTAATCGCGCATGTCCTCGCATCGGCCTTCGCAACCGATGCACTAGCGAGGTGGAGACGGGAATCGAACCCGTGTGCACGGCTTTGCAGGCCGTTGCCTCACCACTCGGCCACTCCACCATGGGTCGAGACCCTCGAGCGGATGACGGGATTCGAACCCGCGACCCTCACCTTGGCAAGGTGATGCGCTACCACTGCGCCACATCCGCATACCCCGGAGGCAATCACTGCTGGGCAGTTGCTGTCTCCGTGGTGCGGGGAAAACATTAACCCAACGGGAGTGAAACTCACAAATCTCGTGGTCAGCCCCAGAATTCGGGTCTCTGGCGGCTGTGAACCGTGTGAAAGATGGGGTCGGACCGGGTCCGGGGGAGCGAGCTCTGCGCTCGACACGGGCGTCGAATGCGACATGGACGAGCCGGAGCAGGCGATTCGATCCACTGCGACACCTCGTGTTAATGTTTTGCCTCGTTCGGTCCCGTGGCTCAGTGGAAGAGCGTCCGCTTCACACGCGGAAGGTCGCTGGTTCGATCCCAGCCGGGACCACAGACGAAGAAAGCCCGCACCGCTTGTCGGTGCGGGCTTTTTCGTGTTCCGTCCCGGTAATCTGACCCGGTGAGCACCGACGGATCCACGTCCCGCGAGGCGGACGGCAAGACCAGCACAGCGGACTCGAGTGGTCCGGCAGAACAGCTGGCGAAGAAGCATCGACGGTTTCGGTCTCGCATCGCCGAGAACAAGTCGCTCGATCTCGCCTACCGGATCACTGTCGGTGTCGTCGGAGCTCTGGTGTTGGCGTTGGGTGTGCTGGCCATTCCGTACCCCGGCCCCGGCTGGCTGATCGTGTTCGCAGGACTGGGCATCCTGGCCTCGGAGTTCGAGTGGGCCAAGGGCGCGCTGCGCTTCGTCCGCAAGAGGTACGACGCGTTCATGGCCTGGTTCTCGAAGCAGTCGATCGTCGTCAAGGGACTCGGCGTGTTGTTCACGACGGTCGTCGTGCTCGCAACACTGTGGCTTCTGGGCACTTTCGCGCTGGTCGGAGGTTGGTTCGGCCTCGACTGGACCTGGCTCGAGAGTCCCTTGTGACGCACGCGCCGCGCTGAGGGTCGCGCGGTGGCCCGTTGCCGATAGGCTGTCGGAGGCCTTCCTGGCCAGATGAACCGATCGAGGAGTACATCGCTGTGAGCATGCCCGTTGTCGCCGCCGTCTCGCCCGCCCGCATCTCGGTGCAGGCAGGAACGACCGCAGGTACGGCGCTACGCGACACCGGCCTGCCGAACAAGGGTCCCGACGCGATCGTCGTCGTGCGAGATCCGGAGGGCAAGCTCCGTGACCTGTCGTGGGCTCCAGACTCCGATACCGAGGTCGAGCCGGTCCCGGCGAACACCGAGGACGGGCGAAGCGTCATCAGGCACTCGGCTGCGCACGTTCTCGCTCAGGCCGTCCAGGAACTCTTCCCCGATGCCAAGCTGGGCATCGGCCCGTTCATCAAGGACGGCTTCTACTACGACTTCGACGTGAAGCAGCCGTTCACCCCAGAGGATCTGACTGCGCTCGAGAAGAAGATGAAGCAGATCGTCAAGGCCGGGCAGCGGTTCTCGCGTCGGGTGTACGAATCGGTCGATCAGGCCCGTGAAGAGTTGGCGAACGAGCCCTACAAACTCGAACTGATCGACGACAAGTCCGGGATCGACGATCCCGAGGTCATGGAAGTCGGCGGGGGAGAGCTCACCGCGTACGACAACCTCAATCCTCGTACCGGTGAACGCATCTGGGGCGATCTGTGCCGCGGCCCGCACATCCCCACCACCAAGTACGTGCCGGCGTTCAAGCTCACCCGCAGCTCGGCTGCGTACTGGCGCGGCAATCAGGACAACGCCGATCTGCAACGCATCTACGGCACCGCGTGGGAGTCCACCGAGGCGCTCGATGCGCATCTCGAGTTGCTCGCCGAAGCCGAACGTCGTGATCACCGCAAGCTCGGTTCCGAGTTGGACCTGTTCAGCTTTCCCGACGAACTGGGTTCCGGTCTTCCGGTGTTCCACCCCAAGGGCGGCGTGATCCGCAACGAACTCGAGAACTACTCACGTCAGCGCCACATCGAAGAGGGCTACGAGTTCGTCAACACCCCGCACATCACCAAGGGCCATCTGTACGAGGTGTCCGGTCACCTCGATTGGTACCGGGACGGCATGTTCCCGGCGATGCACCTGGATGCCGAACTCGACGAGAACGGCGACGTGCGCAAGCCCGGCCAGGATTACTACCTCAAGCCGATGAACTGCCCGATGCACAATCTGATCTTCCGCTCCCGCGGCCGCTCGTACCGTGAACTGCCGCTGCGCTTGTTCGAGTTCGGCTCGGTTTATCGCTACGAGAAGTCCGGCGTCATCCACGGTCTGACCCGAGTGCGCGGCATGACCCAGGACGACGCGCACATCTTCTGCACTCGCGAACAGATGCGCGGCGAGCTCACCAGCACCCTCGAATTCGTTCTCGGGCTGCTCAAGGACTACGGACTCGACGACTTCTACCTCGAACTGTCGACTCGTAATCCGGAGAAGTCCGTCGGCAGCGACGAGGTCTGGGAAGAGGCCACCAACACCCTCGCCGAGGTGGCCGCGGCGTCGGGTCTCGATCTGGTGCCCGACCCGGGCGGTGCCGCGTTCTACGGTCCGAAGATCTCGGTGCAGGCGAAGGATGCGCTCGGCCGCACCTGGCAGATGTCGACCATTCAGCTCGACTTCAACCTGCCCGAGCGTTTCGAGCTCGAGTACACCGGTTCCGGCGGTACCAAGGAGCGCCCGGTGATGATTCACCGTGCCCTGTTCGGATCCATCGAGCGGTTCTTCGGTGTGCTGACCGAGCACTACGCCGGTGCTTTCCCGGCCTGGCTGGCGCCCGTACAGGTCGTCGGAATTCCGGTGGCCGAGGTGCATCAGGACCACCTCTTCGCGGTGGTGAAGGAGTTGAAGAAGCGCGGAGTCAGGGCCGAGGTCGATGCGAGCGACGACCGGATGCAGAAGAAGATCTTCAATCAGACAGCGCAGAAGGTCCCGTTCATGCTGCTGGCCGGCGAGCGCGACGTCGAAGCAGGTGCCGTCAGCTTCCGATTCCGGGACGGCACTCAGGTCAACGGGGTTCCGGTGGCGGAGGCCGTGACCGTGATCACCGAGTGGATCGCCGCACGCAACAACGCATCACCGACCGCCGAACTCGTGCAGACCAGTACCGCCGGAGTGAGCTGACATGGAAGAACACGACGAGTCGATCGTCGCCACCGGTGCCGGTGAACCGGATCGGCTGCAGCGATTGTGGACCCCGCATCGGATGTCGTACATCGCCGAGGCCCCACAGGGTTCGGCGCAGGGTTCGGCGAAGTCGACCGAGCCGTTCTCCGACATCCCGAAGATGACGGACGAGGACGGACTGGTCGTCGCGCGCGGCGAATCGGTGTATGCCGTGCTCAATCTGTACCCGTACAATCCCGGCCACACGATGATCGTGCCGTACCGACGCGTCGCGGCGCTCGAGGATCTCACCCCCGCCGAGAGTTCGGAGCTGATGGCGTTCACGCAGAAGATGATTCGCGTGATCAAGCGAGTGTCGAGCCCGCACGGTTTCAATGTCGGCCTCAACCTCGGGGCGGCTGCAGGCGGTTCGCTGGCCGAGCACCTGCACCAGCACATCGTGCCGCGGTGGGGTGGTGACGCCAACTTCATCACGGTAATCGGCGGCGCCAAGGTGATGCCGCAACTGCTCCGCGACACTCGGGCCCTGCTTGCCTCGGCCTGGAACGAATGAATCACCGGCACGGGGAGCGTGCGGCGTGCTGAGCATCTTCGGCCGTGCGCCGGTCTCGAAGTTGACGGCCCCGTTGGGCCGCGCGCTCAACAGCACCGGCCTGACTCCGGACTCGGTGACCGTCATCGGCACGGTCGTCACCGTGACCGCTGCGGTGACGATGTTCCCTGCCGGCTACCTGTGGTGGGGCTCGATCGTCATCACCCTGTTCGTTCTGTTCGACATGCTCGACGGCGCGATGGCTCGCGCACGCGGAGGCGGCACCAAGTACGGTGCCGTTCTCGACGCGACGTGCGACCGCGTTGCGGACGGTGCGATCTTCGGCGGCTTGGCCTGGTGGGCCGTGTATTCCGAGAACGACAAGCTACTGCTCGTTGCCACTCTCGTCTGCCTGGTCACCTCGCAGGTCATCTCGTACGCCAAAGCGCGCGCCGAGGCCAGCGGCCTGTCCGCGGACGGTGGTTGGATCGAACGACCCGACCGCCTCGTCATCGTTCTGGTCGGGGCCGGGCTCACCGGTGTCGGAAGACATTTCGACATACCGTGGCTGGACAGTCTCATCTATCCCGCAATGTGGATTCTTGCCGCGCTGAGCATCGTGACCGTGTTCCAACGAGTGCTCGCCGTCCGCGGATCCGAGGGTGCCCGCGACATTATCGTGCCGCCGGCTCCATCGGTCTCCGACGACGGCGGTGTGGAGCCGACATGAATCTGTCGGAACGCGCGTCCGACGCCGGGTACGCCGCGGGGTGGCGTCTCGTCCGGTCGTTACCCGAGGGTGTCGCCCGTCGGTTGTTCGACCGCGGTGCCGACTTCGCCTCGTCCCGTAACGGCGGCCCGGATCAGCTGCGCCGCAATCTCGCTCGGGTGCTGGGGACCACGGCGGAGCAGGTCCCGGATGACCTGATCCGAGAGAGTGTTCGCTCCTACGCCCGGTACTGGCGTGAGGCATTCCGGCTGCCGTCGATGGACCTGGCCGCTCAGGCGGCCGTCATCGATCGATGCGTGTACGGCAAGGAACATCTCGAAGCGGCGCTCGGTGCCGGCAAGGGAGTGGTGCTCGCACTACCGCACAGCGGCAACTGGGACATGGCCGGAATGTGGTTGGTACGGACGCACGGTGGCCTCTCGACCGTGGCCGAGAGGTTGAAGCCGGAGTCGCTGTACCAACGCTTCGTGGCGTATCGCGAGAGCCTGGGATTCGAGATCTTTCCGCTCAGCGGCGGCGAGCAACCGCCCCTGCTCGCGTTGTCCGACAGACTGCGCCAGAACAAGGTGGTCTGCCTGCTCGGCGAACGAGACCTGGCCAAGCACGGAGTACCGGTGACCTTCTTCGGGGAACCGACACGAATGCCGGCAGGTGCGGCCAAGCTCGCCATCGACACCGGTGCCACGCTGCTCCCGGTACACGGCTACTTCGACGGCGACGGTTGGGGATTCGACATCTCGCCCGCGGTGGACGTCTCGCAGGGAGTAGCCGCTGCGACTCAGACGGTTGCGGATCATTTCGCCGCCGGAATCCGCGCTCATCCCGCCGATTGGCACATGCTGCAGCCGCTGTGGATGAGCGACTGGTCGGCAGAGCGCCGGGCCCGAATCGAGGGCACATGAGAATCGGCATGGTGTGCCCGTACTCGTTCGACGTGCCGGGCGGAGTGCAGGCCCACGTCCAGCAGTTGGCCGAGGTCTTCATCGAGCGCGGTCACCGGGTCAGCGTTCTGGCTCCCGCCTCGGACGGCGTCGAGCTCCCCGAATTCGTGGTGTCGGCCGGAGAAGCCTTGGCCATTCCGTACAACGGGTCGGTCGCCCGGCTGCGATTCGGCCCGGTGACGTACTCACGGATCCGAAAGTGGATCTCGGAGAACGACTTCGACGTGCTGCACATTCACGAGCCCAATGCGCCGAGTCTGTCGATGCTCGCACTCAAGGCCGCGGACGGCCCGATCGTGGCCACGTTCCACACATCCACCACCAAGTCTCTCGTGCTCAGCACGTTCCAGGGCGTGCTGCGGCCCTATCACGAGAAGATCAGCGGTCGGATCGCCGTGTCCGAGTTGGCGCGGCGATGGCAGGTCGAGGCGCTCGGGTCCGATGCGGTCGAAATTCCGAACGGAGTCGACGTGCCGGCGTTCGCCGACGCAGACGTGCTCGACGGCTATCCGCGTCCGGGCCGGACAGTGCTGTTCCTGGGCCGCTTCGACGAACCGCGCAAGGGAATGGCCGTGCTGCTGGGCGCGCTACCGGCCCTCGTCGAATCTCACCCCGACATCGAAATTCTCATCGTCGGCAGGGGCGACGAGGACAAGCTTCGCAAGGAAGCAGGCGCGCTGGCCTCGCATCTGACCTTCCTCGGCCAGGTGGACGACGCCACGAAGGCTTCCGCGATGCGTAGCGCCGACGTGTATTGCGCCCCCAACCTCGGCGGCGAAAGCTTCGGCATCGTTCTGGTGGAGGCGATGGCAGCCGGAACCCCCGTGGTGGCAAGCGAACTGGACGCGTTCCGTCGGGTCCTACGCGACGGCGCATGTGGCCTGCTGGTTCCGATCGACGATTCTGCGGCACTCGCGGCAGCGGTCACCTCCATTCTGTCCGACGACGCCGTCCGCGAGCGTCTCGTCGACGCCGCCTCGGCGGCCGTGTCCACGTACGACTGGCCTGTCGTCGCCGAACAGATCCTGCGCGTGTACGAGACGGTCACCCTCGGCGGACAGAAAGTGCGAGCCGCGAGCTGATGACACTGTCTGCCGTCACCATCCTGGTACTCGGACTGATCGCGGTTCTGATCCTCGTCGTCGGGCTGTGGGCCTACGGAACCGCCAACCGACTCGATCGGCTCCACGTTCGCACAGACCTCGCCTGGCAGGCCCTCGATGCTGCACTCGCGCGCCGAGCCGTCGTCGCGCGAGCCGTGTCGGCCGCCACCCGGGGCTCGGTGTCGTCGAGCAAAGAGCTTGCTGCACTGGCAGATCGAGCCGAACGCGCCGACCGGTCGCAGCGGGAGGAAGCGGAGAACGCGGTGTCCATGGCACTCGCCGTTGTCGAACCGGCCGCACTGCCACCGCAGCTGGTCGCCGAACTCGCCGACGCCGAAGCACGCGTATTGATCGCACGACGCTTCCACAACGACGCCGTCCGAGACACCCTCGCTCTACGGGTACGCCGTCCGGTCCGGTGGCTGCATCTCGGCGGCACCGCCGCCCTGCCGTCGTACTTCGAGATCGCGGAGCGCTCGGCCGCGGCAACGTTCGGTAGTGAGACTCGGGCGACGCCGCGTACCTCTGCGCGGGTGGTGTTGCTCGACGAGCGTGGCCGTGTCCTGCTCCTGCGTGGACACGACCCCACGGTGCCCGAGACGTTCTTCTGGTTCACCATCGGAGGTGCGGTCGAAAAGGGGGAGTCCCTTCGCGAGGCAGCGGTACGCGAAGTGCACGAGGAGACCGGCCTGACCGTCGACGCGTCCGACCTGCGCGGACCGCTGTGGCGTCGAGTTGCGACCTTCCCGTTCAACGGAACGTTGATCCGGTCCGAGGAACTGTTCTTCGCGCATCGGACGCAGGAGTTCGAGCCCGAGAGTGCCGGGTTCACGGACTTCGAGCGACGAACCGTCACCGGGCATCGCTGGTGTACCGAGGCAGACATCCGGGCGCTGAGTGCGGTCGGCGAAAACGTGTATCCACAGGATCTGGCCGAACTTCTCGACGAGGTCAACGTAGCGCTCGCGCGACGCGGCGACCCGGACGTCAGGGCCATCCGCTGACAATCTGGACCTTTCCGACCAGTCCAGCAATCGTCAAGTGGTTATGGGAAACGACGCGGTAGCGGCCTACAGTTCTGGGCGCGTCGCCGCGCCGGCCCGCCCCTTCGCGGGCAGGGCAGCGGCTCTGCGCGAAGATCCGGACTGCCGAGAACACAGGAGTTGGCTTGAGTACCCCACACGCCCCCAATTCGCCCGCTGCTTCCACTGGATCCGCTGACGGCGGGTCCAACGAGAACGGAATCGGCACCGCTCGCGTCAAGCGCGGTATGGCCGAGATGCTCAAGGGCGGCGTCATCATGGACGTGGTCACCGCAGACCAGGCGAAGATCGCCGAGGATGCCGGTGCCGTTGCCGTCATGGCGCTCGAGCGCGTTCCCGCCGACATCCGCGCGCAGGGCGGGGTGTCGCGGATGAGCGATCCGGACATGATCGACAGCATCATCTCCTCGGTCAGCATTCCGGTGATGGCCAAGGCCCGCATCGGGCACTTCGTCGAGGCGCAGATCCTGCAGAGCCTGGGTGTCGACTACATCGACGAGTCCGAGGTCCTCACCCCGGCCGACTACGCCAATCACATCGACAAGTGGAATTTCACCGTTCCGTTCGTGTGTGGTGCCACCAACCTGGGTGAAGCACTGCGTCGAATCACCGAGGGCGCAGCCATGATTCGCTCCAAGGGCGAGGCCGGCACCGGCGACGTCTCGAACGCGACGACCCACATGCGCAAGATTCGCGACGAGATTCGTCGTCTCACATCACTTCCCGAAGACGAGCTCTACGTCGCGGCGAAGGAATTGCAGGCTCCGTACGATCTCGTCGTCGAAATCGCCCGTGCCGGAAAGCTGCCCGTCACGTTGTTCACCGCCGGCGGTATCGCCACCCCGGCCGACGCAGCGATGATGATGCAACTCGGTGCCGAGGGAGTGTTCGTCGGATCGGGAATCTTCAAGTCCGGCAACCCGAAAGAACGTGCCGAGGCAATCGTCAAGGCCACTACCTTCTTCGACGACCCGGATGTCCTCGCCAAGGTCTCCCGTGGACTCGGCGAGGCGATGGTCGGCATCAACGTCGACGACCTGCCCGTCGCACACCGTCTCGCCGAGCGCGGTTGGTGACCGTCCTCTTCCGGTTGCGTAGCTACTGACTGCGTTCCAGTGCCGGGCGGTCCGGATGGTCCCACCGGACCGCGAAGTCCGGCCGCTCGGCGTACTCGTCGATCGAGTCGTAGTACTCGAGCAGTGCCGTGCAGGTCCATTGGTCGGCTGTGTCGGTTCTCCGACGCAGCGCACCCTCGGACAACCGCAACTGCACTCGAAGATCGACGTCCAGTCCTCGGCCCAGCAGCATCGGACCGGCAATCAGGACTATGTGATTCGGCGCGGCCTCGACGGTACGAGCGCGGGCGGATCGATCGGTTGCCTCATCCCACAGACGCGGCAGATAGTGACCTCGGCCACCGGCACGCAGTGGCGCGATGACCTCGCGTATCACGGCATCGTAGTCGAACCACACAGTGCGGTAGCTCAATTCGTCCGTTCGCGAATACTCGAATCGAATGGACGCCGGCCGGACGTAATCGTGCAGGTCGACGACGTCGGCACGCCTGCCCTGTGCGCGGGCGTGTTCGGCTGTGCGAGAGGCGAAGTCGACCGGCTTCGCGGCGTCGGCACCGTCGACGACAACGATCGTTCGCGACCCGGCGGGGCACGCATCGACGATCGACCTGGTCAGAAGATCGGGAAATATCGGTATCGGTTGACCCACACCGACCATCTTGCCTGGTCCACTCATTGTTAGCCTGAGCCGTTGTCACAGAAAGGTGGACACAGCCATGGCCAGCATCGAGGACATTCTCGAATTGGAACGAATCGAGAACGACATCTATCGGGGACGCACGTTCCCGAGCCGGCTGCCGCGGACGTTCGGCGGCCAGGTTGCCGGCCAGGCGCTCGTCGCGGCCGTGCGCACCGTGGCACCCGAGTTCCGCGTGCATTCGCTGCACGGCTACTTTCTCCGGCCGGGTAACCCGAACGAGCCGGCCGTGTTCATGGTCGATCGTATTCGGGACGGCCGGTCGTTCTGCACCCGTCGAGTGACCGGAATTCAGCACGGCAAGGCCATCTTCACGATGTCCGCCTCGTTCCACGGCGACGACGACGGGATCTCCCATCAGGACCTCATGCCCGAGGTGGTCGGACCGGAATCGTTGCCCGACCCGACCACTCTGGCGGAGTACGACACCTCCTACTACAAGGAGTGGTCCGAATGGGACATCCGTCTCATTCCCGACGATCAGACCGTCAAGCATCCCAGTTTCGCTGCGCAGCAACGGGTCTGGTTCAGGTACCGCGACACGCTGCCCGACGATCAGGTGTTCCATGTCTGCGCGCTCGCCTACATGAGCGACATGACGCTCATCGGATCGGCCAAGGTGCCGCACCCGGACGCCGTCACGCAGACGGCCTCCCTCGATCACGCGCTGTGGTTCCTCAGGCCGTTCCGAGCGGACGAATGGCTGCTCTACGACCAGACGTCGCCGTCCGCTGATTTCGGACGAGCACTGGCGCAGGGGCGAATCTTCGACATCTCCGGTCGTATGGTCGCCGCCGTCGTCCAAGAGGGACTGATGCGCTTCGAGCGGGACACCTCGAAGCCACACGTCGATCCCTTCGGATTGAAGTGACGCCGCCGACGATCGGCGTACTCGCACTGCAGGGCGATGTTCGCGAGCACTTGGCCGCGCTGGAGTCGAGCGGTGCGCACGGAATCACCGTGCGGCGGCCGGACGAACTCGCCCAAATCGACGGGTTGATCATTCCCGGTGGCGAATCCACGACGATGAGCACCCTGCTCGGTGTCTTCGATCTGCTCGGGCCGCTGCGCGCTCGTCTGGCCGACGGTATGCCCGCGTACGGATCGTGCGCGGGGATGATCCTGTTGGCGTCGGACATCCTCGACACCAGGCCCGACGCGGAACACCTCGACGGTCTCGATATCACCGTGCGCCGCAACGCTTTCGGCCGACAGGTCGACTCGTTCGAGACCGATCTCGAATTCGCCGACATCGAGGGCGGACCGATGCGCGCAGTGTTCATTCGCGCGCCCTGGGTCGAGCGTGTCGGTGCGGACGTCGAAGTACTCGCCACCGTCCCGAACGGGCCTGCTGCGGGCCGTGTGGTGGCCGTGCGCCAGAACCGAGTGCTGGCCACCAGCTTCCATCCCGAGGTCACCGGAGACGATCGAGTGCACCGACTCTTCGTGGACATGGTGCGCAGCGCGTAGAAACCCGTAATCGCCGGTTGGGGCGGAGCGATGACACGGGCGAGTAAAGTCGACAACACCGAATTCGAGCAGGAAGGGGCTCTATCGCATGAGCGGCCACTCAAAATGGGCCACCACCAAGCACAAGAAGGCGGTGATCGACGCCCGACGCGGCAAGTCGTTTGCCAAGCTCATCAAGAACATCGAGGTGGCGGCCCGCACGGGTGGTGGTGACCCCACGGGCAACCCGACGCTCTACGACGCCATCCAGAAGGCGAAGAAGACGTCGGTTCCCAACGACAACATCGAACGTGCGCGCAAGCGCGGAGCCGGCGAAGAAGCGGGCGGAGCCGACTGGCAGACCATCATGTACGAGGGTTACGGCCCCAACGGTGTCGCCATCCTCATCGAGTGCCTCACCGACAACCGCAATCGTGCAGCAGGCGAAGTTCGAGTAGCAATGACTCGTAACGGCGGAAACATGGCCGATCCGGGTTCGGTGTCCTACCTGTTCTCACGCAAAGGCGTCGTGACGCTCGAGAAGAACGGACAGAGCGAGGACGACGTGTTGATGGCGGTCCTCGAGGCCGGTGCCGAGGAAGTGAACGACAACGGCGACACGTTCGAGATCGTCAGTGAGCCGACCGATCTGATCGCAGTGCGTACCGCACTGCAGGACGCGGGCATCGACTACGACTCCGCGGAGGCGAGCTTCCAGGCTTCGGTCAACGTCCCGGTGGACGCAGACGGAGCGCGCAAGGTCTTCAAGCTGATCGACGCCCTCGAAGACAGCGACGACGTGCAGAACGTCTGGTCCAACGTCGACCTGTCGGACGAGGTCATGGCCGAACTGGACGACGAGGACTGACCCGGTCCGTTTGCTCACGGTGATCGACCGGGTGTCGTAGCCCTGATCCGTCGGTGCGCTCCGCTACGCTATCGAACAACAGTTCGTAAGCGGAAGGTGTGGTGACGTGCGGGTGATGGGTGTCGACCCCGGTCTCACCAGGTGTGGGCTCAGTTTGATCGAGGGAGGCGTCGGTCGCACAGTCGTCGCTCTCGACGTGGATGTGGTCCGGACTCCCGCCGACATGGATCTCGCGCAGCGTCTGCTGCGGATATCCGAAGCGGCGGAATACTGGCTCGATACACACAAGCCGTCGGTCGTGGCAATCGAGCGAGTGTTCGCTCAGCACAACGTACGGACGGCCATGGGCACCGCGCAGGCAGGCGGCGTCATCGCACTGGCTGCGGCCCGGCGCGGTATCGACGTCTGCTTCCACACTCCCAGTGAGGTGAAGGCAGCCGTCACCGGCAACGGTTCGGCCGACAAGGCACAGGTCACCGCCATGGTCATGCGCATTCTCGGGCTGCAGACCGCGCCGACTCCCGCTGATGCCGCAGATGCGTTGGCTCTGGGTATCTGTCACTGCTGGCGCGCCCCGATGATCGCCCGGATGGCCAAAGCCGAGGCGATGGCCGCCGAACAGAAGCGCAAGTACGACGCGCGTCTGGCCGAGGAACGCAAAGCTCGCGCCGCCGTGGCGCGCAAAATCGAGAAACTGGCCAAGAAGGAGGCGAGCGCACGGTGATCGCATCCATTCGCGGGTCGGTGATCGACATCGCTCTCGATCACGCAGTACTCGAGGCGGCCGGTGTCGGATATCGCGTCAATGCCACACCGGCGACGTTGGCGACGTTGCATCGGGGGAGCGAGTCCACTCTGCTCACCACCATGATCGTGCGCGAGGACTCGCAAACGCTGTACGGGTTTCCCGACAAGGAATCACGTGAGCTGTTCGAGCTGCTGCTCACGGTTTCCGGAGTCGGGCCACGAATTGCGATGGCCACGCTTGCGGTACACGAACCCGACTCCCTGCGAACAGCATTGGCGGACAGCGACATCGGGGCCCTCACCAGAGTTCCCGGTATCGGCAAGCGCGGGGCCGAGAGGATGGTGGTCGAGCTACGCGACAAGGTCGACGCCGTTGTCGGCCGCGCCGGCAGTTCCGTGGTGCCCGGTTCCGGGGTCGGCAACTCGATGCGCGATCAGATCGTCGAAGCCCTGATCGGTCTCGGATTTCCGGCGAAGCAGGCCGAGGAGGCCACCGACGCGGTACTCGCACAGCAGCCCGAGGCCACGACGTCCACCGCACTGCGGGCCGCGTTGGCGTACCTCGGTAAGTCCAGGTAGGTCGGCGTGACCGAGGACGACGAGTTCGGGGAATCCCAGGTCGGTGCGGAGGCCATGTCCGACGACCTCGACATCGAGACCAGTCTGCGTCCGAAGAACCTCACCGATTTCATCGGTCAGCCTCGGGTGCGTGAGCAACTGCAGCTGGTGCTCTCGGGGGCGAAGATGCGCGGCGGCACCCCCGATCACATCCTGATGTCGGGTCCGCCCGGCCTGGGAAAGACCAGCATGGCGATGATCATCGCCGCGGAACTCGGCACCTCACTGCGGTTGACCTCCGGGCCCGCCCTCGAGCGTGCGGGCGATCTGGCCGCGATGCTCAGCAACCTCGTCGAAGGGGACGTGCTGTTCATCGACGAGATTCATCGGATCGCCCGGCCGGCCGAGGAAATGTTGTATCTGGCCATGGAGGACTTCCGTGTCGACGTGATCGTCGGCAAGGGGCCGGGAGCGACATCCATTCCCTTGGAGGTCGCCCCGTTCACTCTCGTCGGTGCGACCACCCGGTCCGGCGCGCTCACCGGACCGCTGCGCGACCGCTTCGGGTTCGTGGCGCACATGGATTTCTACGAGCCGAGTGAACTCGAACGAATTCTGATGCGATCCGCCGGGATTCTGGGTGTCCCCATCGACCGTGACGGCTGCGCCGAGATCGCAGGACGCTCGCGTGGCACACCCCGAATCGCGAACCGACTGCTGCGCCGAGTTCGCGACTACGCGGACGTGCGCGGGGACGGCACCGTCACCCAGGACACCGCCAAGGCCGCGCTCGTGGTCTACGACGTGGACAAGCTCGGACTGGATCGCCTCGACCGTGCCGTCCTCAGCGCGCTGATCCGAAGTTTCGGCGGGGGACCGGTGGGAGTGTCCACTCTCGCTGTCGCCGTCGGCGAGGAGCCCTCGACGGTCGAGGAAGTGTGCGAGCCGTTCCTGGTGCGGGCCGGGATGATCGCCCGTACGCCGCGCGGTCGCGTCGCCACTGCCGCCGCCTGGCACCACCTCGGTCTCACCCCGCCACCGGATCTCGCAGTCGGGGGAATTTCGGTGCGATCGGCCGAGGTCCAGCAGGGATTATTCGAGTGAAACGGCCGCAACACGAGACGAACGGACCGAGCGGGCCACAGGTGATGGCACACTGGGTAGCTGCGAGGCCCGCACCAGCGACGTTCTCGCACGAGACAATGACGATTATCGAACCGAACTTCGAGGACTGACCTTCCGATGGATTTGCTGTTTCCGCTGCTGATCGTGGCCCTTCTGGTACCGCTGTTTCTCAACGCGCGCCGACAGAAGAAGGTGCTGGCCAAGACCACGGAAATGCAGGACTCGCTGAAGGTCGGCGACGAGGTCGTCACCACCGCAGGCCTGTATGCACGAGTGGTCCTGGTCGAGGACGACACGATCGACCTCGAGATCGCCGACGGCGTCATCACGACGTGGTCACGCGCCGTCGTGCGTGAGGTTCTGCCCGACGACACCGAGTTCGACGACGGCGAGTCGGACGAGAACACCTTCGATTCGGTGCCCGGCGCCGGCACCGCTGCGGTCGGCCCCACCGAGCCGGCAGCTCCGTCGCTGCACAAGGACGTCGGGAACCCCGCCGACGAAACCGTCGAGCAGACGACGAAGCGCCTCGAAAAAGAGTGACGTAGCGAAGATCCGAACCGCTGTCGGAGACACAATCCGGCAGCGGTTTCGTCTGCGGTGAGCGTCGTGGTGCACAATCGCACCGCCCGCCGCTGACACAACGAGGCGCGAGCCAACAGGAACAGACACTTTTCCACCGCCCAGAGGAGAATCACACACCGTGGCACCTTCCAGCGGATCGGTGCATCCCGCCCGCTATCTCGCCGTCTTCGCGGTGCTGATGGCGGCGGTGTATGCCCTGGTCTTCTTCACCGGAGACAAAGACCCCTCGCCGAAGTTGGGAATCGACCTGCAGGGCGGCACGCGAGTGACGCTGACTGCACGCACGCCCGACGGAAATGCGCCGTCGCAGGACAGCCTCAAGCAGGCGCAGCAGATCATCGAGACCCGCGTCAACGGTCTCGGCGTGTCCGGTTCCGAGGTGGTCATCGACGGCGACAATCTCGTCATCACGGTGCCCGGTGACGACAGCTCTCAGGCGAGAACTCTGGGGCAGACCGCTCGACTGTTCATTCGTCCGGTGGTGGGGTCGGTTGCACCATCCGCAGGCCAGGCGACGCCGGGTTCTCCGCAGACTCCGACGGACCCGGCTGCGCCGGCAGATCCGGCGACAGCCGTCGATCCTGCTGCTCCGGCGGCTCCGCAGAGTCGGGTGTTTCCGGCGCAGGATCCGACGACGGTCGACCCGACCCCCGCTCCGACAACCGGTGCTCCGGCCTCGGACGCACCCGCGACGGACGCCCCGACCTCGAGTGATCCCGCCGAAAACGCGTCGCTGTCCGACGCCGATCGGGCAGCCCAGGAGATCGCCGACGCGAAGGCGCTTCGTCAGAGCGAGGATCAGCAGATACAGCAGCTCGCCATGCAGTCGCTCGATTGCAACGCCGCGGACCCGCTCGCCGGCAACGACGATCCTGCGCTCCCGCTCGTGGCCTGCTCCACCGACGGAACAGCTGTCTACCTTCTCGGTCCCACGATCATCGACGGTCAGCAGATCGCCGACGCGACGTCGGGATTCGACAACCAGCAGGCTCAGTTCCAGGTGAGCCTGACGTTCGATTCCGAGGGGTCGAACACCTGGGCGCAGTTCACGGCTGCGAACCTGCAGAAGCAGGCCGCATTCGTACTGGACTCGAAGGTGATCAGCGCGCCGGTCATTCAGGGTGCCACTCCCGCCGGTAGTGCCACGTCGATCACCGGCAACTTCAACGCGCAGAGCGCTTCCGAACTGGCCAACACGCTCAAGTACGGTTCGCTGCCACTGTCGTTCGTGTCCTCCGAGGCCGAAACGGTCTCGGCCACACTGGGATTGGCGTCACTCGAAGCAGGCCTGATCGCCGGTGCCATCGGCTTGGCCCTCGTGCTGGTCTACTGCCTGCTGTACTACCGAGCCCTCGGCCTGCTCACGGCTCTGTCGTTGGCGCTGGCCGGGCTCGTCGTCTACGGCATCCTGATCCTGCTCGGCAGGTGGATCAGCTTCACCCTCGACCTCGCCGGCATCGCCGGCCTGATCATCGGTATCGGCATGACCGCGGACTCTTTCGTGGTGTTCTTCGAACGCATCAAGGACGAGATTCGCGAGGGCCGCAGCTTCCGGTCCGCAGTGCCCCGCGGTTGGGCCCGCGCACGCAAGACCATCCTGTCCGGCAACGCGGTCAGCTTCATCGCCGCTGCCGTTCTGTACGTACTGGCAGTCGGTCAGGTGCGCGGCTTCGCGTTCACCCTGGGACTGACGACCATCCTCGACGTCATCGTCGTGGTGCTGGTGACGTGGCCGCTGGTGAATCTGGCGTCGAAGTCGAAATTCTGGTCCAAGCCGTCCGTCAACGGTCTCGGCGCGGTCCAGCAGATCGCGCTCGAACGAAAGCGCGCCGCCAACAAGGCAGTCGCCGTCAAGACCGGCGCCGCGTCGCCGTCGAAGGAGGCATGACATGTCCGATACGGCCACCTCGACCCCATCGCCTCTCGACGATTCGAGCGTCGACCAGTCCACGCAGCCCAGGCACAGTTGGTTCTCTCGTCTCTACACCGGCACCGGTGCATTCGAGATCGTCGGACGCCGCAGGTTCTACTACGTGCTGACCGGCGTCATCGTGCTGATCTGCCTGCTCAGCTTCCTCGTGCGTGGGTTCACGCTCGGTATCGACTTCGAGGGCGGCACCCGCATCGCATTGCCCGCCGCGGACAACATCTCCACCGAGCAGGTCGAAACCGTCTACAACGACTCGCTGGGCATGCCCCCGGTGTCCGTCCAGACGGTCGGCTCGGGTGCCGCGGCCACGGTGCAGATCCGTTCCGAGGCGCTCGATCCAGCCGAAGTCGACACTCTTCGACAGGCGCTGTTCCAGTCCTTCCAGCCGCAGGACAACTCGGGCACCGCAACGCCCAATGCCATCAGCGTCTCCGACGTGAGTGAGACATGGGGGAGTCAGATCACCCAGAAGGCTCTGATAGCCCTCGCGGTGTTCCTGGTGATCGTCAGCATCTACATCGCCATCCGATACGAACGAGACATGGCGCTGGCGGCCCTGGCCGCATTGGGCTTCGACCTCGTCGTCACCGCGGGCGTCTATTCACTCGTCGGCTTCGAGGTGACCCCGGCCACGGTGATCGGTCTGCTGACCATTCTGGGCTTCTCGCTGTACGACTCCGTCGTGGTGTTCGACAAGGTGGAGGAGAACACCCGAGGCATCTTGAACCTGCACCGCAAGACGTACGCGGAGCAGGCCAACCTCGCCGTGAATCAGACTCTGATGCGATCGATCAACACGACCGTGATCGGTGTTCTGCCGGTCATCGCATTGATGATCGTCGCGGTCTGGCTGCTGGGCGTGGGAACGCTCAAGGATCTCGCTCTCGTGCAGCTCGTCGGCATGATCGTCGGTGCCTACTCGTCCATCTTCTTCGCCACGCCGCTGTTGGTGACCCTGAAGGAGAAGTGGGGCCCGGTCGCGGTCCACACTCGCAAGGTCCACTCCAAGCGTGCCGACGCGGCGGCGCGCGCCGCCGGTCTCGCACCCGAACCGGTGGCCGTCGGCGTGGATGTCAGCAAGGCGTCGGCACCGCAGCCCGGCAATCGCCCCACTGGGAAGCGGAACAAGAAGCGCCGATAGCGAGATCGTAGAGATGGAGAGTGCACGTGGAACGTAGGTGGAGCGCGGCACTGCTGGCAGCGGGTCTGGCCGCAGCGTCGCTCACCGCATGTTCGGCCTCGGAGGACAAGGTGCCTTCCATCGGGTACTCGTTCGACAACGTGGTGAACAACTACAACGCCAGGACCGTCGACGGGGCCGCGTCGGGAGCGCGTCAGGCGTTCACACGAGTCCAGGTCGGGTTCAGCTATCTGGGACCGGACGGTGATGCGCTGTCGGACAACGACATCGGTACCGTCGCCGTGGTGCCTGGGGACGTTCTGACGCTGCAGTACACGATCGCGCCTGCGGCGAAATACTCCGACGGCGCACCGATGGCGTGCGATGACCTGGTGCTGGCGTGGGCCGCCAACAGCGGCCGGTTCGCCACCGACCGTCCCCTGTTCGACGCGGCGTCGACGGCGGGATACTCCGACATCGCGAGCATCGACTGCGTCCCCGGGTCCAAGGACGCCACCGTCGTCTTCGCCCCGGGCCGCAGCTACCAGAACTGGCGAGCTCTCTTCGGTGCCACCGATCTGTTGCCCGCACACGTGGCTGCGCGCGCGGCCGGGGTACCGAACGTCGTCGATCCCATCGTGGCCGGCGATGACGGTGTCGTCTCTCGGATCGCCGATTTCTGGAACACCGGGTGGACGTTGACGCCCGGTTCTGTCGACACGTCGCTGCTGCCGTCGGCCGGTCCGTACCGCGTCGACTCGTACACCCCCGAGGACGGGTTGGTTCTGGTCGCGAACGACGCCTGGTGGGGCATTCCGCCCGAGACGCAGAGAGTCGTGATCTGGCCCAAGGGCACCGACGTCCCGGCCAAGATTGCCGATGGATCTCTGGACGTGATCGACCAGGGTGCGGGCGCGATCGATCTGGGTTCGACAGAGGGGTTCGAGACCGTCACGGAACCGTCGCGAGGCGTCGAGCAGCTGACGTTCGCGACCCAGGGCGCGCTGGCGGAGGCGAGTGCTCGCCGGGCCGTGGCCGCATGCATCCCGCGAACGGAGCTGTTCGACACACTCGGGCACCCTGGCTTCGAAGCACCGCCGGCCGGGCCCGGCTCCGGGGTCGTCGATTCGCGGCTGATGCAACCGGACACTCTGGTGTACCCCTCGGTTGCCGCGACGGTCGGCGACCGGTACCAGCGGTCGGACCTGGACCGCGCGGGCAAGGAACTGGCCGCATCGGGTAGCAGTGCGCTCACCGTACGCGTCGGCTACCTGGCACCGGACGCGCGCCGCGCTCAGCTGGTCAGCCGAATGGCGACCGATTGTGCGGCGGCGGGGATCACCGTCGAGGACGCGAGCTCACCGGAGTTCACGCCGTCCGCGCTTCGTGCCGGAACAGTGGACGCCGTTCTCGGCGGCGCGGGGTCGCTGCCAGGGCCGACCGGCTCGGCGTCGTCCGTCGTCGCACGGTACTCGTTGCGAACCGGTATCGGCCTCAACGTGGGCGGGTACAGCAACGGGCGGATCGACTCGATCGTCGACCAGCTGGCGGTGACCGACGATCCCGAGCGCGTGCTGGCGTTGGCGACCGAGGGCGAGAACATTCTGTGGAACGACATGCCGTCGCTTCCGCTGTACAGCGAGCCGCGCACCACCGTCGTCAGCGACGGTATGCAGGACGTCGTGGCCAACCCCACGGCGGCCGGTGCCGGCTGGAACATGGATCGGTGGGTACTTCTGAAATGAGCGATGCGACAGTGACTCAGGACGGCGGGGTGCGCGGTGATGCCGTGTCGGCCGTGCATCGGCTGACACGGTGGGTGGACGATTTTCCCGTGGACGGGGTGCGGTTCGGCGACCTGACCCCGGTGTTCGCGGAGGGGCCCGCGTTGCGCAGTGTCGTCACGGCACTGACGGAGGGTTTCGAGAACGTCGATCTGGTGGCCGGCATCGATGCCCGAGGGTTTCTGCTGGGAGCGGGCGTGGGACTCGAGCTCGGTTGCGGGGTGCTCGCTGTACGCAAGGCGGGCAAACTGCCGCCGCCCGTGCACTCGCGAACCTACGATCTCGAGTACGGAACCGCAGAACTGCAGATTCCGACCTCCATCGAGCTGGCCGGTCGACGGGTGCTCGTGGTCGACGATGTCCTCGCCACCGGCGGTACCGTCGATGCGACAGCTCGGTTGCTGGCCGAGCAGGGCGCGGTGGTGGTCGGGGCGACCGTGGTGCTGGAAATAGAGGCGCTCGACGGCCGCAGCAAGTGCAGTGACTACCCGCTCGCCTGCCTGGTTCGAGTCTGAGGACTAAAGTCGACTGATACAGCGTCGACCGGATCTGTCCTGGCGTCGGCGCGAATGTGTGGCAGGAGGTGATGAGAGTGACCCGTTACATCGATCAGCCCTTGCCCGAGCGGCCCGCAGTCGCCGATCGGCCGGGAACCGGTGCGGATTCGGTCGCGTCCGGCGATACGAGCGCGGTCGTCGATACCGCAGTGGTCAACGATCCGGTGGTGGACAGACCGGGCGTGCGCGAGCCGGTGTCGAGTGATTCGGCGCAGGCCGACGACCAGGCACCCTCGGGTGCACGCAATTCGGCACCCGTGCCCACCTCGGCCTCCCGTC
Organism: Rhodococcus sp. NPDC077669; assembly: GCF_040686915.1. NCBI lineage: Bacteria > Bacillati > Actinomycetota > Actinomycetes > Mycobacteriales > Nocardiaceae > Rhodococcus > Rhodococcus sp. NPDC077669. The sequence continues at coordinate 11,373 of NZ_JBFBMD010000002.1, read as the reverse complement.
GAGTTCGGGCGCGGCTCGCTCGTCGCATCACGGCCGGACGCAGCGCGGCGGTCAAGCCCGTCCTCGAACCCCTGGTCAGTCTGCATCGCGAGCTGTATCCCAAGGCCGATCTGACGCTGCTGCAGCGGGCCTACGACGTCGCGGACGAGCTGCATTCCACACAGATGCGCAAGTCCGGCGATCCGTACATCACCCATCCACTTGCCGTGGCGAACATCCTCGCCGAACTGGGTATGGACACCACAACGTTGGTTGCGGCCCTGCTGCACGACACGGTGGAGGACACCGGCTACTCGTTGGCCAAGTTGACCGAGGAGTTCGGTGACGAGGTGTCCCATCTTGTTGACGGGGTCACCAAGCTGGACAAGGTCGTACTGGGGACGGCCGCCGAGGGCGAGACCATCCGAAAGATGATCATCGCGATGGCGCGGGACCCGCGGGTGTTGGTCATCAAGGTCGCCGATCGACTGCACAACATGCGCACGATGCGATTCCTGCCCCCGGAGAAGCAGGCCCGCAAGGCCAAGGAAACACTGGAAGTCATTGCGCCGCTTGCTCATCGGCTGGGTATGGCCACCGTCAAATGGGAGCTCGAAGACCTGGCCTTCGCCATTCTCCATCCCAAGAAGTACGACGAGATCGTTCGGTTGGTCGCCGATCGGGCACCGTCCCGCGACACGTACCTCGAGAAGGTACGGGCCGAGATCAACGCCACACTGGCGGCATCGAGAATCAGCGCCGTCGTCGAGGGACGTCCCAAGCACTACTGGTCGATCTACCAGAAGATGATCGTCAAGGGCCGGGACTTCGACGACATCCACGACCTCGTGGGAGTGCGCATTCTGTGCGACGAGATCCGCGACTGCTATGCCGCGGTCGGCGTCGTGCACTCGCTGTGGCAGCCGATGGCGGGCCGCTTCAAGGACTACATCGCGCAGCCACGGTACGGCGTCTACCAGTCGCTGCACACGACGGTGATCGGGCCCGAGGGCAAGCCACTGGAAGTGCAGATTCGCACCAGGGACATGCACCGCACCGCGGAGTTCGGTATCGCTGCTCACTGGCGATACAAGGAGACCAAGGGCAAGCACTCACAGGACAACGCCGAGGTCGACGACATGGCGTGGATGCGCCAGTTGCTCGACTGGCAGCGTGAAGCGGCCGACCCGGGCGAGTTCCTCGAGTCTCTGCGCTACGACCTGGCGGTCAAGGAAATCTTCGTCTTCACCCCGAAGGGCGATGTCGTCACGCTTCCCGCCGGATCGTGTCCGGTCGACTTCGCCTATGCGGTGCACACCGAAGTGGGTCACCGCTGTATCGGAGCCCGGGTCAACGGTCGCCTGGTGGCACTCGAACGAACCCTCGACAACGGCGAGGTGGTCGAGGTCTTCACGTCCAAGGCCGTCACGGCCGGGCCGAGTCGAGATTGGCAGGGCTTCGTCGCGTCACCGCGTGCGAAGACCAAGATCCGTCAGTGGTTCGCCAAGGAACGTCGCGAAGAGGCCCTCGAAGCCGGTAAGGACGCCATCGCGAAAGAGGTCCGTCGCGGCGGACTTCCGTTGCAGCGCTTGATGAATGCCGAGTCCATGTCGGCCATCTCCCACGAACTGCGGTACGTGGATGTGTCGGCGCTGTACACCGCGGTCGGTGAGAACCACGTTTCTGCTCGCCACGTCGTGCAGAGGCTGGTCGCTCATCTCGGTGGTGTCGGTGACGTCGAGGAAGAGCTCGCGGAGCGCTCTACGCCGTCGACCATTCCGACCAGACCGCGTCAGGTCGGAGACGCCGGGGTACTGGTCACCGGTGCCGAGGGTGTCGTGGCAAAACTCGCCAAGTGCTGCACCCCTGTACCCGGGGACGAGATACTGGGGTTCGTCACCCGCGGCGGGTCGGTCAGTGTCCACCGCACCGACTGCACCAATGCGCGGTCGCTCGAGGAGCAGTCCGAGCGCTTCATCGAGGTGCAATGGGCACCGTCGGCCTCCTCGGTGTTCCTCGTGGCCATTCAGATCGAGGCCCTGGACCGGCATCGGTTGCTCTCGGACGTCACGAAGGCTCTGGCCGACGAGAAGGTCAACATCCTCTCGGCATCCGTCGCGACGTCGGGCGATCGGGTGGCGATCAGCAAGTTCACGTTCGAGATGGGTGACCCCAAGCATCTGGGGCACGTGCTCAACGTCGTGCGCAACGTGGAGGGCGTGTACGACGTGTACCGGCTCACCTCGGCGGCCTGACCGAATTCCGACCCGATACGACGACAGGGTGAGCAGACATTACTGCTCACCCTGTCGTCGTCGTGCGGTACCTCAGGTTGCCGAGGTGATGACCACCGGATTCGCTGGTGCTCCGTCCTCTGCACCGCCGCTGACTCCACCGGCCGCAATGGCGTCGAGGGTCTGCAGGCCGGCTTCGGAGATGGTGCCGAACACCGTGTACTGCGGCGGCAGCACAGAGTCGGCGTACACCAGGAAGAACTGGCTGCCGTTGGTGTCAGGGCCTGCGTTGGCCATGGCCAGGGTGCCACGGGGGTAGACGACCGGGTTCTGGGCCTGCGCGGGATCGTCGGCGAACGCCGTTGTGGGGTATTCGTTGGCGAAGCTGTAGCCGGGGCCGCCACGACCCGATCCCGACGGGTCGCCGCATTGCAACACTTCGAGGCCGGGGGACGTGGTCAACCGATGACACGGTGCGCCGTCGAAGTAGCCCTGCTGAGCCAGGCTGACCACACTGTTGACGGCGCACGGGGCCTCGGTACGGTCGAGCGTCATTCCGATGTCGCCCTGGGTCGTCGACAGCGTCACGTCGACCGTTCCGAAGACGTCGATGTTCTCGGTCGGAGGCGGAGCAACCTCCTTGGCGGCCGGAGACTCCGCCGGGTACGCACACGAGACCGTATCGGTGGTCGGCTGCGGAACGGGCGGCAGCGCACCGAACCGCGACAGATTCAGCGGCGGCCGCGGGGTGGTCGTCGTGGCCGACGTCGAGGCAGCGGTCGTCGAACCGGTCGGAGCGGGCGTGGCAGCGGTCTCCGTCGATCCGGAGCAGCCGGCGAGAAGAAGTGCCGCAGCGGAGGCTGCGATCACCAGACCGGGTACGCGTGTCACAGGTCGCTCTGCATCGAGGTGATGTCCACCGGCTCGGCCGGTGCGCCGTCGGAGGCACCGCCCTGCGCCCCCTTGGCCGCGATGGCATCCAAGGTGGCGAGACCGGTCTCGTCGATCGTGCCGAAGGCGGTGTAGGCGGGCGGGAGTTGCGAATCGCCGTAGACGAGGAAGAACTGGCTGCCGTTGGTTCCCGGGCCGGCGTTGGCCATCGCCAGGGTTCCGCGGGGATACAGGACAGGAGTCTGCGCGGCAGGATCGCCCTCGGCGTACGTGTCGGTGGGGAACTCGTCGGCGAACTGGTAGCCCGGCCCGCCACTACCGGAGCCGGTGGGATCGCCGCACTGCAGCACCTGCAGGCCGGCACCCGTCGTCAGGCGGTGGCAGGTGGTGCCGTCGAAGTAGCCCTGATTGGCCAGGGACACGAAACTGTTCACCGTGCACGGGGATTCGGGGTTGTTCAGTGTCAGGCCGATGTTGCCGGCGGTGGTGGCCATGCTGTAGCTCAAGGGCTCGTCGCTGGTGGGGATGTTCTCGGTGCGGGGAGGGGTGTTGGGCTTGGCGGCCGGCTGCGCGGCGGCAGGGTAGGAACAGTTCACCGTCTCGGGCAGCGGTTCCGTACGGCCCGCAGCGATGATCGAATCGGCCGGTGCAGACGTGGTCGAGTCCTGCGCCGTGCTCGCGTCGTCGTCACCGCGGGTCACCACGAAGACGACCGAGACAACGGCCACGACCGCAACCACACCGAGGATGGAGCCGGCGATCGTCAACTGCTTCCGACGTCGTGCTCGCTCTGCGCGTCGTACGAGTTGGCGTTCGAGCTTTCGCTTGGCAGCCTCGCGCCGTTGCTCGTTGCTGGGCAATTCGTGTCCTCCCGCTTGTCCTGGTTCGACCACGCCTGCTCGCTGAGCGGGTGGGTCGTGTGGTAGCCGGCCGACAATCGGCCAACGCGAGTTTGCCATCATTGCCTGAGAGCATGCTGGGGGGACCCGACGAGAACCTCCCCACTAAGCTGGCTCGGTACTTCGGCCTCTGCCTCTTAGGAGCGATTGTCTTGCTCGTCACCGGATTCCCCGCAGGAATGTTTCAGACGAACTGCTACATCCTCGCTCAGGACGACGCATCCGAGTGCGTCGTGGTCGATCCCGGCCAGGATGCCGCCGATCCGTTGGTCGACTTCCTGACGCGATCCTCGCTGACCCCGACAGCGGTGCTGCTGACCCATGGTCATCTGGACCACACGTGGTCCGTGGAGCCGGTCTGCTCGAAGTACGGAATCCCCGCATACATCGCGCCCGAGGATCGATACATGTTGGCGGACCCGATCAAAGGGACCGGTCCGACGCTCGCTGCCGTGCTCGGCGACCTCGAGTTCCACGAGCCGGACGAGGTCATCGAGTTGGCGCACGAGCAACGTCTGAGCCTCGCGGGAATCGACTTCACGGTCGTGCACACTCCAGGGCACACGCAGGGCTCGGTGGTGTTCCTCACCGAGGCCAACGGTCCCGACGGGACGGTTCCGTTGGCGCTGACCGGCGACACCTTGTTCGCCGGGTCGATCGGCCGGACAGATCTGCCCGGCGGCGACCACGATCAACTTCTACGGTCCATCGCGTCGCGGTTGCTGCCGCTGCGCGACGAGACCGTCGTGCTCCCCGGACACGGCGGACAGAGTTCCATCGGTCAGGAGCGCAGGTCCAATCCGTTCCTCGTTGGACTCGGCGACCCCGAGCAAGGAAAGCTGTGACCGTGAGCAAGCCGACCACCTTTTCCGCGCCCAAGGGCATTCCCGATTACTTCCCCCCGAATTCGGCCGAATTCGTCGCTGTCCGTGAGGGCCTTCTCGGTGCGGCGCGCGCCGCCGGGTACGGCCACATCGAACTCCCGATTTTCGAGGACACCGGGTTGTTCGCCCGGGGAGTCGGCGAATCGACCGACGTGGTCAGCAAGGAGATGTACACCTTCTCCGACCGCGGCGATCGGTCGGTGACTCTGCGTCCCGAGGGGACTGCGGGCGTCATGCGTGCGGTGATCGAGCACGGCTTGGACCGCGGGGCGCTGCCGGTCAAGTTGGCCTACGCCGGGCCGTTCTTCCGGTACGAGCGCCCGCAGGCCGGCCGCTACCGCCAACTGCAGCAGGTCGGAGTCGAGGCGATCGGGGTCGACGACCCGGCGTTGGACGCCGAGGTCATCGCCGTGGCCGATGCCGGGTTCCGCGCCCTCGGTCTCACCGGTTTCAGGCTCGAGATCACCTCGCTCGGCGACGACACCTGCCGCCCGCAGTATCGAGAGTTGCTGCAGCAGTTCCTCTTTGCGCTTCCGTTGGACGAGGACACGCGTCGACGCGCCGAGATCAACCCGCTGCGGGTTCTCGATGACAAGCGGCCGGAGGTTCGCGAGATGACTGCCGACGCGCCGTTGATGCTCGACCATCTCTCCGATTCTGCGAAGCAGCACTTCGACGAGGTGCTGGCCTACCTCGATGTGATGAATGTTCCGTACCTGGTCAACCCGCGCATGGTTCGTGGACTCGACTACTACACGAAGACGACGTTCGAGTTCGTGCACGACGGCCTCGGGGCCCAATCGGGCATCGGCGGCGGCGGCCGCTACGACGGCCTGATGGAGCAGTTGGGCGGGCAGGCGCTGTCGGGTATCGGATTCGGGCTCGGTGTCGACCGCACCGTCCTCGCGTTGGCCGCCGAGGGCAAGACCGCAGGCACGACGTCGCGGTGTCAGGTGTTCGGCATCCCGATGGGTGCCGCAGCCAAACTCGCGATCGTCGACATCGCGGCGCAGTTGCGTGAACGTGGCATCGCGGTGGACATGGCGTACGGAAATCGCGGCATGAAGGGAGCGATGAAAGCGGCCGATCGTTCGGGAGCCCGATACGCACTCGTGCTGGGCGATCAAGAGCTGTCGGCCGAATCCATCGTGATGAAAGACCTTTCGAACGGCGAGCAGGAGACGGTCGCGTTGGCCGACGTGGTCGACGTCCTCGGAGTGCACCTTGGCCGATGACCCTCGGCCCTCGGCGGGTCCGGTAGCCCTCGATCTGGTCTCGGCGGAGTTCCTCGCGCCGCGGTTGCGCAAGATCGTGGTCGGTTCGCTACTGGTCGGAGTCGTGCTGGGCGTCGTTCTGGCGCTCGTCGTCCCCGTGTGGGTGGCAGTCCTCGTCGGAGTGATCGTCGGTGGTCCGGCGGCGCTGTCGGGTTGGCTGGGATTGCGCCGCCGGGTGTGGATCGACGGGCCACGGCTGTGCGCTCGGGGACTGCGTACCCGACGGCTGAACATGCCGGAGGTGGTGACGGCGGAAATGACCATCCGCACGGCCGGAATCGACCAGATCTCGCTGCGGCTCTACGACGGTCGTACTCGTATCGTTCTGCCGTTGGCGCTCTACACCAGGGGTGGCGGCCGCGAACTGCCGATTCTTGCGTTGCGCACGCTCGCCGATTCGCTGTGGACCACCGAACTCGTTCCCGCGGCGGCCATCGCGTCGGTGCTGGTGGATCAGCTGCGGGCCGAGGCGCGCGACGCCGGGCTGGACGAACGGCCCCTCTACCGAGCGATCGAACTGGTTCGCAGCAAGGGTCGCACTCCGCACGCGACGTTGACCGACCGGGAGGTCGCGCAGCTGCTCGGATGAGAGCGGACGGCTCTCAGGTCACCAGGAATGCGTCGAGCACCACGGCCTCGGCCGATCGTGAGCCGGAGGTGACGACGAGGGCCCGGTTGAGGTACGTGAACTTCGGAACAGCGGTCGACACTCGCAACGTGCCGCGGAAGTAGTAGGTCGCCGGGTCGACCTCTCGGTCGGGATCGTTCAGAGCGTCGATGACCTCGGCCGGTCCGAACTGGACTCCTCGGTAGTCGAGCGAAAGGTAACCGCCGGTTGCCAATTCGAGGACGAGATCGCTGCTGAACTCGGTGCACCCGTCGGGCCGGGTGACGCTGACGACGGTCGATCGAGCAGCCAGAGTGCCCTCGATGTCCGGGCCGGGTGCGGCCCCGCCGAGGACGGTGGTGACGACTCGGTCGCCTTCGGGCACCGAACCGATCTCGATGGCCGGTCCCAGGGTGAGGCCCAGGCGCAGAATGGGTTCCAGGGTCGGTGTGTTCGGGGCGGTCACGTGCGGTGCACTCCTAGGATCGACTTCGGGCCCTACGCTATCGCTTGTCGGCTGCCGGACCCGACCGGGGGATGCGGGGGAGCGATGCCGACCTTGACACGGCATAGAACAAATGTTCGACTGTGTGCATGCGATGGGCCGGTCAGACTCTCGATGCCGCAGACGAGGGCGCGCTACCGGGGCTGGAACGGTCCGGGCTCGTCCGCAGCGTGCAGACCCCGGAGTTCGAGGGCATCACCTTCCACGAGGTGCTGTGCAAGAGTGCCCTGAACGAGGTTCCGGGCGAATCGCAGGTGCCGTTCTCGTGGACCGTCAATCCGATGCGCGGATGCTCGCATGCGTGCCGGTACTGCTTCGCGAGGCCGACACACGAATACCTGGACCTCGATTCCGGCAACGATTTCGACTCGCAGATCGTCGTCAAGACGAACGTTGCGGCAGTCCTCCGCAAAGAGCTCGCACGTCGATCCTGGAAGCGGGAGCCGGTCGCGCTGGGGACCAACACCGATCCCTATCAACGCGCCGAGGGGCGATATCGGTTGATGCCCGGCATCATTCGCGCGTTGACCGAGTCGGGTACGCCGTTCTCGATCCTGACCAAGGGAACGCTGTTGCGACGGGATCTGCCGCTGCTGACCCTGGCTGCACAGAAGGTCGACGTACACGTGAGCATCAGTTTGGCGATCCACGATGCAGATTTGCAGAAGCAGCTCGAACCCGGAACACCAAGTCCGCGAGCAAGGTTGGACCTCATCCGCGCCGTGCGGGATGCGGGACTCGACTGCGGTGTGCTGGTGGCGCCGGTCATTCCGTTTCTCACCGACGGAGCCAAACAACTCGACGGGCTGATCGCTGCGCTGGCCGAGGCCGGGGCGACGACCGTCACGGCGCTGCCGATGCATCTTCGATCGAGCACCAAGGACTGGTACATGAGCTGGCTGGTGAAGGAGCACCCGGCGTTGGTACGCAGATACCGCCAGCTCTACGGACACGGGGCGTACGTCACTCCGGAGTACAAGCAGTGGCTGAAGGCGAGAATCGATCCGCTGCTCGACACCTACGGTTTCGCCGCCGACCAGACCCGCGCGTTGCCCGCGAACGAGCCTGCCGAACCCCGCGGGTTGGTGACCTCGGGGCCGGCACTCACGCTGTTCTGAGCAGTACTGGTTCAGGGATTGTCGAGGTCGCGAGCCGAGAACGTGTCGCAGGCGGCCACTTGTCCGGTCTCGTAGCCGGTGGAGAACCACGCCTGGCGCTGGGCGGACGAGCCGTGCGTCCAGCCCTCGGGGTTGACCCGGCCGGTGGACGCCTGCTGAATCCGGTCGTCGCCCACCGAGGATGCGGCGGACAGTGCGTCGTCGATCTGGGCGGAGGTCAGCGGTTCGAGAAATGGGACGCCGCTCTTCGGGTCGACGGTCTCGGCCGCGTAGTGCGCCCAGATTCCTGCGTAGCAATCGGCTTGCAATTCCACCCGCACGCCACCGGACTCGGGACCCTGAGGGTCTTGCTGTGCGCGCCCGATGTCGCCCAACTGGTTCTGGATGTGGTGGCCGATCTCGTGCGCCACGACGTACTCCTGTGCCAGTGGCCCACCGCTGGAGCCGAACTGATCGACCAGGACCTGAAAGAAGCTCGTATCGAAATACGCCGTGGAATCGGCCGGGCAGTAGAACGGCCCGACGGCGCTGGTGGCGTTGCCGCAGCCGGTGTTCGTTGCTCCGGAGAACAACCGCACGTCCGGCTGGACGTAGGCGACGCCGGTTTGAGGCTGCAGCTGCGATTCCCAGACGGTGTCCAGGCTTCCCACCGTGAAGTCGACGCGGCAGTTCACGTTGCTGTTCGCGTCTGCTACGTCGCAGTCGAGTGTTCCGGACGACCCGTCCTCGCCCTGCCCGGCGGAGCTGTCGCCCCCACTGATTTGGTTCAGTATTGCTCCCGGGTCGCCGCCGAAGAGCAGCGCGAGGACGATGATGACCAGCCCACCCGCGCCACCGCCGATCGCCAACTTGCCGCGTCCGCCGCCTCCGCCGCTACCACCGACGGAGACTCGGCCCGGTGTCGTTTGCGAGCCTTCTCTGAACGTCATGCTGGAGTTCCCCTCCGCCGAGCCCGCATACTCCGTGCGAACCGATACCGCCACTGTCGGTCTTAGCTTCGCATGCCGGGACGGGATCTCGTTTCCTTCTGCGGCGATGCGCTCCGTAGGATCGGTGAGCGAAGAACACGATCAGCGGATTTTTCTCGAAAGGACACCCGTGCTGCGCACCCATCTCGCCGGCTCATTACGCCCCGAGCACGTCGACCGAACTGTGACGTTGACGGGATGGGTGGCCCGTCGACGCGATCACGGTGGCGTCATCTTCATCGATCTGCGTGACGCATCCGGTGTGTCTCAGGTCGTCTTCCGCGAGGGAGCAGCGCTCGAGCAGGCCCACCGACTGCGCGCCGAGTACGTGGTGAAGGTGACCGGCAAGGTCGAGGGTCGTCCCGAAGGCAACGCGAACTACGAGATCCCCACCGGTGCCATCGAGGTCGAGGCATCCGAGATCGAGGTCCTGTCCGAGGCCGCACCGTTGCCGTTCCAGCTCGACGATCAGCCCGGTGAGGAATCACGCCTCAAATACCGCTACCTCGACTTGCGCCGTGAGGGCCCCGGCCATGCGATTCGACTGCGTTCGCACGTCAACGCCGCCGCCCGATCGGTTCTGGCGCACCACGAGTTCGTCGAGGTCGAGACCCCGACGCTGACGCGTTCCACCCCCGAGGGCGCACGGGACTTCCTCGTTCCCGCTCGTCTGCAGCCGGGTAGCTTCTACGCACTGCCGCAGAGCCCGCAGCTGTTCAAGCAGCTGCTGATGGTCGGAGGTATCGAGCGGTACTACCAGATCGCTCGCTGCTATCGAGACGAAGACTTCCGGGCCGATCGTCAGCCCGAGTTCACCCAGCTCGACGTCGAGATGAGCTTCGTCACCCAGGACGACGTCATCCTGTTGGCCGAAGAAATTCTGGCGTCGCTGTGGAAGCTCGTCGGGCACCACTTCACGGCACCCATCCCGCGGATCACCTACGCCGAGGCCATGCGCCGGTACGGCTCCGACAAGCCCGATCTTCGATTCGACATCGAACTGGTCGAGTGCACGGATTTCTTCTCCGACACCACGTTCCGCGTCTTTCAGGCTCCGTACGTCGGTGCGGTCGTCATGCCCGGCGGTGCGTCGCAGCCCCGTAAGCAGCTCGACCGTTGGCAGGAATTCGCCAAGCAGCGTGGACACAAGGGCCTGGCCTACGTGCTGGTCGGTGAGGACGGCACCCTCGGCGGCCCGGTCGCGAAGAACTTGACCGACGCCGAACGGGACGGCCTCGCTGCGCACGTCGGCGCGAAGAACGGCGACGCGATCTTCTTCTCCGCCGGTCCGGTCAAGGCCTCCCGCGGACTGCTCGGCGCCGTCCGCGGCGAGATCGCACGCAAGCTCGACCTGATCGACCCCAAGGCGTGGGCGTTCGTGTGGGTCGTCGACGCGCCGCTGTTCGAGCCCACGTCCGACGCCACCGCCAGTGGCGACGTCGCCGTCGGGTCCGGGGCGTGGACGGCCGTGCACCATGCGTTCACGTCGCCGAAGCCGGAGTCGATGGACACATTCGACACCGATCCGGGATCTGCTCTGGCCTACGCCTACGACATCGTTTGCAACGGAAACGAGATCGGCGGCGGCAGTATTCGTATCCATCGCAAGGACATTCAGGAACGAGTGTTCGCGATCATGGGGATCGGCAAGGAAGAGGCCCAGGAGAAGTTCGGCTTCCTTCTCGATGCCTTCAGCTACGGCGCGCCGCCGCACGGCGGAATCGCGTTCGGTTGGGATCGCATCACCGCGCTGCTTGCCGGAGTCGATTCCATCCGTGAGGTCATCGCATTCCCCAAGTCCGGTGGCGGCATCGACCCGTTGACCGACGCGCCCGCACCGATCACCGCGCAGCAGCGCAAGGAATCGGGCGTCGACTTCACGCCGGAGAAGAAGGAAGAAGCGCCGACAGAGGCCTAGCTGTTCTTCTCGGGGACGTTGTGGACGGTCAGTCGCTCGATGGGTGACTTGCCGCCGATGCCTGTGTGGGGTCGGTGGTGATTGTAGTGATGGATC